>DIRG01000017.1:2963-8231 GCA_002427475.1 Mageeibacillus sp. UBA5442
CTCTGTCAAACTGAAAACCTCAAATCGAGCCTACGTCCCGAAACTAAGGTTGTCTACATTGAAACCCCCGCCAACCCTAATTTAAAGATTATGAACATTAAGGAATTGTCCGATATTGCTCATGCCTTTAATCCCGAAATTAAAGTGCTGGTGGATAATACCTTTGCCACCCCTTATTTGCAACGCCCCCTAGAGCTGGGCGCTGACATCTCACTTCATTCAGCCACCAAATATCTCAACGGTCACGGCGATGTGATTGCAGGTGCTCTTGTCGCCTCTGCAGAGATGGTGGAACTAATCGCAGGTAACGGTTTAAGATATTTGACCGGAGCAGTTCTGAGCCCCTTCGAATGCTACTTGATCTGCCGCGGCCTAAAGACACTTGATATCCGCATGGAAAAACACTGTGCCAATGCCCAGGCAGTAGCCGAGTTTTTAGAACAGGATGAGCGGGTACAAAGAGTCCTCTACCCAGGCCTTGAATCTCACCCCGACTACAAGTTAGCCCAAGAGCAAATGATGTTGCCTGGTGCAATGATTTCTTTTGAACTTGATGGTGATAAAGACTACTGCGCCAGTTTCGTTAATGAGTGCAAACTCTGCCGCAGAGCAGTTTCTCTCGGTGACGCTGAAACCTTGATCCAACATCCTGCGAGCATGACACATAATACATACAGTCCCGAGGCCCTAGAGGATGCCGATATCGCGCAAAACCTGCTGAGAATCTCCATTGGCCTAGAATCTGCTACAGATATCATCGAAGATCTGAAGCAGGCGTTGGATGCTTGTAGCTGCTAAGCTACTTGCGAAACTCTAAAATATAAAAGTGGCGCTACATAACTTGAGCGCCACTTTTTTTGCGTCTTATAAAAACTCGAGCTAAAACTCTTCGTACTGCAGTTTATAGAGCACCTTGAACAGACCATCCTGAGCCAGTAACTCATCCCTAGTCCCCTGCTCTGCTATCCGCCCTTTATGCATCACAATAATTTTGTCCGCATTCGCAATAGTCGAAATACGATGCGCCACCGCAATCATGCTGCGATTGCTAGACATTTTACCAATCGCGTCTTGAATCAAGAGTTCCGTTTCCGTATCGATATTCGCAGTCGCTTCGTCCAGAATCAGTAAGGACGGTTTAGAAACTATGGTGCGCGCGAAAGACAGCAACTGCCTTTGTCCTGAAGAAAGCGTACTGCCCCTCTCCATGACATCCTCATCATAGCGTCGCGGTAAGCTGTCAATGAAGGAGTCAGCATTGACAATCTGTGCGGCTTTACGCACGTCAGCCGCCGATACTTCAGGGCGATTCAAACTGATATTGTCCATCACGCTGCCGGAATAGAGAAATACATCTTGCTGGACGACACCAATGGCCTCGCGCAGCTGCTTCAAATCGTAGTCCCTGATATCGACGTCGTCGATCAGTATCTGACCTTGATCAATATCGTAAAAGCGGCACAGCAGGTGCATAATCGTTGATTTACCGGCACCGGTGGCACCGACAAAGGCTACAAATTCTCCCGGCTCCATTTTAAAGGAGACATCCTCCAGTACCCATTCGCCTTCATTGTAAGCAAAGCTGACATTTTTGAATTCGATTTTGCCTTCTAAGCCCCCTTCAGGCACACAAACAGAACCACCCATATCCTCTACTTCCTCATCCATTAAACGGAAGATGCGATGAGCAGAAGTCATGGCCGCTTGAATAATATTAAACGTCTCGGCCAATTCGAGAATAGGCTGAAAGAAGCGCTGAATATAGTCGATAAAGGCATAGAGAATACCGAAAGTAATAATACCCTCGAGATGACTGCGCCCGCCAAACCAGATTAGGCCCGCAATCCCCAGAGATCTCACTATCTCAATAAAGGGGCGATAAGTTGCATAATAACGCACCTCTTTACTACTTAAGTCCAGATACTCGCTGTTGATCTCGTCGAACTCTTCGCTCACCTGTTTTTGTCGGTGAAAAACCTGAATTGTACGCATACCGGAAATATTCTCGGATAATTTAGTGTTTATCATCGAGAGAACGCGTCTCTGTGCGTAATAAATCTTGCGGATCACGCGGCGGAAAATCACTGAAATAGTAATAATTACCGGAGTCAGAATCAGTACATAGGTTGCCAGCCGAGAATCCATACTGTACATAACTGCGACAATACCTACTAAAGTGACAAGACTTTTTAAAATTGTAGTCAGCACGGAGGTGAACATCTCATTCAATGTCTCCGTGTCGTTAGTCACACGAGTGACCAGACTGCCCTGCGGGTAATGATCAAAGAAAGTCATCGGCAGCTTGAGCACATGATCGTAAAGCTCTTGCCTGATTTTCCTCAATATCTTCTGCCCCGTGTTGTTGAGCAGATAAGCCTGACTGTAGCCGGTCACAAAAGCAATAATCACAGTACCCAAGTAGAGTAAGGCCATACGAGTGGCACCTGTGCTGGCAACAGCTTGTTCAGATGCACTGCTGCCCGGAGCTACCAAGACAGCAATATTATTGTCGATTAAAAGCTGAATCAGCCGAGGTTGAGCCAAGGTCACAGCCACTGAAACAATTATTAATACAAAGATAAAAAGGAACTGCTTATAATACGGTGTAGCGTAAGCATAAAGACGCCGTAAACTCTTGCGGTCCGGTTTTTTCGCTTTCAGATCCTGATCATCCAGATGTTTATAGTTTGATTGTGCCATCTTACGCCCCCTCTCCGTCTTCTCTGAGTTCACTTTCAAGCAATTGCCTCTGGTACAACCTGGCATAGAACCCTGCTTTGTCTTCCAAGAGCTCCGCGTGCGTACCACGCTGAGCAATCGTTCCGTCTTCCAAGACCAATATTTGATCAGCCCTTTGTACTGTCGATACACGTTGACTGACCAGGATCAAGCCGCGTTCCAAATCCTCTAGGTGGTTCAGAATTTCTCTCTCCGTATTTGTATCTACCGCAGAGAGAGAGTCATCCAATACTAGGAACTCAGCATCCTGATAATATGCACGGGCAATGGCTAGACGCTGTTTTTGGCCACCCGAAAGAGTCACACCCCGCTCACCTACCCAGGTACGGTACTTCTCGGGCATAGCTTCAATATCGGGCGCAACCTGAGAGAACTCCGCAGCCTGTTGAACTGCAACCGGATCGTACGCATCATCACTACTGAAAGCAATATTTCCCGCTATGGTGCGTGAGAACAAAAAACTCTCCTGTTCCACGAAGGCAATCCTACTGTAGAGGTCTTCAAAGGCAACATCTCTGACGTCGACACCGTTCAAAAGAATTTGACCGCTACACACATCGTAGCGTCGCAAGAGTAGATTCAAAATTGTACTCTTGCCTGAACCGGTTCGACCTAAAATAGCCAAGCTTTCATCGCCTTCTATCGAAAAATTGACGCCTTCCAGCACCCAAGGTAGTTTATCACCATAGCGGAAATAAACATCCTTAAACTCGATCCTAAGAGGCTGTTCTTTTTCCTCAGCTTCAATTATTTTGGCCGGTGTGGCAACTTCCTTTACTTTGGGTTCGGCGGCAAAGATCTCATTGATCCGACCGATTGCTGCGATTCCACGCTGGAAACTGTTAACCACTAAACCGATAGCCATTAGAGGCCAGACCATCAAGCGAAGGTAGTTGAGGACAGCAACGAAATCACCTAAAGACAGACTGCCGCTAAGCATCCGTTGCACTCCATAAAGCATAAAGATAACAAGAGCGATACCGGAAATAAATTGGATCAATGGGTCAAATAGCGCACTCATACGCAGCATGTCCAAGTTTTTCCTTTGATACTTTTGATTGAGTTCGCCAAAAGCTGCGGAACGATCGTCTTCAATACCAAAGGCCTTAATACTGTTAACACCGGAAATGTTTTCCTGCACTTCCGTTGTCAGTTCGGAGAAAGTATCCTGCACTTCGCGGCTGCGACGTTGCAGCGGTTTGGACATACTGAACACAACCACTGTGATGAACGGGAGGGCAAGCAAAGCAACCATCGCTGTGCGAAAGCCTACGGTATAAATCATCATGATTACTGTGAAAATGGTCATGAAGACAGCGTCGACAATCATGATGACGCCGCCACCCATGGAATTTCTCACCATCAAAACATCGTTAGTGACATGAGCCATAAGATCGCCGGTGCGGTTTTGATTGAAAAAGCTGTCATCAAGCGTGAGGTACTTTTTAAATAGCTTGTCTCTTAGCCAGTACTCTAATCTTCTAGCAGTGCCGAAGATATAAACACGCCAGAAATAACGCCCTGCTGCTACAGCCATACCAAGCATAAGTATTTGTAAAGCAGCTTGCCCACTGCGCTCCAAGGTCAACTCGCCCAGCTGTGCCCAGTCCGCAAATCTGCGCAGAACCTGAGGCACCAACAGATTGGCTACGTCCACAAAGAGCAAGGCAATAATGCCGAAGATATAACGCCATTTATTCTCTCGAACAAATGGAAGAATTGTCCGATACTCTCTCATATTTCCTCTCTCTCCCCCCTCGTACAAGATTTTGCACGGAAATATAAGATAACACATATAAATGTGCTCTGTGGCCACAGAGCACATTTACCAAGGGCTAATAAGAGGAGATTAAATTACATTTTTCTTATACATTATCCTTGATACGCCCACTGTCACGAGTACGCTGATCGGGATTAATACACTAACGGCACTGGAAAGAGAAGGCTCGATCAAAAAGATTGTTAACATCAATGCCACCGGCGCTACAGCGATCTTCCAGTTTTTGGCCAGAAAGACAATTGCAAGACCACCGAAGAGTGCAGGCAGTACATTAGCAAAGGCAGGCGCGAGAATTTGCGACTCCAGAATGGGACTGAGTACGTTTAATAAGACAATACCCAAGATCAAGATAAGCGTGGTGACGATTGAACTCACGGCGATAGCGATCGTAGAGATAACCTCTCCCTCTTCCGTGTTGGGTTCAACTTCCGCAATCTGCATTGCTCTGAGCGCTGCAGGCACCTTCATAGCCGTAAGATTTCCGGTAACGAAGCCGAGGTAGGAACCGCCCGAGCCCAACATGGGACTAAAGGTAAAGGCCTCAATGATACCCACGGTCCAAAACACCGGAACTATAGCCAAAAGACCTTGAAAGATGACCTTGCCATCAGGCCAGACATTAAAGATCACCGACGTTAAGAAGGGATAAGACACAAAGGCCACAAGCGCCAAGATTAGTGACACCCGTCCCCAAGTGTGTATTTTTTCCGGATATTGAGAATATTTAATATTTTTCATGATCAGACTCC
>DIRG01000017.1:8481-13234 GCA_002427475.1 Mageeibacillus sp. UBA5442
TTCCATTTCATAACTTTGACGAAAAGGCCAAAGATGAGCATGAGCAATGCTGAGAAGAGCATAACGAAAACCGGGATCCAGCCTGCAAGTCCGGATCTGATGTCGGCAAACACCATGCCGAGAAAGGTTGCGATCATGCCGACAAAGAGCGAGTCCATCAAAATGGCGCTCCAGCGTTGATCCTTACTTTTGAGCTTTTGCAAACTTTTATTCATATTCTTTTGGAAGAACAGAATGATAAGTAATCCCGACAAGATTCCGAGAGTCATAACCCAGGCAATGGCAACATAGGCCGGGCCATCCGTCACAGCTTGATCCATAGGCATTTGCAAATTCTGAGCTACGGCCGCTGCAGCCGGCAATTCGTAGGTCAGAGCCCCTACTACCGAAAGCCGTAGCCACGGTAGGGGTAAGCCAAGGAAGCGGGATAGAGTGATTAACCCCAATAAAACTCCGATCGCCGGCGCGATTGTGAAAATTGCGCTGCCAAATACTACGCCCCGCAAGACCTTGGCATCGATCTTCAATTCCTGAGCCCGTCTCCAGGCTTTGCGCATAAAGAAAATAGATTGTCCTATCACATAAAGTATGACCGCTCCGGCCAAGACAAAAAGGATAGGATGATTGACATTAAACTCCATAACGTCTCCTCACATTACCTAGCTCATTTTCTATCTAGCGGAATTTTTATTCTAAATTAAGTAAAAACTCCGTATAGAACTCAATCATTTTGAAATAATTTTCGTGCGATATATGTTCTCCGCGGCCATGCATAGTGTCTAGTTCAGCGGAACTGAGTTTAAGCGGCAGAAAGCGATAGGCATTGTCCGCTACTTTGTCGTAATAGCGACTGTCAGTTCCTCCCACCATCAGATAAGGCATCGCGACAGCAGCCGGGTAGACTTTGCCGATTATCTCCTTCGTATAAGTCATGCCCTCACCTTCAACATCAGAAACCGAGGTGGCCTCATTGACCAAAATCTCATCTACAATTTCGTACTCATGCCCCAAACCTTTGAGATGATCAAGCACTCCGTCTACGGTGTCACCTTGCAAAACTCGAATATTTGCCACACAAGTGGCTGTACGCGGCAAAATATTATGTCCGCTGCCAGCTTCAGTCATAGTGAAAGCTATGCTTGAACGCAGCATGGCGGATGTCTGTCTGTTTTTTACAAGAATTCGGGAAATAAGAGGAGCAAAGAGCTTCGGCCTAGAGAGAATAAAGCCCTCTACTCCCGCTTTGTACGGAGCTAGAGCTTTCAGAGTGGCCTCTAGAGTAGAGGTCATTCGCAAAGGCAGCGGATTGTTTTCCACGTCATGAATAAATGCTGCCATCTTGCCCACGGCAGTTGATGTTGGCGGCGTCGAAGAGTGACCTTCTTCACCGCGGAAAAGAAAACGGAAACTGTTATTTCCCTTTTCAGCGATACCAATCATCGCCAGCTCCGCATCTACTCCCAGTGACTTACCTTCAGTCACAGCGCCGCCTTCGTCTAAGACATAACGAAAACTTATGTCCTCTTCTTGGAAATAACGCGCAATTCCACTCGCACCTAAAGTGCCACCTACTTCCTCATCAAAACCGAATGAGAAGTAAATATCGTAGGGTGGAACATACTCAGCTTCCAACAAAGAAGTGGCGGCCTCCATGATCGCTACGAGAGAACTTTTGTCGTCCAAAGTGCCGCGACCCCAAATTTTATCACCATCATCATGACCGGAGAAAGGAGGGTGCTCCCAGTCTTCATCGCTGGCTGCCACCACGTCGTAATGAGCGGTGAGCAAGATCGGCTTAGCCTCTGATGATGTGCCGGGCCAGCGATAAATCAGAGCGAAATCGTTGATGAGCTTGACTTCCATTTTTTCATGGATCAGTGGGTAGGCCTCTGCCATGAAGTCTACGAATTCACGGAAAGGGGTCCAGTCAGTCTCATAAGGATCCGCATGTGAAACCGTCGCAAGACGAATTGCGTCCTGTAAGTGCTTGATCGCATCCATAATTAGTCTCCTTACGCCTCAAAATATATCAAATATAGATCTAGTATGACACAATTCAGACTGGTTGCGGCTCAATTATTAGCACAATTGATGAAATTGTAATATTAAATTTAAGCCTTGAAATTATAGACCGGCTTAATATGATGGAGCACTTCCACCGTATCTTTGATCAGTCCGCTGATTTCCTCTATGGGTTTGTAGGCAGCGGGGCTCTCGTCGATAGTCGATTTTTTTACAGAGCTCGTGTAGATTCCAGCCATGTCTTCATGCAATGACTTTAGGGACAATTCTTTCCTAGCCTGCGTACGTGACATGACGCGACCGGCACCATGGGGCGCGGAATAATTCCAGTCCGGATTGCCTTTGCCTTTGCAGATGAAAGAGCCGTCGCGCATATTGAACGGAATGAGCGCCAACTCCCCTTCCTGAGCAGAAATTGCACCTTTGCGTAAGATTTGATGCTCCATATCAATATAGTTGTGGGTGGTAGTAAAGTCTTCTTCTACTTCTAGACCCATACCTTGAATCATAACGTCCATAATAGCTTTGCGATTGAGAACGGCGTACCTCTGCATTATTTGCATGTCATGACAGTAATCTTCCAGCGACTGCCCTTCTAGGTAGGCCAGATCCTTTAACGAATGCGGTTGCTCTCTTTGCGCCACTCGCTGATAATATTGAGCTATTTGCAGACCAAGATGTCGCGAGCCGGAGTGGACAACGATATAGAGTCGACCTTCTTCATCGCGATTGCCCTCTATAAAATGATTGCCACCACCCAAAGTGCCCAAAGAGCGATACGCGCGATCCAGCTTCAACTTAGCGTCGTTCTTACCGCCTTGACGAGCCCGTAGCTGTGAGAGGTCAATCTCTTGCAGATAAGGATGTGGCTTAGAGCGAATGTTGTAGCCTGCAGGAATTCTGTTTTTCACCAAACGATCCAACTCAACCCAATCCACTTCTTTATCCGCTAGGCGCACTGTTTCCATACCGCAGCCAATATCAACGCCGACCATATTCGGCACCACCTTATCAATAATGGTCATAGTTGTACCAATGGTAGAACCGGCACCGGCATGCACATCAGGCATGATGCGGATCTTGCTCCCGGCGACGAAGGGCTGATCACAGAGCGTTTGAATCTGCTCGCGCGCAGTCTCTTCTAAGTCATTGGTGAAAACCTTGGCTTCATTGTATTTTCCTCTGATAATTATCATCTATAACTCCTGTCACTATCGAAAAACAAACTTCATTTACTCAGTCCCAAGTATACTTGATTAGCAAAATTGTCTTGTAACGAAATTTTTCTCAGAAAAAGCTGGGTACTTTGACCTCTTGCTAACAAATCAGCTTTGGACGATAATAGTTGCATGTGCAATAGTTGCATGCGCAACATTATTAGGAGGCTAAATGGAAAGAATACAAAAATATCTAAACCGCGTCTATCGTGCCTCAATACTGGACCGCGCCGAAGCCTTTGCTGCAGAAAACCTGGCCGGTCACCAGATCAGTTATATTCTGCAAATCTGTCGACGACCGGGTCTAACTCACGACGATCTTGCGAAGCGTCTTTTGTTGAATAAAAGCTCTGTCAGCAGAACCGTTAAAAAAATGGTGACTAACGGTTACATTCGCAGCGAGACGGATCCCGAAGATCGCCGTTCGAAGCTGCTCTTCCCAACGGAAAAGGCTGAAGCAATTTACCCGCGCGTGATTGAATATCTAGATGGCTGGAATGAGTCTTTGACCGGAACACTTAATCCGCAAGATCAGGAAACGTTAATTAGGCTTTTGCGTCATTTAAGCAGTTCCGCAACAGAACGAGTTAGAGAAAAGAATCTAGCCAGCATGCTGGATGCTTCTGAGGAAGGAAGTTAATGCTGAAATCTTATGTAAAACCTCATGTCAGTAAAATTGTTGTAAACGCAATCGTTAAAATGAGCGGTACGCTTCTTGAGGTTGTTTTGCCGGCAATTTTAGCTTACATAATCAATCAGGTAGTGCCTACGAGACAGGTTAACACCATCATCTACTGGGGTCTGGTAATGATTGTCTGCTCTATTTTAGCCTGGTACTTAAACGTTAAAGCAAATCGGATGGCGACCAGAACCTCTGCTTTGACAATTAAGGAGATTCGAAAAGACTTGTTCACTCGTTCACTGGGTTTGTCAGCCAGACAAATTGACCGTCTGACAATTTCTTCCTTAGAATCCCGCCTTACTTCGGACACTTATGCTGTTCACCGTTTCCTAGGGGCAACCCTACGCATGGGCATACGTTCTGCCATGCTCTTTGTGGGTGGTGTCATTTTTTGCTTCATCTTGAGCTGGCGGCTCGCTCTGATACTCCTCCTCTTGGTCCCCCCGCTCTTCCTCTTAGTACGCTTCATCTTAAAGCGCGGCATCCCCATGTATCGTCAGGTGCAGCGCAAGGTTGATGAGATGGTGCAGGTTATCCGCGAAAACATCAGAGGCATAAAAGTTTCCAAAGCCCTAGACACAACTGAGTATGAAAAAGACCGCTTTGCCGTAGCCAATCGCGATGTTAAAACAGCAGAGGTCGCAGCCTCTTACCGCATGTCTACGTTGTCGCCGCTGGTTAATGTAATTCTTTATAGCGGTCTGGCTGTCGTCCTCATTCTCGGCGCTAACTTTGTCAATATCGGTTTGGTACAAACTGGTACCATCGTAGCCTTCATGTCCTATTTCATCCAGATCACCAACTCGCTTCTAGGCTTAAACCGCATGTTTAA
>DIRG01000009.1:0-2556 GCA_002427475.1 Mageeibacillus sp. UBA5442
CACCGTCAGCAAAACCACATGCAAACCACAAAGGAAATTCATTGTGGTCAACATGTTGGGGATATGCTTTTTAAAGTCCCCGGCACGATCAAGCACGTCTATCACCTACTTTCACCATTCGCTTCTTCGCCAAATCTGCGAGTTTCCACACGAGGATAACAAGAGCACTTAAGAGAATCACAAACCAGAAGGTCACAAAACGGAAGATCAGGCATGAGCGATTCGTGCCTGGCACGAAAATCAACCTAGCTGTCAAGTCAAGATTTGTGCCAGGCACGATCCTGAACTCCGTAACAACTGAGCTCAAATACTCCACCAGATTGAATTGGCCGAAGTTAGCGTGCGAAAATGAAACTATGTTCCACTCTGACTACAATATGCAAAAAGCAAAAAGGAGAAATGTCATGGACGTTTTAGACCACATTTTGGAAGAACATGAAAAATTTAGAGAAATGGCATCTGCTGTAGAAAGTTCCGAAGGTAAGGACAAGATAAAGCTGTTCAGACAGCTCTATGCAGAGGTGAAAGGTCACCATGAGGCCGAGGAACACGTTGTCTTTCCCGACGTCAAAGCACAAGTCGAAGGCGAAGATTTGGAGCTTGTAAAGGAAATGGTTGAAGAACATAGCCTAGGAGGATACCAGTTTAGTGTCTTGGAACGAACCTCCGTTGAGAACGACACCTGGGATGCAAAATTCACTGTTTTAGTTGAAGTCTTGGACCATCACATGGAAGAAGAAGAACAGGAATTTATTCCTCTAGCAAGAGAAGCACTCAGCAAAAGCGAACTCGAAGCGAAATTACAGGCCTTCGAGGACACAATGAAAAAGTATGTAGCCGAGATGCAGAAGAAATTAAAAGACTAAGAAGTTCAGATCTGTGCCTGGCACGAAAATCAACTTAGCTGTAAAAGAAGTCAAGAATCGTGCCAGGCACGATCCACAACTTAGAGTGCCGATTCTAACTTTTTCACTATATTTGTTTTTTACATTTTTAAGTTCAATCATAATTCACCTTTACCTGCCCGTAAGAGCAGTCGAGAATCTGCACTTGAGTGTCGAAGATCTCCGTCAGCACTTCTTGCTTCATGATGTCTTCTGGACAGCCGAAGGCTACGACCTTACCCTCTTTCATAGCGCAGATGTGATCCGAATACTTAGCTGCGAAGTTAATATCGTGCAAAACCGTCACGATAGCGCGATCGAACTCGTCCGCCGCCTGCCGCAAATATTGCATCATCTGCACCGAACGCGCAGCATCCAGGTTGTTCAGCGGTTCGTCCAAGAGCACGTAATCCGTTTCTTGACACAAAACCATCGCCACATAGGCCCTTTGGCGCTGACCGCCGGACAATTCGTTAAGGAAACGGCTTTCCAGATCACGTAGGCCCAAGAACTCAATATACTGAGATACGATACGCTCGTCTTCGACGTTCAAGCGCCCCTTGGAATAAGGGAAACGGCCGAAAGACACCAGCTGCCTCACCGTCAACTTGGTAATGAAATGATTCTCTTGGCGCAAAATCGCCAAAATCTTCGCCAAATCGTCTGACTTGGCCTCAGTAACGTCCATACCGGCGACACTGATCGCCCCCTCGTCCATGCCGAGCAGTCTGCCGATCATGAGGAGCATCGTGGATTTGCCCGCGCCATTTGGACCAATAATCGAGGTCAGTCCGGCCGCAGGTATAACCAAATCGAGAGTACCGATTTTAACTTTTTCGCTATATTGTTTTTTTACATTTTTAAGTTCAATCATAATTCACCTTTTTTAAAGATCAGAAGCAAGAACACAACGCCTCCGACCAATTCAATGATGATCGAAACAACGCCCTGTGCGTTGAATACGTGGTACATAAAGAAATAGGCACCGGTTAATATGACAAAGCCGAGGGCCAAAGCCATCGGGAAAAGATATTTATGGTCGTAGGTCGGCGTCGCCTGCCGCAAGAGCTTGCTGCCATTCCGTCTGCTCCATAAACATAAATGTATAGAAGAAGGTCACATTGTCAAAACTCTGATCCGCAAAGTCTAAGTCACAAGCATCCATCACTAACTTTTCACAATCACAGGTAACTTCGTCCAGTTCTGATTGTAGTTTATCTATAGCCGTTACCTGTCTGCCGTAAACACGTCCGATAATTCCTTCACCACCGCCGCCAACATCCAAGATGCTACCGTTTATATTCTTTTTAAAAAATATCTCTGCCATAAAAATCCCCTAATTTCGATCAGTCTAGCATTGACTTTTAACGTTTGCATTGGAAAACGGTCTCCCGTGCCTGGCACGAANNATGGTCGTAGGTCGGCGTCGCCTGATAGGCAAAGGTTGCAACCAAAAAGCCGAAGAACGTCATCGGCCCGATCAAGGCCGTCGAAATGGACATCAAGACCGCCACTATAATCAAAGTGAAGATAACCCCCACCCTGGTAACTGACCCCCAAATTCGTGGCCGTGTCCTTGCCGAG
The DNA here is from genome assembly GCA_002427475.1 of Mageeibacillus sp. UBA5442. Taxonomy (GTDB): domain Bacteria; phylum Bacillota; class Clostridia; order Saccharofermentanales; family DTU023; genus DTU032. Next base: position 2,469 of record DIRG01000009.1, read on the forward strand.
AGCCAACACGTTGAGCCGGTTCGAGCTCAGGATCAGGAGAGTTCCGGCGATAAGGACCAAGGTGATGGCGATCGGAAAATACTCAGGA
>DIRG01000009.1:2765-11043 GCA_002427475.1 Mageeibacillus sp. UBA5442
CTATAGCTTAAGCTAGAGCTACATCAAGTCGAAAAGGAGAAACACATGACTACTATCAAAGATAAAGTTGTTATCATTACCGGTGCCGGTTCGGGTATCGGTGAAGAAACCGCACACATACTGGCAGCCGATGGAGCCATTGTTGTAGCCGTCGACATCAATAACGCTGAAACTGTCGCGGATGAAATTAAAGAAAAAGGCTACGAGGCCTTTGGTGCCACGCTCGACGTGACCAATGCCGAGCAATGGGAAGACATCAAAAAGCGTACCTTGGAGAAATACGGTCGTATCGACGCACTAGCCAACATAGCCGGCATCTCCACAGACACCTATATTACAGACTTAAGCGAGCAAGACTTCGAGCAGATGCTTAATGTCAACTTAAAGGGACCTTTCCTAGGAATGAAAACCGTACTACCCGAGTTCATCGCACAAAAGTCCGGCAAGATTGTCAACATCACATCGTTGGCCGCTCATATCGGGATTACACAGTTGCCAAGCTACTCCGCCTCGAAAGGTGGCCTGATCGCTCTTTCACGCCAAGTCGCAGTAGAATACGCTGAGCACAATATTCAAGTCAACTGCGTCTCGCCCGGTGTTATCGAGACACCTATCTTGGCTAATAATCCTGCTGGTGTCACAGACATGCACTTGGCCAACACACCCGCCAATCGTCTTGGCAAGCCGGCAGAAATTGCATACGCTATTCGCTTTCTAATCTCGAATGATTCGGATTTCATCACCGGCCAAACACTCAAAGTCGATGGCGGTTGGGGTTCGCATTAGAGATAACAACTGCTAACTTTTAACCGAAACGTTCTAAAGAACGGAAGATTGACCCCCTAAAGCTGGATCATAAATAGGAACCAACTTTAGGGGGCATCGAATTCGAATAAACCAGGCTCCCCCGCATCAGTCCACTATTCACTTTATTTCTCAATTACTTGTGAGGGCCAAGCGAGCATTGACCTTATAGCCTTTTAAGGCAATATTCATCACTTATAGCCTATTATATGCTTAATGCTTGATTATGCATTAAAAAGCCTATATACTACAAATAAACAGCAGGAGGTACATATGTTCTTTTCGCCAGACTTCAATCCATATGTAGCTATTATTGGCGATCTGCAAGATTCGCGTCAGCTTGAGGATCGACTTCAAGTGCAGGAAAAGTTAAAGGCTACGCTTAATTTCATCAATGAATCTTATTCAGCGGACATCGCATCCAAGTTCACTATAACGTTGGGCGATGAATTTCAAGGGCTCTTGAATAACGGGGCTAATATTATGTCCATCATTGCCGTGATTCAGCATCGCATGCAGCCGGTAAATATCCGCTTTGGCATCGGCGTCGGGGATGTTACAACAACAATCAATCGCGACTTGGCTATCGGGGCCGACGGTCCTGCTTATTACAAGGCGCGGCAAGCTATTGACCATTTGAAGAGCAGCTCAAAGCGTCATGGAGTGCCAAAGGCAGATATCCGCCTTGAAGTCGACGGTAAGGATCAAGGCACTGTAATGCTGCTCAATACGATTCTTGTTCTGCTGACCACCATCAAATCTTCTTGGACAGATCGACAAAGGGAAATCATTTGGGATATGCTTGAACATAACGATAGTCAGACTGCTGTTGGAGATAGATTGGGTATCAAGCAATCGTCCGTGCATAAGAGTCTGTCTGGCGCGAACTTTAACACCTACAGGGAGGCCCTGCTGCAAGTAGAAGAAGTGCTTGGTGAAATAAGGAGGACAGATGTTTAGGGAATATTTTGTGCTGCTATTCTTGGCTCACATTATTGGCGACTTTTATGCACAAAATAACTACATAGCTGAGAAGAAGGAACAGCATTTGAGCTGCTTATTCTTGCACGGTCTCCTTTATTGGGCGATTATCCTACTAGTTTCACTGCCCGTCCTGTCGTGGCAAGTCTTTTTCTACGGCTGCATTGCTGCTGCTTTACACTTGCTCATTGATTTCGGCAAGCGCATCGTTTGCGCAGCCATAAATAAGCGTCAAATCCTCAGCCCTCGGCATGATAGAAATATTTTCTTCATTGATCAGCTTTTGCATGTAGTCAGCATCAGCTTAGTGGCATATGTTTTCGTTAAGCAAGGAAACGGCTTAGTTCTTCACGAAGGCTTTGCCGACTTCCTTAAAACTCTCGGCCTACCGGCCTTAAACATAGTGAGCTATTTAGCAGTGTTTTTAGCCATTCACAAACCTACTAATATCGCTATTGCCAAAACATTGCTACTTTACAAGTCAGATGACCATGCGGACGAAACCGATGACAAAAAGGCCGGCCGCTTCATCGGCACGCTCGAAAGAGCAATCATTGTTATTTTTATTTCTTTAAGTCAGTACGCCGCCATAGGTCTTGTATTGACTGCAAAATCTATCGCTCGCTATGACAAGATTTCTAAAGATCCGACTTTTGCCGAGTACTATTTGATAGGCACACTGCTCAGCACTTTGGCGGCAATAGGCGCGGCATTTATTCTCTAAAAACATGAGCAAATCAGAACAGCAAAGAAAAGTCATCTGCGAGAATTACGAAATTGAGTACCTCCTGCGCAGAAAGCAAGTTAAGAATCTCAACCTGCGTATCTATCCGGATAGCCGAATTATCGTGTCTGCCCCTAGGCGCGTGCCGGTCAGCATAGTCGACAGCTTCGTCAAAGATAAGGCAAGATACATCCACTCTGCTTTAGAAAAATTTGCCCAAGCGAGAAAGACTATCCCCCCACCTAAGGAGTACGTCAGCGGAGAGGAATTCCACATTTTGGGCGACAAGTATCTGCTCAAGCTGGAGAAAGGCGATCGAGACAACGTAGTCATAGATGAGCAAAACATCCGCCTAACTATGAAAGATACGACGGAATTCAAAAGGAGAGAAAAACTTCTCCTCAAATTCCTCGATCAACTTTGCTTGACAACATTCACCGAGATATTGCACGACAGCTTAGCTTTGTTTCAGGATTTCAATCTAACACTGCCAACACTTAAGCTCCGTAGCATGAAAAGCAGATGGGGTTCCTGCTCACCTGCAAAAAAAGCCATCACCCTTAACAAACGGCTCCTTGCAGCCCCGCGCAGCTGCATCGAATACGTCGTAGTGCACGAGCTCTGCCACTTCATCCAGCCAAACCACTCGCAGGATTTTTATCGCCTGCTTGCAGCTATCAGGCCGGACTGGAAGGAACAGAAGCAAAAACTAAAGCAACTGGAACCTTATTTGTAATAGCCACCTGTCTCCCCATTCCGATCATACTGCTGGAAGCGCAGGCGACGAACTGTCCAAACGCTTACATATCTGATTGCTATTTCCCGGATTTCCTGCGCTCACGCTCCGTCAAAAACCTCTTGCGCAGTCTTATGTTTAAGGGTGTAATTTCCACGAGCTCGTCTTCATTGATGAACTCCAACGACTCCTCAAGTGTGAACACGCGATGCGGCGGCAGCTTAACGGCTTCATCAGTACCGGCAGCCCTAATATTGCTGGCTTTTTTCGCTTTGGAGGGGTTTACAACCATATCTTCATTACGGCTGTTCAGCCCCACGATCATGCCTTCGTAGACATGAGTCCCGGGCGCCACAAAGAGTTCCGCCCGCTCTGCGATATTGGCCAGGGCGAAGCCTGTTGTTATACCTTCTTCCTGAGCAATGACAGCGCCATTTGTTCTCTCAGCGATCTCACCTTTATAATCCTCATAAGCATAAAAGCGCCGCACCATCGTGCCTTCGCCGCGCGTCATGTTCATAAAGACAGTCCTTAATCCCAAAAGTCCGCGCGTGGGCACAGTGTAGATGATTCTGCTGCGACCGTTCTTTACGCTCATGCTTTGCATCATGCCTTTACGAATATTGAGTTCAGATATGACAGCACCGGAATATTCATCAGGAACTTCAATAACAACTTCTTCAACCGGCTCTGTCCTCTTGCCCTGCTCATTTTCTTTTAGAATTACTTCGGGTTTTGAGACGGCAAGTTCGTAGCCTTCGCGTCGCATCTGCTCGATTAAGACCGAAAGATGCAGTTCTCCGCGTCCGGATACTCTGAAAGCATCTGTAGAATCGGTCTCTTCGACCAAAAGTCCCACATTGACTTCCAGTTCCTTGTCCAGACGATCCCTGATATGCCGTGTTGTTACGAACTTTCCTTCTCTGCCGGCAAAGGGCGAGCTGTTGACCATGAAGTTCATACTCATCGTGGGCTCTTCAATTTTGATGGTGGACATCTGCACGGGATATTCCGGATCACAGATGGTATCGCCGATCGTGATGTCTTTGATGCCTGATACTACGCAGATATCTCCGCAGGATACTTCGGATTCTTCCACCCGCTTCAGCCCCTGATATGTAAAGGTCTGATTGATCTTTTCCAATCTGCTCTTCCCGTCGCTGTCAACAACGGAAACCGTCTCGCCGGGATGAATCGTTCCTCTTTCCACACGGCCGATGCCCAGACGTCCAATGTAGTCGTCGTAAGCTAAGGTCGATATCTGAAAGCGCAGCGGTTCTTCGGAGTAATCAGGGTATCCCTTAACCTGCTCTATGATCGCGTCAAATAAGGGGACAAGATTTAAGCCATCCTGACCCGTAGGCCTCTTGTTTACTTTCTTGCCGGCTATTTCAATCTCAATGTCCGCCACTTCCGCCGGGTCGCGCACAACAATGCCCTGTCTGGCAATACCGTATAAAATTTGAAAATCCAGCTGCTCGTCCGTTGCCTCAAGATCCATGAAAAGTTCATAGACCTCGTCCACAACCTCGTCTATGCGCGTATCTCTTTTATCAATCTTATTAATGAGAAGAATGGGCACTAAACCTTCTTCCAAAGACTTGTGCAGGACGAAGCGCGTTTGCGGCATCGGTCCTTCGGAAGAATCAACCAGCAAAATTACCGTATCGACGGTCTTGATGATGCGCTCCACCTCCGAAGAAAAGTCGGCGTGGCCGGGTGTGTCCACAATGTTGATCTTAAAGCCCTCATGTATTACTGAACAGTTTTTGGAATATATAGTTATGCCGCGTTCTTTTTCCAAGTCGTTGGAATCCATGACGCGGTCGGCCATTTCTTCATTATCCCGGAAAATTCCGCTTTGGGCCAGGAAGGCGTCGACCAGTGTGGATTTACCGGCGTCTACGTGGGCAATAACTGCAATATTGAGTATCTTTTTTCTCTTAATGATGCTCATGTATTTTTTTCGCATCTCCTTTATATGTATGTGTATATTGAAAATTCAAGTTTACACGAGTAAAGTTTCGACCTGAAGGGCCACGCAATATGATACACCTAATTGTAGTTAAAGAATCAAGTTCATGAAAAATGGAACGTAGCGCAGCCATCGTAGGAGCACCTCGAAATAAAGAGGTGTCATGCCAAAAGATTATCTGCTAGCGCAGATGAATAAGATACAAGATTACCAGAGCGATGCAACGTTCAAAAGCGGTGGAACGTATCTCCGTTTTAACCTCCCAGTAAATAATTAAACATACTTAAAATGGACAGTTTATTGACATATGTCGGATTGAGCGTATACTGTTATTGATAACATATGTCAATAAACTGTCGAAAGGAGGGAATAATATATGCCAAGACCAATGAAAAGAAGAAGAGTATGCTGTCTGCCGGATAATGTAAATTTCGGTCCACTGGGTATGCCTCAGGCGGAAAGTAATCAGGTCAGAATGACCGTTGACGAATATGAAACCGTCAGACTGATTGATCTGGAAGGCTTTACGCAGGAAGAGTGCGCCGAACAGATGAATGTAGGCCGCACCACCGTGCAGGCCATTTATGCAGATGCCAGAAAGAAACTGGCGGATGCTTTGGTTAATGGCAAATTGCTGACCATCGATGGCGGCAAGTATCAGCTGTGCGATGACTCAGATGACTTCTGCGGTCCGGCCTGTCGCAGACGCGGTAGCCAGGGTTATGGCCGCGGGCGTGGCCGAGGCAGGGGTCAAGGTCAGTGTCGTGGGCAAGGTCGCAGATTGAATCAACGTGAAGAGCACTGAATTAATTCAGTGCAATTGAAGTAAGCAGATTAAGATAGGGAGAAACACTTCAATGAAAATAGCAATACCTGTAGATAAAGAATCTAAAGACACCGATGTGTGTACCTCTTTTGGGCGCGCACTCTTTTTCCTTATATATGACTGTGAAAGTGAGGAGGGCCAGTTCCTGCTAAATGACGCCGCAAAGATGACAGGAGGCGCGGGAATAAAAGCTGCTCAAATAGTTGTTGACAGTGGCGCAAAGGTCCTGCTAACCCCCAGATGCGGGAAAAATGCCGCGGATGTTATATCTGCAGCGGACATTTCCATACACAAAACTATTCACAAAACCGCCTTGGAAAATATCACAGCCTTTCTGGCAGATGAACTTGATACGCTCGATGAAATCCACGCAGGCTTTCATGGAGCGTAGAGCCAGATGAATATAGCAATCCTCAGCGGAAAAGGCGGTACCGGAAAGACGCTTCTGGCAGTGAACCTGGCTGCCGTGGCAAATGGCGCCAGTTATATTGATTGCGATGTGGAAGAGCCAAACGGACATCTTTTCTTCAAACCTGACAGTTTGGAAGTAGAAGCAGTTACTGTTAAGATACCGCAAATTAGCGATGATTTATGTGATGGCTGTCTTCATTGCGTCGAGTTTTGCAAATTCAATGCTCTCGCCTATCCCAATAAGTTAATGATCTTTGATGATATCTGCCACTCCTGCGGCGGTTGCGTTTTGCTCTGCCCGCAGAAGGCTTTGACTGAAAGGGATAAAGCCATCGGAGAAATCAGGACAGGCAAATCGAAGGATGTCGATGTAGTTACTGGCATCATGAACAGCGGTGTAGCTTCAGGAGTTCCTATCATTGACGAGCTGCAGAAACACATTCAACAAAAGTCTAAAGAGGAAAAACATGTTTTCATCGACTGCCCGCCAGGAAGTTCCTGCGTCGTGATGGACAGCATTAAAAATGCCGATTATTGCATCCTGGTCGCTGAGCCCAGCATCTTCGGCGTCCACAATTTGGAGATGGTACATGAGCTGGTCGAACTTTTCGAGAAAGACTATGGTGTAGTTTTAAATAAGGTACAGACGGGTGAGAATCCTGCTGAAGACTACTGTCTAGCTAACGATATAAATATTCTCGGCTCTATTCTTTTTGATCCTGAATTAGGTCTGATAAATTCCAATGGCAAAATCGCAGCCAGGGAAAGTGCGGATTATAATCGCTTCTTTTCGGCTTTGCTTGACGCAGTGTTAAAGGAGGCAAGAGTTGAAACAACTATTAATCCTTAGCGGAAAAGGCGGCACGGGAAAGACCACAATCGCCAGCGCTCTGATCAACCTGGCGCAAGCGAAGGCCTATGCTGACTGTGATGTCGATGCTCCTAACTTGCACCTGATCAGCGACTGGGATCAGGAGCCGGAAAGCAGAGACTATTTCGGTATGGATAAGGCAAGTATTAACTCCGATCTTTGTACTGAGTGCGACCTTTGCCGGCAGCACTGCCGCTTCGATGCGATCTCCTGTGATGGGGCATACACTGTAGACCCCTTTTCCTGTGAAAGCTGCGCTGTCTGCGAATATGTCTGCCCGGCAAATGCCATTGAAATGCAGCCGGCTGTAGCAGGTGAGCTGATGCTTTACAGTAACGCTGACACCGTCTTCTCCACTGCCCGCCTAAAAATGGGCAGCGGCAACTCCGGACTTTTGGTGAGTGAGGTCAAAGGTGCAATGAAAGCATCTGCGGCAAGTGCTACCAGACTCGCCATAATCGACGGCTCTCCCGGAATAGGCTGCCCTGTAATTGCCTCTTTAAGCGGAGTGGACATGGTTTTGCTGGTTACGGAGCCCTCCGTATCAGGCCTCAGCGATTTAAAGCGCGTGCTGGAAACCGCGGCCAAATTCGGGGTTAAAGCTGCTATCTGCATCAACAAGTTTGATAGTAATCCTGAGCAAAGTAAAAAGATCGAGGTGTTTTGCCAGGAGCATAGTTTGCCCATCGTAGGGAAGATCCCCTTTGACGAGAACGCAGTGAAAGCTATTAACAGTGGAAAAAGTATCGTCGATATTGACTGTGCTTCCGGCCGAGCAGTTCAGCCGCTTTTTTACAAAACAATGCGACTTCTATACGCAGATTAAACAGGCATTTGGACGTGAAGTGAAGCATACGCGTGCCGTTGCTTAGTCGTTCATATGAGAAAACAAATATAAACAAAATAATAAAGAAAGACAATAAGCCTTTTGAAGGAGAAATATATGATAA
>DIRG01000009.1:11205-11479 GCA_002427475.1 Mageeibacillus sp. UBA5442
AATTGCAGTAGCAAGTGATAATGGTTTGGTCACCGAGCATTTCGGACATTGCGCCGATTTCGTTCTCTTTGACGGCGAAAACTCTAAGATTGTCAAAAGTGAAACTATCCCTAATCCGGGCCATCGACCTGGTTTTCTTCCCAATTTCCTGAATGATCTCGGTGTCAACGTGATTATTTCCGGCGGCATGGGCGGTGGAGCAATTGATATTTTCAATCAACATAATATCGAGGTAATTGTAGGTGCGGGCGGAACCGCCGAAGCTGCGGCCAAA
>DIRG01000005.1:0-273 GCA_002427475.1 Mageeibacillus sp. UBA5442
GTAGTGAAAGCCTCCTAATCTATATTCTGATTGATGGGGTTTTCGTCAAACAGTTTCTACCACAAAGTAGTTGGAATGTTATGCTTCCAATTTATTATGTCATTCTTATTGTCTTGTTACTTTTTACAATCAAGGGATTTTTCAAGAGAAACCAAAAACAATATCGCAAGTTTTCTAACTGTAACGCTGCAGCGTATGAAATTTGAGGTAAAAAAAGACCCCAAGTCAAGATCTTAATCTGGAGTCTTAATGGTGCCGGTGGCCGGACTCGAA
>DIRG01000005.1:614-5185 GCA_002427475.1 Mageeibacillus sp. UBA5442
TGGCCGCTCGGGAACTCCCCCATGTATAAAATGAAATTGTGGTGGGCCATCAGGGACTTGAACCCCGGACCGACCGGTTATGAGCCGGCTGCTCTGACCGACTGAGCTAATGGCCCGCAGAATCATTTTGACGGCAACAAACAGAATTATATGTAAGATAACTTAGTCTGTCAAGGTCATTTCTTAAACTAATGGTACATTCTTAATTGCCATCTGAAGCCCTTTAGCCTTCTACACTGTATCATGTATAATCATACTGGTAAATTTTCAGCAGATAATTGCTAGAGTGGCTGGCTGCAAATCAAGTGAGGTTATAGTTCGTGCGAAAGGCATATGTATTAGGGATTAATTATTACATTGGATTAAGCGTACTCAGGTGTTTAGGTCGCGAGGGCGTACCTACTGTTGCTTGCGATTATGATACAAATGCTTATGGCTGGAAATCTAAATACGCCAGCGAAAAACTCTTAGTGCCGGATTATAAAGTAGATAGCCGTGGGCTACTCGACGCTCTTCTTAGCGCAGCTGCGAAAGAGAAGGAGAAGCCTGTTCTTTTCCCTTGTCATGACAATTACGTGCAATTTATGGATATGTATTTTGATGAGTTAAAGGAGTATTTTCTTTTCCCGCAAACAATCAAAGGCTTAGGCAGTCGTTGCAGTGATAAAAAGGAATTGGCGAAATTAGCTCAGCAGCATGGCGTGCTGCAGCCGCCATCACTTGATATAGCAGAAGAGAACTTGGCCGCAAAAGTTGCATCTCAGTTAATGTATCCCTGCATAATCAAACCGGATAACTCACCGGCTTTTGTTGCGAGATTTCGCAGTAAAGTTTTCCTGATCTCGGATGAGACTGAGTTGAAGAGTGCTGTGAAGAAAATAACTGAAGCAGGTTTAACGGCTCAAGTCCAGAAAATTATTAAAGGTTTTGATGATCATATGTATACCTATGATGTCTATGTCAATCAAGCAGGACAGGTCAGCCATATGATGACAGGGCAGAAAAAACGGCAATGGCCGATAAATTTTGGTGCCAGTACTTTTATTGTTCAGAAATATGTGCCAAAATTGCATGAAATAGGTGCGCCCTTCTTAAAAGATATAGGTTGGCGCGGTTTTGCAGAGATTGAGTTTAAAAGGGAAGAGGGCACTGACGATTTTTACTTAATAGAAATCAATACTCGGACTACAAATTTTAACTCTATGATCGCTGCCTGCGGGATTAATATGCCTTATGTAGCCTATAGAGATCTCTGCGGCGAAGCACTACCCAAGCAATATATTGAGGAAGATCTCAACGAAGCCTTTCGCTATCGTTATGAGGATATTTTCGCTAAGAGAGCTTATCGCCGCCGTGGACAGTTAAATAGAAAAGAAATGCGGGAGCAAGAACGCGGCTATCATGTGACGGAAGCGCTTTTTGCTCGTGACGATATCAAGCCCTGGCTTAACTTTTGGTCAGGCAAAGCAAAAAGACTCCTAACAAGGTGGTATAAGAAATGAAAAAACTCGGAATAGTAGGCGGCATGGGACCTTTAGCCGGTTGCGAATTTTACCGAATGTTAATTGAAGCTACGCCTGCCGACTGCGACCAAGAACATTTTGATGTCTTGCTTTCCGGTCATGCTAGCATTCCCGACCGTACACTTGCTGTAGAAAGCGGAGATTACGCTCCTTTACTGGCTGCCATTGGCGAAGATTTAGCTTTGTTTGAACACAGTGGCATGGACCTCGTCAGCATACCGTGCAATACCAGCCATACTTACTATGATGAACTGCAAAATTTGACCTCCATACCTATTTTTAATATGGTGAAAAATGCGGTCTCTGAGTTGAAAGAGAAATGTGGCGACCGTCGCGTAACTTTGTTTTCGACGCGTGGCACGTATATTTCTGAGGTTTACTGTAAGTATGCAGCTGCTGTCGGCTTAGATCTTCGTTATCCTACTGAAGAAGATAGGGAAGTAGTGATGAAGGCGATCTATCATGTCAAATCAACTCAGGAAGTGAGGGTTCCATGGCTGGATCCCTTAGTGGACAAATATACTCGTGACTCAGGATTGGTTTTATTTGCTTGTACAGAGCTGTCCGTGCTGGACATCCTGCCACAGCATGCAGATAAGGTTGCGGACGCAATGTCGATGATGGCTTTAGCTGTGGTCAAGTTGATGAAGTCGGAACATGAGGATTTCGTACGCCTTTTGCCGCGCTATGTTGGCGGCCTTAAATAAATTTGCTGGAGACAGAGATGAAGATAAGTCACAAACACAAACGACTTGAACAAAAAGTCTTGCCCATACTTTTAGGGACTGATCTTAATGCGTACGGCGTTGCGGTCCAATTTCATGCAGCCTATGGTATTAAGTCTTTGGCTATCGGGAAGGGCAGGCTGGTTTTTACTGAAAAGTCGAAAATCATTGACGTTATTACCTTTGCCGACTTCGATCAACCGGAGATTTTTCTTGAAACTTTGCTACGGGAAGGAGCAGAGTTAAAGGAGGAGTACGAACACCTCATCTTATTGGCTTCTAATGATAATTATGCCGAACTTGCCATCAAACATAGTCATCAGTTATCTGAAATCTTTCATCTGCCATTCGTGACAGAGGAGCTGATGGAGGAGCTGATATCAAAGGAACACTTTTACGAACTATGTGAAAAACACGGCTTGGCCTACCCTAAAACAGTGGTCGTGCGCAAAGAAGATGCTCCTTATGAAGTAGAGTTACCTTTTGATTTTCCGGTCATTGCCAAACCGTCCAACTCCATAAGCTACTTTGTGCTAGATTTCCCGGGTAAAGAAAAGGCTTATTTTGTAAGCGATGCAGTGCGACTTCAGGAGATCCTGCAATTGGTTTACGACAACGGCTATGAAGACGCTATGATCGTCCAAGACTATATACCCGGTGACGACACCTGCGGCTTGGTGGCCAATGCTTATTGTGACGGTCAAGGCAAAGTACGTATGCTATCTTTGGGAAAACCGATCCTAGAAGATCCAACTCCTATTTATATCGGAAATTATGCAGCCATTCGGGATGTCAAAGAACCTGACTTAGCACAAAAATTCATTGCTTTTTTGGAGGGCATCTCATATACAGGTATGGCCAACGCCGACTTCAAATATGATAGGCGAGATGGAAGGTATAAGGTTTTTGAGCTGAATCTGCGGCAAGGAAGAGCCAGCAACTACACAATGTTGTCCGGCTGTAACTTAGCAGAGGCCCTGGTGAATGATTACGTCGAACACAAAGAGGTAGATTCCGTATTGGATAACGGCCAAGAGTTTTTGTGGCTCAGTGTACCACCGCAAGTTGCTGTAACTTTAACTGAAGATCCTGTCAGTAAGTCATATGCTGAAAGCATGATCAAGGCAAAACGATATTCTGTGTGTTATCGTTATAAACCCGACCTCACGTTAAAGCGTCGCCTGATGCTAGCTAAGTACGACAAAAAATTGCTGCAGCGTTACGAAAAATACTTTGTAGAAAGACGCAATAGATAATCACAATGACACAACTTGACTTAAATGATTCGCAAGCTTTAGCTCGCTATGACGCTTTTGTGCGTCAATCTCCTAACGCAAGTTTTTACCAAGATAGGGCCTGGGCTCAGGTCAAATCCAACTGGACGCCTGCTTATTTTGTCTATGAACGAGAAGGAGCTATCGTTGGGGCAGTCTCTGCATTGAGCATCACTGCTAATAACGGCGTTCCTTTCATTTATTGCAGCCGAGGACCGGTAATCGATCCTCGGGACACTGAACTTTGGCGGGAGATGATTGAAGACATGACTGCTTACGCCCGTTCAATTAATGCTTTTTTTGTTCGCTTCGATCCGGAGCTGCTTGAAGATACCTCGTTACAAGAGCATTATTCCGAGCTCGGTTTCAGAGTCAGATCGGCTGACTTGCTGCTGACTGACTTTATCCAGCCACGCTGTAACGCAGTTTTAGATTTAAGGGGAAAGACTCTTGAACAGGTGTTGATGGGTTTTGATGCGAAAAAACGCTATGACATACGAGTCGGTCTCAGACATGATATTAGCTATACGCAAGGCCGAGATAATGAAGCTTTGAGAATGTTTTCTGAGATAACAGATGATATGGCGGAGCGCAAAGGGATCTCTATGCGCGATTTTGCCTATTTTAAAAGAATGATGGAAGCCTTCCCTCAAGCTTACGTAGCGCTTGGCTCGTACGAAGGAGAGGTGCTTTGCGGTGCTTTAATGTTGCCTTACGGCGACAAAATGACTTACTTATATGCAGCGTCGCTAGAAGTTAAACGCTCGATACAGGCCCCCAATGCTTTGTTGTGGCATTTGATTGAAGATGCTATGAATAAGGGCTATACTGCTTTTGATCTTGGCGGTGTTTTTGCCTTAGATGGTTCTTGCCCTCTTTACAAATACAAAAAGGGTTTTGTAAAGCAAGAGGGAATTACGGCATACATCGGTGAGTTAGATCTCGTTATCGATGAAGAAGTTTATGCAGGCTTCATTAAATAGGTGTGAAAAAGACTTCGTGCAAATATTTGACGGAAGGCTGCTTAACAATTAGAATGGATTAGCTCT
>DIRG01000005.1:5423-5625 GCA_002427475.1 Mageeibacillus sp. UBA5442
TCGAGTCCTGTCACCTCGACCAGTAGCCTCTGAAGCATCAACTTCAGGGGCATTTTTTACATTATGGGCCTTTCTTTCTGCTGAGAGGAGAAGCGAAAATGTCATTTGATTATCTAAAGACCGAAAATTTCTTTACACTATCTTCTTCCTTGTGTGCCGATTTTTTGTTGAAATTTGAGTATCCTTGGCAGGCCTTGCCTGA
>DIRG01000005.1:5908-33494 GCA_002427475.1 Mageeibacillus sp. UBA5442
ATAATGGGGCCAACAATCATTTGCGAGGATGTAGAAATAAGGTCAGGCGCCTTTATCCGCGGGAATGTCTTCGTCGGGCCGGGAAGTGTGCTTGGTAATTCCTCGGAGCTGAAGAACAGCATTTTTGTAGATCATGTTCAGGCGCCACACTTCAATTATATAGGCGACAGCATTCTGGGCAGTGGCACTCATTTAGGCGCAGGTGTTATCACTTCTAATCTGAAGTCGGATGGAACGAATATCTCTGTTCATACTAAAGAGGGCAGCGTACCCACGCACTTGCGCAAATTTGGAGCCATTACGGCTGAGATGGTTGAAGTCGGCTGCAATGCAGTTTTAAATCCGGGCAGTATGGTGGGAGCATCTAGCCGGATTTATCCTTTATCTTCTGTGAGAGAATACGTACCGGCTCATTCAATTTACAAACGGGATGGGCAAATTGTTCCTCTTGTTTATGAGCAGGATACAGACGTGTTAAAATAGATAGTACTTATGATTATTGCCTTAATTATTTTTTTCATCGCTATCGTATTTCTTATGTGGCAGGGGACACTTTCTCTACCTCTAGGTATTGTGTTCAGTATTGGCACGATAGCAATTTTGTTTTACCTCTTCATTAAAAATGCGCGCCTCTCACTTCGGCTGCAGAAGGCTATGAAAAGATATAAGGCTAAATGGGTTGGTGCTGTCGCAATTGTATCTGGCTTGTCCACTACGCTTAGTAGGGATAGTATCTTACTTCTTAACCGCCGCGATGAATTGATTATTGAAGGACCCCTACGCAGTATAACGATGCCGCTGGAAGCAATCGAGCGTATCGGAGTTCTCTTTGGCGATAGTATAATGCGCTACAGCGATTATGATTTAGCAACACTACTTGAACTCGGTATGGTACCGAATTTATCGTATATTAGAGCATACTTGAAGCGTAATCCTCAGGCGAAACGTCAAAGGTTTATTTTAATTAAGCCTTTCGCAACGTCTGAAGAGCTAGAACGCTCCGATATGATTGTTTTAGTCGAGGGAGCCGCGCTTTCAAATCTACGCGCGTTACTGAGTCGCCCTGAGATTACGTCCATTGCGCGTGTAGTGGATAAGAGATACAGCAAGCAAGATATTAAATCTGCAGGTAAAACAATCAAAACTGTAAAAACAGATAAAAGGATCGAAAATAAGCGTAGATTAATAAAAGAAAATTTCCCTGGACAAAATACTGGAACCCACGACTTGTGGGTCGGAAATGATTTCAGGGATAAAGGAGCAAACAATAATGGCAGTAAATCCCGATAAGGCCTGTGCCTTAGCGCTAGCTATTGAAAATAATGTTTCACAGGTGATGGTAGGTAAGAGCAAGACCATTCGCCTTTTACTTATCGCCTTGACGGCAGGAGGGCACGTTCTGATTGAAGATGTGCCGGGGATTGGCAAAACAACCTTGGTAACCGCTTTAGCGCGGTCACTTGATTTGGATTTTTCCCGCATTCAGTTCACTCCGGACGTAATGCCGTCGGATGTCAGCGGATATAACCTCTATGATCAGAAAACCGGAGACTTTATCTTTAAGCCGGGTGCAATCATGACACAGATCTTATTGGCTGACGAAATAAACAGAACGTCGCCAAAGACCCAATCTGCACTTTTGGAAGCAATGCAGGAGAATCAGGTGACTGTTGATCAGACAACCTATGAACTGCCGCAACCATTTATGGTCATGGCCACGCAAAATCCGATTGAGCAGCAGGGTACGTATGTTTTGCCTGAAGCACAACTGGATCGATTCATGTTTCGCATGACGCTTGGTTACCCCACGGCTCAGGAAGAGATCAATATTATGTCTCGTTTTTCTAGCGATAATCCTGTGGAAAACTTGCAGCCGGTAGCGTCTGCGGGGGATGTCCTCTGGCTGCGAGATCAAGCGAGGCAGGTCTATGTTGCAGACGCTATCAAAATATACATCACTAATCTGGCTCAGCAGACGAGGCGGCATCCTGACGTTGAACTGGGTGCAAGTCCCAGAGCTTCCTTAATGCTACTTCAGGCCAGCAAGGCTGCAGCTTTGCTAAGCGGGCGCGACTACGTCATCCCTGATGATGTTCAGGGCCTCTTGCATTATGTTTTTGATCATCGTCTTCTGATCAAGGCCGAGGGTCGTTTGCGCGGCGCAGAGACAAGCAGTATTGTTGAATCACTGAAGGGAACTGTTCAAGTCCCGACGCAAAAATGACGGTTTTATTCGTATTATTAGTTTTAATGATTGTGCCGCTTCTGGCAGGAGTGAGCTATTTTGGTTTGACAGTTTTTAAGATAGCTTTCTTATTTGTTGTTTTATTATTGCTGTATTCCATTATAGAAATCCTGTATCTGCGACGTCGTTTGCGTATCGGACGAGTTGAAACTCAAGCTGAAACAAGCAGGGGCGATTACGCGGATTTCAGATTGGCCATTAGTCTTAAAAGCCTCTTCTTACCTGCGGAGATTTCGGTTTCGGCCTGGTATGGCTTGACAGACAGGACCATGGAGCCTGAGCAACACCTTGTGCGCCGCAGCCTTGTGCCGGGCAGGGAAGAAGAGATTATTATCAGCATGGAGGCTAGACATACCGGTTGGTTGCAGCTGGACGAAGTCAACGTTGTTTTGCGTGGTCTCTTCGGTATTTTACAGTCTAAATATACATACAGTCCGGCTAAGCAAGAAATGCGGACTCTGGTTTTGCCTCTGGCTTCGTTTGACTCAACCGCAATTGTCAATGCTATGCGTGAGACGAAGGATGGCAATGTCGAACGCAAACGAATAGAAGACCGCAGTGATGAGATTGACACCTTAAGGGAATATGCTCCAGGTGACGATGCGCGTCGTATACATTGGCAAGTCAGTGCACGCTTGCAATCGCTGATGGTTAAGCAATACGAGGAACCCTTAGAGATGCGCACGGCTGTAATGGTGGACGAATACACCGGTTACGAAGCGATGGAAACGGAATGGGAGTGCGAACAGGCTTTGAATAGGCGAGACTTGCTGCTGGATTCTGCTGCGGGGATTCTGCGTGAGTTTCTTAAGAATGAACTTTATATCCGCTTGGATACGGGTGAGAGATCTTCGGTCGGTATTTTTAGCAAAAAAATTGAAAACCTACATTCTCTCCGACGACAGCTGGCTTTGTTGCCCGTAGATTCTACGCCTGAGATTGGTACCATGATACTTCATGAACTGGATCAGGTTTCTGCGGATCGTTATCTTTTGCTAGCGACAAGGCTTAGTTTCGATTCGGTAACTGCAATAGTCAAGTTGAAAGAGCAGGCGCGTTACGTTAGCCTTTTCTATTTCGTCGAGGAACCTCCTGCATATGATATGGAAAAAGCCTTCGAGCGGATGCGATTGGTTGGAGTTGACGTATATGTATATGTCTATGCCTCCAGTAGAATTCTACAAGAACGGAAGAAATAAGAAATTTGAGAAGAAAAGATAGAAAAATAACTTCATCAAATCTAATTTTGCGCGTAGGTCCTCAGAACGTTACTGAAGATTCGTTCTTTGATGGCGAACTATGGCAAATTTTGAGGCGCTTCCTATTCTGTTTCCTTTTTGCTTTATCACTCTTGCCACTATGGATGACGACTTTCAATTTAGAGATTAAGTGGCTGCAGCAAGGCTTGGTCTTGGCTGCGACTTATGTTCTTATCTATATTCTGAAACGCTATTCCAAGGCCCTGTCACGCTTTGTCGGGGTAATTCTTATCTTGGGCATCATCGGGGCTTTGGTGCCCGGCCTTCCTGTGCTCAGCTATATAGGTGAACCGATCTACTCGGTCTTTCAGTTAATTTACAATCGCATATCTTATGGTTTAGGTGTTGAGCGTATATTGCTGGAAGCGAGTTTTGTGGCTAGCGCCGGTTTCGTCGCTATTTTAGGCCTTTTAGTCGCTTTGATCATTTTATGGCGGCCACTTCCTCTGCTGGGCTTTGTTTTTTCTTCAATGCTTTTCGGTTTTGCTGAGGAAATCAGCGAAAATGCCTCCGGCTATGGGTTAGAGCTGGCATATGCAGTCTCTATACTAATCATCCTCATAATTTGGTCTACGGGTGAGAGCAGGCATAGCTTGTCTTTTAGGAAAGATAAGCGGAAAAAACCCGTTCACAACAACTCTAATGAGAGAAGTAGGCGCAAACGGGCTCTTCCAGTCAGTATCATTGTCTTAGCGGTGCTGATCCTTCTAAATTCACTTATTCCCGTGGATGCTTTATACGTTAAGTCGCTTGATGATTATATGTCACGGCTTTTGGGACAAAGATATCAGGAGCCGTCTGCGATTCCTTTCCTGCAATTCTCACTCAGAGATTTAGGCTATTATCCGTTGGAAAACAGATTGGGCGGAACTCCCGACTTGTCCGATGAACCTTATATGTATGTGGACACGGATTCCAGACCGATACATCTGCGTGGTACAGCATATTTTGAATACACGGGGCTTGCTTGGACTCAAGATTTGATGAATCCAAACTGGTTGATGGCTCATTCTCGGAACGTTGAGGCACAAAAACAGATTCTAGGTCAGCTGCATGCATTTGATGAAGGTTCGATTCAAAGTCTACTGCCTGACAGAAGTTTTGAGTTAAGGCCTGCCCGCGAACAACAAGTTATATTTCATGGAGGCAGACCCAGTGATTTTGTGAGCCTTGATGGTGGTTCGTTTAATGTTTACTTCAATCAGAGTGGTAACTTGTATCTAGATCGTCGCATCACAGAAGACGGATATAGAGGCATCGGCCAGTGGTTTTCAGTGCGTGATATGCATGACGTAGAGAATCTGGAAAACTTGATTGATCTTTTTCCCACGCTTCAAATGTCGGCAGATGAGAGGTCGCGTTGGTTAGCTTTACCGCAACTGCCAACATTAAGAACCGTCCTGCAAGAAAAGCATCCGGAGCTGGAGGAATTAGTTTACGGCGCTGCGAGCAGTGATGCGGAGAGAGCGAGTGCCATCCGTACTTATTTGGCTGAAAACTTTACCTACTCTTTGAATGTAGAGATGCCTCCGGACGACCGCGATTTTGTCACTTACTTTTTGGAAAGCGGTGTTGGTTACTGTACCTATTTCGGAACTGCGCTGACAGTGCTTTTGCGTACCGCAGGAATACCTGCTCGCTACGTGGAAGGTTTCCTGCTCCCGCAGTCTCAGACTTCCTCAACGCGCGAACTTACAGGTAGAAATGGTCACGCTTGGACCGAAGTGTGGTTTGACGGACTCGGCTGGGTCCCTCTCGATGCGACTCCTTCAGCAACGCTAGATCAAATGGAGAATAGACAGACGGTAGATCCGGAACAGCCACAACCAACAGAACCCGCCCCAACGGAGACTGTGACTGAAACTGAAAGGGTGTCAGGACCGGAAGAAACAGAAAGCGAAGATTTGCCATCCAGAGAAGACGCCGATTTTCCTCTCTTGGGTATTCTGCTTTTTATACTAAAATTGTTATTATATATTTTGCTCTTCAGTTCACCGATTTGGCTTTATGTCCTCTGGCGCTACTGGGTTTACAAACGTCGCCATGATTCGGAATATCTGCAGAGAATGCTGGACGAGGGCTCTGTTGAAGCTTTAGTTTGCAAAATTGACCTTGATCTGCAAGCCATGTGGAAGCTGGAGGGTAATAGCAGGAATCAGGGCGAAACTATTCGTGAGTTCGCTCAGCGAGTGAGTCGCGAAAGCAATACTGAGATTGACCAGATTTATCTGGATTTGACCGAAAAAATATATTACGATGATCCGGATGAGTTCATGATCACAGAGGAAGACTTGAAAGCTTTCTTCACTTTTTACGAAAATGAAGAACGCCGTTTGAAAGTAAACTTGCCGCGGAAAGACTGGCTCTTAAAGCGTTTCCTGTGGTCGGACTATCATCCACTACCGCGATAATAATTATATAAAATATAGGAATATGATGGAAAATAAAAAAGAAAACAAAAACATAGATTTTTATATCGAAGAGATAAGGACTGCTGCAGAGGAATTTCATATTAATGAAACGCGCCCGCTCAGCTATTTTATTAGAACTTTTGGTTGCCAACAAAATGATAATGATAGTGAGATTTCAGCAGGTTTATTGGAGCACCTGGGGCTGGAAGCAGCTAGTCAAATAGAGGAAGCGGACATTGTAATCTTCAATACTTGTAGTGTCAGGGAAAACGCTGACCGGCGCTTCTACGGTCATTTGGGCAATCTCAAGACTTGGCGCAGCGAAGAAAAGCAACGCCGTATCGGTGTTATGGGCTGCATGCCGGGACAAGGCACACATAACAAGCACTTAAAGGATACATTTCCTTATATCGACTTTCTCCTAAATGCCGGCGATATGGGCAACCTGCCTCGGGCTTTGTACGAGTCTCGTGATCAAAGTGGTAAGCATTTCATAGTAGATCTGACTGATCAACCAAAGGAAATGACTTATCCCTCTTTGCCGGTCAAAAGGGAGAGCAGACACCGCGCTCTAATCTCTATCATGTCCGGCTGCAATAATTTTTGCACATACTGCATCGTGCCGTATGCTAGGGGACGTGAAAGTAGCCGGGATCCGCAGGTGATTATTGCTGAAGCGCAAGCTGCAGTGGACAATGGTGCTAAAGAGATCATGTTGATTGGACAGAATGTAAATTCTTACGGTAACGACAAGCGCAGAAAGGGCGAATCAGGTTTTCCCAGCTTCGCCCAGCTGCTGAAAGAGATAGCCCAAATACCTGATTTGTCAGTACTCAGATACATGACCTCACATCCTAAGGATTTGAGTGACGAACTAATCGAAGTTATAGGTCAGTATGAAACTATCGAACCTCATGTCCATCTGCCCTTGCAGTCCGGTAGTACTCGACTGCTTAAAAAGATGAATCGCCGCTACACCGCAGAACATTATCTGGGATTGGTTCAGAAGCTACGTGCAGCTCGTCCGGAGATAACTATTAGTACAGACATCATAGTCGGCTTCCCCGGAGAGACGGAAGAAGATTTTGAGGCTACACTAGGACTGATGGAAGCCGTGAAATTCGACCGCGCGTTCACCTTTATCTACAGTCCGCGTAGCGGTACGCCGGCGGCTGAATGGGAACAGAATGCAAGTGATGTAGAGATTCAAGAACGATTCGAACGCTTGTTGGATCTGCAAAACACGCACAGCTTGGAGTCAAACAAGACTTGTTTAGACAAGAGCATCTATGTTTTAGTTAGCGGTCGCAGCAAAACAGATGAGGAAGTGTTTTCAGGTAGAACGAAAGATGACCGTTTGGTTAATTTTTCTGTGCCGGATGTATCTCAGTTAGAAAACGAGTATGCATACACAGCACGCGGCGAGGCCGTTACCACTGTTATTTCAGAAGGCAGCGAGGTTCTAGTGAAGGTTACAAAGTCTAAGACTACCTCCCTGGAAGGGGTGTTTGAACGCTTGCTGTAAATGCAATATGATATAAATATAAAATAAAACTATAAATAAAGATATTAGATTAGATGAGATTAGAGACGAGTTTGAGGAAACAATTATAGAAATGAGCGGATTGACAACTGATAATGTCGACAAAGAACGTCTGACGCCTTTAATGCGGCAATATGTTGAAGAGAAGGAAGAGCGTCCTGATTGTCTTATTTTCATGCGTTTAGGAGATTTCTACGAAGTTTTCTTTGAAGATGCTGTTTTAGTAGCGCGAGAATTGGAACTCAAATTGACAGGGCGCGATTGCGGACTGGATGAACGAGCTCCTATGTGCGGTGTGCCTCATCACGCGGTAGATAAATATTTAAACCGCTTACTGGATCGTGGATATAAAATTGCGATCTGCGAGCAGGTTGAAGATCCTGCCGAAGCGAAAGGATTGGTAGCGCGTGAAGTTGTGCGTGTACTTACGCCGGGGACACAGCTCGATCCGGATTCACTAGATTCTGGAAAGTATTCGATTATTTGTTCAATTGTTGAAGAAGACGGGGCGTACGGAATTGCGGCTTGCGATCTTTCGTCCGGTCATTTTGAATGTAGCGATTTGCTGGGCGAACAGGCAGAATCTCATTTGTTTGATGAAATTGAACGCTTTGCTCCGGTTGAATTTGTTGTGAATGAGCGCTTCGCTTCCAATGATAATTTCGTTGACTATTACAAGAGAAATCAGATCACAGTCAGTACGCTGCCGACTGAGTCTTTCAGCAGCAAGAAGGCAGCAGAATTTGGCATTGAATATAGTGAGAAAGACCTGCTCTGGCATCGGACTTCAGCCGGTTTAATCCATTATCTGCAGGATACTCAGGGTATGGTACCCACTCACTTCGGTGAGATAAAACCATATAAATTTCACGATTTCATGATCTTAGATCGCTCTGCCCGTATGAATCTTGAATTGACCGAGACTTTACGTGAGCGCAAACGCCGAGGTAGTTTACTCTGGGCTATAGATCAGTGCAAGACAGCTATGGGTAGCCGCAAACTGCGCCAATGGCTTGAGCAGCCTTTGATTAATATTTCCGAAATAGAGAGACGTCAGGATGCTGTTGAATATCTGCTAGACAAGTTCATGATGCGTCGCTCTTTGGCTGAGGCACTTTACGGTCTTTATGACATGGAACGTATCTCAGGACGCATTGCCTCATTCAATGTATCACCCCGAGATTTGGTCTCCTTACGTGATGCTCTGAGGCGCTTACCTAAGTTTCACGATCTCTTGGAGTCCGTGGACGTAGATCTATTACAATCAATAAATACTAATATTTATGCTTTACCCGAACTGGAAGAATTACTTTCCAAGGCTATAGTGGATGAGCCTCCTCTGCAAATTTTAGATGGCGGTTTGATCCGCGAAGGCTACAACGAAGAGAAAGATGAGCTGGCCCAAATTGCTTCTCATGGTGAGGAATATATCTTTCAGCTCGAAGCAGAAGAGAGAGAAAAGACCGGCATCAAAAACCTAAAAGTCGGCTACAATCGCGTCGCCGGTTACTATATCGAAGTTACGAAATCGCAGACGGATAAAGTTCCGGAACATTATCGTCGTCGTCAAACTCTCACCAACTCAGAGCGCTACCTTACAGCGGAACTGAAAGAGTACGAAGAGAAAATCTTGACTGCCAGTCAAAAACTTAAATCCCTAGAGTATGATCTTTTCATCTCGCTGCGAGAAACAGTAGCAAATTATCTGGATGAAATTCAGGAAACAGCTCGTGCTCTGGCACAATTAGATGTCTTGATTTCGCTAGCAGAGGTGGCAGAACAACACAATTACTGTCGTCCACAGTTGGCTAGGGATTCTATTCTTAAAATATCTCAAGGCCGACACCCGGTTGTAGAACAAATAATTGGTGCCAGCGATTTCGTTCCGAATGATATAGAGCTAGATACTGAAGATCAGCGGATTATGATCCTCACCGGACCTAATATGTCAGGAAAATCCACCTACATGCGACAGGTTGCGTTAATTTGTATCCTTGCGCAGATGGGTAGTTTTGTCCCTGCTGATTCAGCTGTGATTGGTATCTGTGATCAAATCTTTACCAGGGTTGGAGCCTCGGATGACGTCGCCGGTGGCCAATCTACCTTTATGGTTGAGATGAGCGAAGTGGCGACTATATTGACTCAGGCTACACCTAATAGCTTGTTGATCTTGGATGAGATTGGCCGTGGCACCAGTACCTCAGATGGCTTATCCATCGCCTGGGCCGTGGTGGAGTACCTGGCCGATGCGACATTCATCGGAGCTCGCACTATGTTCGCAACTCATTTCCATGAATTAATCGAACTGAGCAAAACACAAAGAGGTGTTTTCAATACTCACGTGGATGTAGCCAAGCGCGAGGGCGAAATTGTTTTCCTGCATCAGATTAAAGCCGGTGGCACCGATCAAAGCTATGGTATAGAAGTGGCACAACTTGCCGGCGTTCCCGTGCCCGTTGTAGATCGCGCCCGCGAGGTAATGGATATCCTCGAAAAGGCCAACAAAAAAGAAAGACGTCAGATCCGCAAGAGTGCTCAACCGATGGACGGCCAGATGGGTCTGTTTGCACAGGCGCAATCAGTCAAATTAGCCGACGAAATTATCGAACGCATCGCTGACAGCGATCCCAACGCTATGAGCCCGATTGAGGCTTACTCTTTGCTTCTTGATTTGAAGCGCTTACTCGAGCGACAGGAGCGTATGCGGCAGCAGGAGGAAGATTAATGCCTACAATCCATAAGTTAGATAGTCAGACCATCAACAGCATCGCTGCCGGAGAGGTCGTTGAACGCCCTGCCTCAGTGGCTAAAGAACTGATTGATAATGCCCTGGATGCCGGTGCATCAATCATACGTGTTTCTTTACAAGGTGGCGGCATCAAATTGTTGGAAGTTGAAGATGATGGCTGTGGCATGAGCGCACAGGATGCTGTCATGTCGCTTGAAAGCCATGCCACCAGCAAGCTGACGTCAATTGATGATTTATTGCACATTGGCACTATGGGGTTTAGAGGTGAGGCTTTAGCCAGCATTGCAGCTGTGTCGCGACTGGAACTGCGCACACGTCTCATCGGAGCTGAATCAGGGACCAGAATCAAGATCGAGGGAGGCACAGTTGTCTCGACAGAACCTGCCGGTATGAAGGAAGGGACGACTGTAAGTGTGCGCGATCTTTTCTTCAATACACCTGCTCGCTTTAAGTTTTTGAAGACCGACCGGGCCGAGAGCGCTGCTCTGGTCGATATGGTAGGACGATTGTCGCTGGCACGTCCGGACGTTTCTTTCCGCGTACGCCGCTTGGAAGATAAGAAGGACCTCCTACACACTCCCGGCAATAATGATCTCTTAAGCGCCATCTACGCCGTTTTTGGCCGCGAGTTGGCAGAGGCAATGGAGAAAGTCGACTACAGTTTGAGCCCGATCAAGGTTCAAGGTTATATGACTATGCCCTCAAATGCGCGTCACAATCGCAGCCGACAGCTATTTGTCGTTAATGAACGGGCTATAGTGTCTCCCACTTTGCGTGCTGCGGTAGATGAAGCAGGAAAGACCTGGTTCATGAAAGGGCGCTTTCCGGCTTTGGTTTTGCATTTGGATATACCTCCGGAGCTTCTAGATGTAAATGTCCATCCTCAGAAAAGTGAGATTCGGGTTTGGGATGAAAAAATTCTCTTCCGCGCCGTCTATCATGCCCTACAAAACTGCCTCTCCCAAAGTGAAGCCACTGAAGATACAGCTCCTAGTAACGTGACATTAGGGAAAGAAGAAGCTGAACTAAACAGCTCCTTTGATTTGAGTCCAAAAAAGAAACACAGCCTTCCTCAAGCGGAAGCTGTCACTAGCCAACTTTCTTTTGCTGATGCAGTTCCCGTTAGAAAGCCCGATGAAAGAAAGCCTGTAGCAAATAAGGGCAGGGAAGAGCTGAGGACGAAAGAACAGACCCCTACTACTTCTCCTTCACCCGCAAAATTTCCCGATAAAAAGGAAAAATTCCGCGCCCCCAGTTTGACAGAAGCGCGTTACATTGGCTCCGTCTTACAGACATATCTGCTCTTTGAAAGTGAGGAAAGCCTCCTGCTCATTGATCAACACGCAGCGCATGAACGTATATTATATGAGAAATTACTATATCAATACGAAACTTCTGAGCAGAAAGGACTCTCGCAGACTTTGCTTTTAGCGGTACGAGTTAATCTCAGTGCAGGGGAGATGGCTTTTTTCATAGAAAACGAAGAAGAGTTCACACGTCTTGGCTTTGATTGTGATCCATTTGGCGAATCCTCTGTTGCCATCAGAGCAGTTCCTAGCAGTGGAGGCGCGAAAAACGAACTTGATCCGGCTGCTGCGTTCAGGGCTGTTTTAGAGTACGCTATTGAGCAAAGCGACCCGGAATTAGCCTTCAGAGACACTGAGATCTTTCACGATATGGCTTGTAAAGCAGCTGTTAAGGCCAATGACAGCTTGTCGCGTCCTGAGGCTGAAGCTTTGCTGGAATCTTTATTAAGCCTAGATAATCCCTATCATTGTCCGCACGGTCGTCCCATTATTATCCGGCAGAGTAGAGAACAACTAGAAAAAATGTTTGGCAGGATTGTATGATGTCGAACGGTATCTTGCTCAGCGCCGATTCTGAAGATCTAATGCTTGAGCTTCTCAGGCAAGATTTTTCTCAACGTGATAGTGATCTAATTCCGATCTTGACCGGCCCGACAGCTAGTGGAAAATCTTCACTCGCTTTACGCTGGTGTGAAGCGGAAGGACGGGAATTGATATCTGCTGACTCCATGCAGATCTATCGTGGTTTTGATATTGGTACAGCCAAGCCTAGTCCGGAAGAACAAGATCGTGTTGTACATCACCTGATAGACATAAAGAATGCTGATGAACAGTATAGCGTGGCTCAGTTTGTAGACGATGCTGTCCAAATTATTCAAGAAGGTCAAACTGAGAATAGGCGCTTTCTGATTTGCGGTGGTAGTGGTCAATACATATCAGCCTTGGTGGAAGGTTTGAAATTTTCGGATCCTCCGCCAACCGCCGAGGTGCGTAGTTCTGTGGATAAGAAAATTTCCGACTACGGCTTAAAGAAGGCCTACGCTATGCTGGTAGACTTAGATCCTATAGCGGCAGAGCAGATTGCTCCGGAAAACCGCAGAAGAATTGCACGTTTCTTTGAAAAATATGAAATGAGTGGTAAAACCCTCACGGAATTAAATGCCGAGTCTCACATGAAGAGAACGCCTTACAATTACTGTGTCTATCAATTGAACTGGGAAAGCCGACAAAAACTCTACGAGCGCATTAATCAACGCGCAGAGCAAATGTACGATTCAGGTCTGATCGCAGAGACAAGAACTCTAATGGAACAGTATCCGGCATACGAGACAGCCCCTGCTTTTCGTGGCATAGGCTATCGTGAAGCAGTTAAGCTTATCGAAGGTGACTTAACAGAAGGCGAAGCTCGAGAACAGACTGCAACTGCCACTAGGCGTTATGCCAAGAGACAATTAACTTGGTTTCGTCCCAAAAATTATCCTTTACGATTACAGTATTCAAAAGATATTCCCTAAATTTCCCTAAATATTCCTTAAATCATCAAAATAATGCCTGAAAAGGTCCTTGAGCGAGTACGATTTCGATCTCATCGAAATTTGAACAAATTTACTTTGCTAAGATTATAATCACTAACTTTTTATTAGCCGAGGAAACTCAAGAAAAAAAGAAAGGATCAAATTATGTCCCGATACGATCAAAGGGGAGAGGAAAAACAAAACACAAATATTTCACAAAGTGGAAAAATTCAGGAAGCATTTCTAAACCATTGCAGACGGCAGAAGGTGACTACTCGGCTCCAATTAGCTGATCAGACAGTCTTGGAGGGAACAATTGTCGGCTTCGACCAAGATACGATTGTGGTGAATGCTGATGGCACACAACAACTGATTTTTAAATCATCGATTGTGTGTATCCGTTCTTATGAAGTGACGGATTTAATCTTTAACGAAGCCCATCGGAAAAAGAAGAACTACACATATCCACGTGTCTACAATTCATCCTGGTCTTAGTGAGGAAATTAAGCAGCTAGATTTGCTTTAGATGCGAAAACGCAGCAAGCCACAGACGACACCAAGTATTTTGCAATCAGCAGATTCAAAGGGAATGTCAGGGTAAGCTGCGTTTGCCGCTCTTAATAAGCCGTGTCCATCCTGGGTACGGATGAAGGTTTTCACAGTTGCTTCATCTTCCAAAAGAGCTAAAACAATCTCGCCGGAGTCAGCGCTGCTTTGTTTGCGGATGAGTACAACATCACCATCCAGAATAGCTGCTTCAATCATGCTGTCGCCACGCACACGCAAAGCGAACATGTTATCAATCGAGGCGTAAGTATCCTGCGGCAACTTCAGCATGGACTCAATATTCTCTGTCGCCAATATAGGCATTCCTGCCGTAACAGTACCCAGTAGCGGTACTTCATCGTAATCTCGCTCTAAGAGCTCACTCTCATCGACGAGGCGAATCGCCCGACGTTTGCCCTCAGTCATTTCAATTCTGTTCTGATTGACAAGCCTTTTGAGGTGACCGTAGACCGTTGAAGTTGATTTCAAACCTACTCCGCGCCCGATTTCGCGCACACTGGGTGCATAACCGTTATCGTTAATATAGTCAACGATATACTCATAGACAGCGTCACAAGTTTCATCTACATTAGCTTTAGTGAACTGATATGTTTCTTTCATTAATACAGCCTCCGGGAAATTCTAAATAGAGCGTGTGTTCGTTTTAACAATAATAACAAAACAAATGTTCAGAAGCAAGTAAATTAAGAAAATAGGTGAGTCGAAGCACATTTCATCACAGCGGAATTAAGACAAAGTTAGCAAAATACTAAGAAATGCAGCTTATGGTAAAATATGTAATTGATTAATTGCAATAGTAGTTAAATGACTGATGGTTGAAACAAGGTTAAATAATATGGATGAAAAAACAAACATCTATCGTGAATATGAAAACAAAACACCGCAAGCAGATTTAGCTCGGGATTTTGGCGATCCGGATCTTGAGGATACTTGGCGCCAAAGTATGACAGCCCAGCAAAAAACTATTCGCGCGCGCAAATATTCTAATACAAATTCTTCGTCCAGCGATAGCATGAGAACTGATTTATTAACTCGTGGTTTAGAAGATAAATACAATCCTGAGACGGAGAAAAAACTAGGCCATCGAGTTTATCGTTTAAAAGGCTACACGACAGTCGATAAAGTCAATCGCAAATACCAGCAGCAAACATATCAAAGAAATTTGCGTAATGTTTTAACTACCTTGATGATAGCCATCGTATTGATCATTTTATTTATTTTATATAATCCTTTTAAGGATAGCGATGAATGGAAAAAGATAACCGGCATGGATAGCCTTACAGGCGAAACGGAAGTTGCAGAGACACTACCGGAAGATGGCTTACCCGATATTCCTTAGCTCCAATTCATCTACAGAGAAGTTTATTTCGTTTCGTCTTGTTGTTTGACCCAGTCTGATAAATGTCCGATTAATTCATCTGTTGTAAAACCACCACGTTCAGCAACTGTGTCCAGCGTTGCAATCTTAGACATGATTCTAAAAGTAACGGGATTAGTGAGTTGTTTATATTTGGCTGATAAAATCGGAAGCCAAGCGCGAATCTCCGGATAAAGATCAACAACTTCGCCGATAGTCATTGTTGGTGTGAATATAGGATTGAACCCAGAGCCGGAATTATTATTTGTATCTGTCATAGTAATACCTCGAAAAAAATTGATAAAATAAATCATTAGCGATTGTATCAGTCCGGAAAGGGCCACTGTGTAACAAGAACGCTTAGATTTGAGATATTTCACTTAATTCTTGAAATAGCCTATGCTGTACTTCGTAAAATTTATATTTTACGAAGTACGATCCGTAGAGAGATATAGTAATTTTTCAGATACAGGCACTTCTTCTCACTAGTCTCAAGAAAAAATAGTCTTCAGTTTTGCTCTTCTTCTTTAAAATAGGAACGCAAACGAAAGTTTCTGAATATTACCGACACAATCATTATTCCCATGGCCAAGGTTCCTGTTATGGCCAGAGTTTGCTGAAGTTCTCTAAAGAATGCTCCTTGTTGTCCTTCGACGAAATAAACCATTGACTGGTAAATACCTGTT
The DNA here is from genome assembly GCA_002427475.1 of Mageeibacillus sp. UBA5442. GTDB lineage: Bacteria > Bacillota > Clostridia > Saccharofermentanales > DTU023 > DTU032. The sequence goes on from DIRG01000005.1 coordinate 21,547, forward strand.
CCAGGAACTAATGGAAATAAAGCTCCGATCAAAAAGACAGTCGCCGGTTTCTTGATCACGCGTGCCATGACTTCAGAATAAAGTGTCAAAATCAAAGCTGCGAAAAAATATGGCACTAAAAAATGAAAGTACTCTACCAGTTGACCTAATTCCAAACTGAGCTGGCTGATTGCTCCCCCGATGCTACCGATGAGCAAGGCCTTTCCCCTCACCTCAAAGACAATCATAAAGGCGAAGCTGGCAATTAGAGCGAAAAATGTCGATTGAATAATTTCCACAATCTCGCCCTCCTATGCTATTGGCCAAATTTTGCTTAGCAAAGCTAAGGTTGCACCGGAGCCGACAGCGACAGAAATAGCTAATAAAAGCACCTCGATCAATTTAGCTAGGCCGGCACTATAGTCTCCCGCCATTAGATCGCGCGTGCTGTTGATTAAGGCAATTCCAGGGAAAAAATACATAAAAGATGCTGTCATCATCAAAAGATGGTCAGAGCTGTAAGCTGTAAATTTAATAGGCCACGCGAATAAAGTTATAAGTATAGACCCTAAAATATTAATTAATATTGGATTAGAGTAGTATTTCTTGACGGGTCGTAATATGTTTATCATCACAAAGGAGGAAGTCATCGCCCACAGAGCAGGTACGATTTCGCTACCTAGCAATAATGAAAAAGCGAAACCCGAGATAGCTACTGCTAGAGCGTGCACAATAAAAGCATAGCCGGGCGCATCTAGGATGGTCTTGACTTCTTCCAACGCCTGAACGGGATCCGGTCTATCGCTCGTGATGCGGCGCGCCAAGGCGTTTAAACGATCCACCCTATCCAGATTGTAAGAAACGCTGCCGTGTAAACGCTTGCCAAAGCTAATCGGCTTACCGGAACGGCTACGGGCACTGACGTGGATATAGTTGGATACAGCGAAAACTTCCGCATTTTTCAAATTATAAGCATCAAGAATCCGTCCGACACTATCCTCTACCCTGATTGTTTCCGCACCATTCGCCATCAGCCCAAAGCCAAGCCATAGCCCTAGATCTAGGCAGTCAACACTGTTGTAGGCACTATCCGTGATTGCGCCGATATCGGTTTCAAGTTCTTTCAGCATTATTTAGTCTCTTCGTCATTTGGTCCTTATTTCCGTTTCAAGTAACCTTGTTTTAAAAGCAGTTCCGCTGTCAAGACAGCTCCTCCTGCAGCTCCACGAATCAAATTATGTGAGAGGCAAGTAAACTTATAGTCAAAGATCGGGTCCTTGCGCAGCCTTCCGATAGTGATGCCCATCCCCTCGCCTGCCATAGCATCTAAAAGCGGCTGAGGTCTGTTGTCTTCCGCCCGATACTCCAAGAACTTAGCTGGAGCTGAGGGCAGATCCCTAACAGATTCATGACCCTGGAAATCCTCCCAGCGTTCAAGAATTTCAGCCTTAGTGATGTCTTTGCGGAAGCGGATGGAAACGGCAGCAGTGTGCCCATATTCTACCGATACGCGATAACACTGCGCTGAGATGATTGGCTTGCGGGCCAGTTCAACTGAACCTCCTTTAGCTCGTCCCCAGACTCGCAAAGGTTCCCATTCGCTCTTCTCTTCTTCCCCACCGATGAACGGAATTACGTTATTACGCATTTCATCCGCAGTTGCCAAGGTTTTGCCTGAACCGGATACAGCCTGATACGTGCTGACAAAGATCTCCTCCGGTTCAAAATCCAGCAAAGCAGTTATGGCCGGTACGTAAGATTGTATTGAGCAATTAGGTTTCACCGCAATAAAGCCGTGCTTAGTATTTAGTCTCTTGCGTTGCGAATCTATCAAGATAGTATGTTCGAGATTGATCTCCGGGATTATCATGGGTACGTCCGGCGCCCAGCGCATTGCCGAATTATTAGATATAACAGGGATCTCCAGCTTGGCTATCCCCTCCTCCAGCTGTACTAAGCTCTCTCTTTCCATGTCGACGGCGCAAAAAACGAAATCCAAGTCAGAGGCAAGGGCTGCGATTTCATCTGTACCCCGGACTTGCATGTTTTTTACCTTTTCGGGCATTTCTGCAGCATAACGCCAACGTCCTTCCATGGCCTCAACGTATGTCTTACCTTTGGAGCGCGGCGAAGCAAAGAGTGAGCTTAGCTCAAACCAAGGATGATTCTCCAGTAAAGAAATGAAAGTTTGACCGACTAGACCTGTAGCTCCGACAATACCTACACGAAGTTTTTCCATTATCTTCTCCTTAGCCACGAGGGCTTTTTAATTAAAATAAAAACAAAGAAATTGTCACAGACAATGATATCATTATTAGCAATAAATATAGCGTATAATGTGGCTATGGCACAAACTGAGCAGAATAAAGCAAAAGATAGCTTTCTCCGCCTCGAGCAATTTTTAGGTTTCTTCCAGGCGATTAAAGGGCGAGCTCCGGGAACGATCCATCAGTATCGCTACGATCTTGTTATGTTCTTCCGTTTCCTCTTGCGCCCGCGCGAAAGTACGGTACCTGAGAATCCCGAATGGGATGAGATCGATCTCTCAGTCGTAGATGATGAGTATCTGAAAAGTATCAAACTTAGTGACATGTATGCTTACATCAGCTGGTTATCAGCATCCAGGGACACTTCACCTGCTACGAGAGCACGTCGCATATCCAGTTTGCGCAGTTTCTTCGGCTATCTCACTATCAACGCCAACGTTCTAGAAGAGAATATTGCGGAGCGCATAGAGAGCCCCAAACAGATCAAGAAATTACCGCGACATCTTAGCTTAGAAGAGAGCAAAGAGCTACTTTCAGCGGCTGCAGAGTCTGACACACGCTATTCCACCCGCGATCATTGTATTTTGACTTTATTTTTGAACTGCGGTTTGCGTCTGGCTGAGCTATGTTCAATAGATATTCCCAACATCAAGGAAGATCGTCTCACAGTAATGGGAAAAGGCAGCAAAGAACGTACTATTTATCTCAACGGTGCCTGTATCAGATCTATACAGGATTATTTGCCCGATCGTTTTGAACCCAAGAAACGGGAAAAAGATGCACTCTTTATCTCGCGTCTCGGGACAAGGATGCAACCGCGCGCCGTACAGAACGTGATAAAGAAGTACATTATCTCTGCCGGACTCGATCCCAAACGCTACTCCACACACAAATTACGACACACTGCTGCTACCCTGATGTATCAATACGGTGAAGTCGATATTAGGAGCTTGCAAGCTATTTTGGGGCACTCAACAGTGGCGACGACCGAGATATATACCCATATAGATAATAAACAGCTACATAACGCTGTGGACAAGAATCCGCTCAATCAATTACCACCCACCAAGGAGAAAGATCAAACTTAATTTCGGAGGTACTTTCATGCAAAGACATGATTTTAACTGGCTCGCTTTACAGAATGGTAGTGAGTGGAGTAGCTCTGGATGGACTCAAAGATGAAATGGAATGCCTGGTCAGCCCCGTCTTTATGATGACGCTTATCTACCCGGGATGACTAAATTGGCGGAGGCCATTCACGATGGTGGCGCAGTGGCAATTGTGCAGCTGCATCACGCAGGTCGTGAAACTTTGAAGGCGATGATCGGCGAAACGCCCTACTCCCCTTCAGTTTTACCGTCACCCGTCTACCGCGAAGAGCTTCACGAAATGAGCACACAGGAAGTCCACGACATGGTTCAGAGTTATATTGACTCTGCCAAACGTGTTCAACTAGCCGGCTTTGACGGTGTTGAATTCCATAGCGCTCACGGATATATGGGACTACAGTTCCTGAGCCCTCGCACTAACAAACGTATCGACGAGTATGGCGGAGACATTGAAGGTCGTAGCTTATTCCACCGCCGCATAGTCGAAGGCATCAGAGAAGCCTGTGGTGATGATTTTGTGATTATAGTTCGTCTTGATACGATTGAAGGCCGTATTGGCGGACTGCCGGAAAGTGAATCGATCGCTTTTGCGCGCATGATGGAGGTCGCAGGAGCCGACTCGATCAACGTTTCTGCCGGTACTTACGGAGCTTGGGATGTTATCGTGCCACCTCCGGATTTTGATGAAGGATGGAACTGGCGCGGAGCAAGGAAAATTAAAGACTACGTCAATATTCCTGTCGGTCTGGCCGGACGCATGGCACAGCCCAAGATTATCGAAGATCTGCTCGAGCGCGGAGAAGCTGATTATATCTGTCTCGGTCGCGCGAGCATTGCGGATCCCTTCCTCCCTCGCAAAATGGAAGCCGGAAAAACTGCTGAGATCGTACCTTGCATCGGTTGTACTCAGCGCTGCATGAGCTTTAACGATCATGACACGCTGCAGGAAGGCGACTGGGGAGTATCTTGTATCTTCAACCCCTTCTCCAACAACCGTGTAGAAATGCAATACGGTCCTGCGGAAGAAAAGAAAAGAGTTCTAATTATCGGCGCAGGTATCGGAGGACTTTATGCCGCTCAGATAGCCGCGGAGCGCGGACACGATGTCACCGTTTTCGAGAAAAACGGAGCTAATCGTGCCGGTGGTCAGTTCCTGATCGCAGCCTATCCTCCATTTAAGCAAAACATCACACGCGTCATTCGCCACTATCTACACATGTGCGATAAGTATGGTGTGGACATTAAGTGGAATACCGAGGCTAACGATGAGATGGTTCGCGAATTCGCCCCCGACATCTTGATTGATGCCAGCGGAGCGGAGCCCATGATGCTCAATCTGCCGGGCTTTGACTCACCGCAAGTCGTCCAAGCTAATGCCCTCTTGGAAGGCAAACATCAGCTGGGCAACAGTGCACTTATCATCGGTGGCGGCATGGTCGGAGTCGAGACAGCAGAGTTCTGCCGCGACTATTGCGAGAATGTAAGCTTGATCGAAATGCTGCCTGAGATAGCGACGGACCTGTACATGACAGTACGTGATTCCTTGCTCAAACGTTTCAAGCAGGAAGAGATTGATGTCCACGTGAATACCAGTGCCCTACGCTTTGAAGATGGTGTGCTCTATGCCGAGCAAAATGGTGAGGAAGTTGCTTTTGCAGGTTACGATACCATCGTAGTCGCAGTCGGCTGCTGTCATCAGGAAGTCTTCGCAGATAAAGAAAGCCTGGCACCGGAGGTTTATAGCATCGGTGACGCCAAAGAACCACGCAGTGCTTTAGAAGCTATTTTCGAAGCTGCACGCGTTGCAATGCGTATCTAATATCTGAATTTTTCAGAACAAAAAGAATGGGGGCCTCGCACTTGAAGCCCCCATTTTTAGTGTCAAAAAACTAATACTTTACACTCTGTCTTTGCGCATGTGTTTAAAGAAAGCCCGGTAGCCGCGATATGTTTCATATACGTCGATCTTGCTGGCAACTTCGAAACAGGAGTGCATGGAAAGTAGCGGTACGCCACAGTCAATAACTTCGAGTCCCAGTTCCGCTTGGTAAACGGCAACTGTGCCGCCGCCACCCTGGTCGACCTTACCCAATTCGCCAGTCTGCCAAGTAATGCCGTTGTCTTCCAAAAGGCGTACAACTTCATCGAAATACTCCGCTGAAGCGTCAGATGTGCCACCCTTGCCGCGTGCGCCGGTATATTTGTTCAAAGCCATACCTCGTCCTGCGTAGCAGCTGTTCTGAGGTTCGGATACGGAAGCGAAAGTCGGATCGTAGGCGTTAGTTACATCCGAGGACAGCATGGTGCTGTTAACCATGTTGTGCGAAAGTTCGAGCGCAGTCGGCTCGTGCTCCATCATCAGGCGCACCATCTGTTGTTGATAGTAAGGATAGAGGAATGAGGAGGCGCCGGTATTTCCGCCTGATCCAATCTCTTCTTTATCGTACATGAGCAGTACGGCTGTACGCTCCGGGACTTCCTCCAGATCAATTAATGCACGTAAAGAGGTATAGGCGCAGACTCTGTCATCTTGTCCGTAGGCACCAATGAAAGCACGATCTAAACCAACGTCTCGCGCTTTATTGGCCGGCACGATTTCGAGTTCCGCTGTTATAAATTCACGCTCGGTGACGTTGTATTTTTCATAAAGGAGATTCAATACCGCTAATTTGACGCGGTTCTTGGCGTCCTCGTCCGGATAAGGGATGCCGCCGATGAGAACATTCAGCTCCTCCCCTTCAACTACTTTAGAGGCATCTTTTTTCATTTGGTCTGCAGCAAGATGTGGCAGCAGATCAGTGATGTAGAGAACAGGATCGGCAGGATCTTCGCCGATTTCAACTTCGACTTTCTCGCCACCTTTTTTAATCATGACGCCGTGCAAAGCCAGAGGTTGAGCTACCCAGTGATATTTCTTGATGCCACCATAGTAATGTGTTTTCAGGAGTGCCAGTTCCGACGACTCATATAAAGGATTGGGCTTTAAGTCCAAACGTGGAGAGTCGACATGAGAGCCAATCAGGTTGAAACCCTGCAAAGGGTCATTCTTGCCGATTAGGGCGGCGATCAGACCTTTGCCGCGCACAAGCTGGTAGACCTTATCCCCTGCTTCCAGTTTCGCAAAGGAGTCTAATGGCTTGAAATCATTTTCCTCTAAGAGAGCTTGAGCATAATTTACAAACTCACGCTCGGTTTTTCCCTGATCAAGGGCGACTTTATAGCCTTCTGAAAAAGCCTGAACAGCCTCCAGCTTGTCTTGATCAGCAGGTTCCCAGGCTGTTTTAAACTCGAATGTCAATTTTGCTTCTAATTCTTTAACAGCAGATTTCTCATCTTTGGTATTCATTCATTTCCCTCTTTCTCTATCTAGGTTCTATAACTACAGATTATACAATATTGAGAGCGAAAAAAAGCAGAGCGTGAAAGCTCTGCTTTGCCAAGTCTGCTAATAGCAGTCTTGTTCTTTCTCACTTAGTCATCGTGCAAGCAGCAGGCATGTTCGTCTGCAGACTCTTCATCGTCGCCGTGATCGTGTTCATCCTCGCCTAGGATCTTGAACTTCTCAGCGAATTCGTCTGTCATCCTACCTTCTGCTTCATAAAAGGACTTGAGAGCCTTTTTGATGGCTTGCTCAGCCAGAACTGAACAATGCAGCTTGACAGTAGGAAGCCCGTCCAGAGCATCAGCCACAGCCTTATTGCTCACTTCCAGAGCTTCAGCCGTATACTTACCAATAATCAGTTCTGTTGCCATGCTGCTGGTCGCAATTGCTGAACCGCAGCCGAACGTCTTGAACTTTGCATCGGTGATAATGTCGTTTTCTATTTTTAAATCAATTTTCATGATGTCACCACAGACAGGATTCCCTACCGTTCCGCTTGCTGTTGCATCGGCAATCTCTCCCATGTTGCGTGGGTTCATGAAATGATCCATTACTTTTTCACTATATTCCATAGCCGCCCTCTCTTACTAATCTTGTTCCTCCCTCGTAGGGGATTAATGCTTCAATTTTTTTCTTTTCAAAATCATCATACAACGGTGACATATCTCGCAGTCGCTGGATTACTTTTGGGAGATCTTCCAGAAAGCGATCAATGTCCGCATCCGTATTACTGCGACCTAATGAAATCCGCAAAGAGCCGTGGGCTACTTCATGTGGAAGGCCGATAGCGAGCAACACGTGGGAAGGATCCAGTGAGGCCGAAGTACAAGCTGATCCGCTGGAGCAGGCATAGCCATATGCATCCAAAAGAAGCAGAATGGACTCCCCTTCTATAAATTCAAAGCTGAAATTTACATTATTGGGCAAACGTTTAGTCGGATGACCATTAAGTTTGGCGTGAGGTACCACTTGGGGAATTTCCTTGATTAGCCTATCACGCAAGCGGATTTGTCGTTTGGATTCGCTTTCCATGTCCGCATAAGCCACTTCGACAGCTTTCCCTAAAGCTATCATGGCAGGGATATTCTCAGTCCCTGAACGTTGTTTGCGTTCCTGAGCCCCACCGTCCATATACTGTCGAACGCGGGCTCCGCGGCGTTTATACAGGATACCGATACCTTTGGGTCCATAAAGCTTATGTGAAGAGACAGACAACATGTCGACTCCTAATTCTCTTGGGCGAAGTGGAAGAGCTCCGAAGGCCTGCACGGCATCTGTATGGAACAAAACCTTATGTTCCTTGCAGATTTCTCCTAGCTCCTTGATCGGTTGAATGGTTCCGATTTCGTTGTTTGCATATATGATTGAAACTAAAATAGTGTCGGGACGAATGGCTTGACGTAGATCTTCCGGATCTACTAAACCGTCAGCGTCCACTTCTAAATAGGTAACTTCAAAGCCTTCTTTTTCTAGAGCTTGCATACTGTGCAAAACAGCATGATGTTCAATGGTAGTGCTTATTAAATGTTTTCCTTTGCTTTGGTTGGCGTGGGCAGCGCCTTTAATCGCCCAATTATCTGACTCCGTACCACCGGAGGTAAAAAATATTTCATCAGCTCGGACGTCCAACACTTCTGCGATTTTCTCGCGTGCAGCGTTCATCGCGCGACCGGCAACATTACCTTCCTTGTAAAAAGAAGAAGGATTGCCGAAAGTGTTTTCTAAAGCATCCGTAAGAACAGCCATAACATCAGGGTGAATTGGTGTTGTGGCTGCATGATCAAAATATATTCTGTTTATTTTCTCAGCTGTCATTGGCTTCTACTCCTTTAGTGTCCTTCCGTTTTCGAGCTGATTCGCGCAACTCTTTCACTTCAGCCATCCATTTAGCCACGTTTTGTTCGTGTCCGCGATTGGATGGTTCATAATATTTTACACCTCTTAAATTCTCCGGGAGGAACTCTTGTGACGAAACAGCCTGCGGCCAGTCGTGACTATATTCGTATCCGAGAGAGTAACCGAGGTCTTTCATCCCTTCTGCAGGAGCATTACGCAGATAGAATGGAATTTCGCCGACATCTTTATTTTCGAGATCGTTCATTGCTTGCTTAATTGCCAGATAACTGGCATTAGACTTCGGGCTGGTGGCGATACAGATGACAGCTTCAGAGAGAATTATCTGGGCTTCGGGCATGCCCACCATCTGAGCCGCCTGCCAAGCAGAAACAACAATAGATAAAACTTGGGGATTGGCCATACCAACCTCTTCAGCAGCTGCTATAGCTAAGCGGCGCCCTATAAAATTGATGTCTTCTCCCCCACGCAGTGCTCGTGCCAGATAGTGAATTGCTGCCTGCGGATCGCTGCCGCGTATAGATTTGATCATAGCGGAAACAGTATCGTAGTGAGCTTCGCCGGTAGAGTCGTACAAGGCTACTTTTTCTTGCATGGAATCCATGGCGGCATCCAGATCAATTTCAATGACACCCTCGGCAGAAGGTTTTGTTGTCAAAGCTGCCAACTCTATGCCGTTTAATGCCACCCTAGCGTCGCCGCCGGCTCTCTTAGCAAAAAACTCCAAAGCTTCGGGCTTTACATCAAGATGTAGATGGCCTAAACCACGCTCTTTATCTGCTAACGCTCGTTCCAGTATCAATTGAACATCTTCACTTTCCAGTGGATAAAGCTGAAACACAGTCGAGCGGGAGATAAGTGCTTTGTTAACTTGAAAATAGGGATTCTCTGTTGTTGCGCCGATGAGAATGATACTGCCATCTTCAACTGAAGGCAGCAAAGCATCTTGTTGTGCCTTATTGAAACGATGAATTTCATCGATAAAGAGCACACAGCGTTGCCCCGGAGTCAGCAAAGGATTATTTGTGTCGGCGATGACGCGTTTGATGTCAGCTACACCGGAAGTAACCGCATTTAATTGACTAAATGGTGCCTTGGTAGTGTTGGCTATTACCCGAGCAATAGAGGTTTTTCCTGTGCCGGGAGGGCCAAAGAGAATGATAGAAGACAAGCGGTCGGCTTGAATCATGCGCGATAAGAGTTTGCCTTCGGAAAGAATATGACGCTGGCCGACAAAGTCGGACAGCGTCATAGGAGCCATTCGATAAGCTAGCGGAGAGCGCCTATCGGAAATGTTTTCATTATTTGAGGTCGGCATAAAGCGGGAATTTCTCGCAGAGAGCCGCTACTTCTTCGATGATTCTGTCTTTGCTTTCATCATATTTGAAGATAGCCAAGGAAATCAGTTCGCCCAAGAGTTCCATTTCTTCTTTACCGAAACCACGAGTGGTCAGTGCGGGTGTACCGATACGAAGACCACTGGTAACCATGGCACTTTCAGTTTCATAAGGAACTGTATTCTTGTTAGTTGTGATGTTGACATCGTCCAGTCTCTCCTGCAGTACTTTACCGTTGCAGCCTGTGCCGCGCAGGTCGATCAGGAGGAGGTGGGTGTCTGTGCCGCCGGAAACGAGGTTAACGCCATGCTTATTGAGTGATTCACCCAGAGTCTTAGCATTGTTAACGACGTTCTGTTGATACTCCTTAAAGGAAGGCTGGAGAGCTTCTTGGAAAGCAACTGCCTTGGCTGCGATGATGTGCATCAAGGGGCCGCCCTGGAGACCGGGGAACACAGCTGAATTTAGTTTCTTGGCGTATTCTTTCTTAGCAAGAATGATGCCGCCGCGAGGTCCACGTAAAGTTTTATGAGTTGTGGAGGTAACAAAATCAGCGTAAGGTACGGGGTTCTCGTGCAGACCTGCTGCGATGAGACCGGCGATGTGAGCCATGTCAACCATCAGGTATGCTCCGACTTCGTCAGCGATTTCGCGGAACTTTTTGAAGTCGATCTTACGAGGATAGGCGCTGCCACCTGCGATAATCATCTTAGGTTTCACTTCTAAAGCGCGTTCACGTACTACGTCGTAATCAATTTGTTCAGTTTCTTTGTCGACTTTGTAGCCTTCAGCATGGAAATATTTACCTGAGAAGTTAATTCTCATTCCATGAGTGAGGTGTCCACCGTGATCAAGGTCAAGACCGAGAATGGTGTCACCGGGCTCCAACATGGCGAAATAAACTGCAGTATTAGCGTTTGCGCCTGAATGCGGCTGAACGTTGGCGTATTCTGCACCAAACAGCTCTTTAAGGCGATCAATGGCCAGATCTTCTGCTACGTCGACGTGTTCACAGCCACCGTAGTAACGGCGTCCGGGATAGCCTTCAGCATACTTGTTTGTCAAGACTGAACCGGCTGCTTCCATCACTGCTTTGCTAACAAAGTTTTCAGATGCGATCATCTCCAACTTGCTTTGCTGGCGGTCCAGCTCACAGATAAGAGAGTCATAAAGCTTAGGATCAGTTTCCTTTACGTGTTGATACAACATTATTACCTCCAATATTGTTTATAAAGTGTTTTTATACCGCAACAATTGTAACATACTTAGCGAAAAAAGCATGCTATAAGTCGCTAGATTAGCGTTTTTGACCTATTTTGATTAATTTGAATAAGCTTTTATTGGATATGTGTCTATATTGTCCATAATGCTTTCAGCTAGGGCCTCTAAATCAAGGTCTTCTTCAGCAATTTCCACATCGAGAAGTGTCGGATTCGTCTTCGGATGTTTAGACACGAAAACGGTACAGCAGTCCTCGTATGGCAGAATGGATGTCTCGTATGTGCCGATGCGACGAGCAAGCTCGATGGTTTCGTTTTTGTCGATGCCAATAAGCGGTCTAAATACCGGCATACTGACAATTGCGTCGGTCGCAACGATAGCGTCAATTGTTTGGCTAGCTACCTGCCCTAGGCTCTCCCCTGTGATGAGACACTTCGCGTTATGCTTGTGAGCCAGTTTCTCGGAGACGAGCAGCATTAAGCGGCGCATCACTACCGTCAACATGTTCTCCGGACAGGCATCAACAAGGGCAAGTTGTGCTTCAGTAAAATCAACCTGATGAAAATGAATAGTTCCGGAATAGCGAGCGACAATGCGAGCGAGATCTTCGACCTTTTTCAAAGCGTTGGGGCCAGTGTAGGGAGAAGTGTGAAAATATACTGCATTTAACTGCATACCGCGGGAAGCCATCATATAGCCGGCTACCGGGCTGTCAATACCGCCGGATATGAGCAGCATCCCTTTGCCGCCCATGCCGCTGGGAAGACCTGCAGGACCGGGAATGGTTTTATGGTAGAGG
>DIRG01000016.1 GCA_002427475.1 Mageeibacillus sp. UBA5442
GCTATTGCGCTGCTTAGCCAGAGTCGGAACTTGTGCGAACGCTCCCTAATTCCGATGATCGATTCACGAAAAGTAAGTTCCAGTACGAAGGGCGCGGAAATTGCAATCAACAAGAGAGCCGGGACGGTGGATAAGTTTCTCATCAAATGGCCGATCGTCCCTTGGCTGTTTGGAAGAATGCTGAAATTGAAAATGCCGCTTACTGTAAAATATGTGGCGACGGTGAGGCCGATAGCGAGCAGCGTCCACAGTAGGATCTCCAAGAGAAAGTTGAAGAAATTTTTCCTTCGTTTTCTGAAACGGGTCCATTCCGAGGTCAAATTTTTGCCATACAAAAGGACACCTATCACGAAGAGAACAGCATAGCTAACGAAAGTCGCCCAGGGGGCAGAGACTATCCCATAATATTGCAACAGATCTCTGCCGCTGTAATGCATCAGATAAAAGAGGACAATCATAATACTGGCTTTGGCCATAATCCATACACTCCTATTCTTGGTCAAGAACAGTATATCAGCAGATACGCAGAGATGGGGGTAAGTTAAGAATCGTGCCAGGTTAAGAATCGTGCCAGGCACGATTCATGACTTGCGTCCCGCTACACAACAAAAAAGCCCATATTTCTAAGGGCTTTGCTGGTTTTCATTGTCGTTGCAATGTTGTCTTTACGTTATTAAGTTGTTACGCCGAAGGCCAAAGCTCACTCTGTTTCGGCAAAAGTGCTTGCAGTCAGCCTTAGCAGTCCTTCTCGACTGATGACTGGACTCTTTTCTCCATTGTTTCTTGATTCCGCAAAAAATAGACGAATCCTCCACCTAAACTACTAGTATCTAACCACAGGGCCAGGTCAACCTCTTTCGATACTGCTTCATCACTGATCATGGCTGTGGCCGTACCTGCTTCTTTGTCGTATTTCAAAGCGGTAATCGTGACCCAATGCCATTTGTCGATTGTGTCAACATCGCCGGTACATAAGTTCAAGAAAGCTACGGGCGTTTCGTGTTCCAAAGCTTCCACTATGAAGTCAATCATCTCATTCAGTGAAGGCCTCTCAGATTTATCTTCGGAGATTTGCAGAATTTTGCTGTCCAACATCACTTCATGAGACAAACCGAAATTTTTAACCTTTTCGGCGAACAAGGTCGTGCTGGGCAGGCCGCCCTCTCCGGGAGTTACGTAAGTCCAAGTCTCTTCCATCAGGGCCAGAAGATCCTTCTTGGAACAATACTGTTCAGATTGCGCTTTTTGATAATGATATAGAAAAATATTGGCCGTGACGGACGGAGCACAGCCGGCCATCCTCTGCCAAGCATCGGAAAACCACTCTTGATCGCTGCCAAAATACTCAACTGAATCCGACTGGTCGTCGCGAACAAACATAAATTTTAAATCAGGCAAAACAATTTGAAATTCCATTTTTCCTCCGATTAAAATTTCGACATGAAATAAACGTGAGATTTGTAAATCAACAGGCATTATATATGATCTATTCCAAATCGATGTAACGGAAAATGGAGAGAACTTGAAAGAAAGGAGGCCAAGTTGATTTCTGTGCCTGGCACGAAAATCAACTTGGCTTCGAATTATGAATTTCTCGACGGACAGCTCGAATACTGTTTATCCAGCTTCTCGAGTGCCTGGTATACTTCCTCATATGTCTCGCATACATCTGAGGGAACTTTATAGTTATTGGTGACTTCACGCAGCTGTGCAAATTCCTGTGCTACTTCGGGACAGCCTCCGTCGGCGGCGTTAGTCTTTTCTACAAGTTGATCGAAGAGCTTACGCACTTCATGAAACTCCGGATGGGTCGGGCCATGGACACGATCAACAACCGGTACGTATGGGGCGATTTCGTCTAATTGTACTTTAATGCTCTGACTCATATTTTCCTCCTGTGCTACACGAAACGTAGCTTTCTGCAGATTTTTTATTTTTAATAATTAAATTCTATATGGGTTCGAAAAGAACGACCTTGACCTACGTCAAATTTTTCAGAAAAACAACGATACTGCTCATGCTTCTCGCGATCCTCCACCTCGGGAACTGACCGTACTTCCGGCGATCCTCCCGCGCCCTACTTCCCTACTCCGTCCTCATCCTTGACCAGAACCGCCGTAGTATCCGACGGATAACGTTCCTCGAGTTTGCTGAAGAGAATCGAAAAAATAGCCCCCAGCACTAAGGCAGCCACGGCCAAGAGGAACATCTGCCAAAACTCCAGTCCCACAACCCCTAGCGCCTCCGCCGTAAACGACGGTGCGACCAGGCTCGGGAACATCGCAGCCGACGACCCGACCACCAGCCCGAAAATAATGTGGTACATTACCTCGTGATGGCGATTGAATAGCCAATTGACGAGTTTTGCCGTCAAGAGCACGCAGGCAACAAGACCAATAAAAAGCGGAATAACGATAGTCAAATCAAATTTTTCTATGCCGGCCGCCATTCGATCGTAAAGCCCGAAGTACATAAGAAAATTCGACGTAGCCAGCCCCGGAACGATAAAACCCAAACCGATGAAGGCGCCGCTAATAATCCAAATTAAGGTGTTAGGCGCGATTTGCGTCAGCTCCTCCTGCCCCAACATCATGAAGGTAAAAAGCACCACGGCCGACACAATGAAAGTGAACCAGCCTTTTGCGCTGCGGCCCTGCTCTCCGGCCTTGCGCCACAAAGAAGGCAATGTTCCGCTCACGAAACCCACAAAGAGGCAAATATAGATAGCGACATAATTGCTGGCAAAAGCCCTCGTAACGAAACTACTGAAGAGCACCAGCCCGATCACACCGCCAATGCCTATTGGAATAAAAAAGATCAATTGCCTGACAAACCTATCCCGCAGATGGCTCAAGAAATAAATGAGGCGATCGTAAACTCCGAAGACAACCATCAACACGCCGCCACTCAGACCGGGCATGATGGCACC
>DIRG01000096.1:0-7947 GCA_002427475.1 Mageeibacillus sp. UBA5442
GTGCCTGGCACAGAAATCAACTTAGTGACAGACGCCCACACCCATGGGTATACTGTAAAAAACTAATAGCAGGTGCTTATGAAATATTTAACTAAAGAGTGGTATAAGATATCCAACCTAACCGACCTTCACTTCGACCTCGAGGCCATCGACGAAGCAGCAGACAAAGATGATGACCTTTTCAGATCACTATACGAAGACCAAGAATACCAGTTTGTTGAGGAAGAAAGAGCAGAGCACGACTTCGATCCGCGTGAACTCTTTGACGAAGAAAACTACCCGGAAGATTTCGATTTGCACGGATTCTTAGCGGAAGAAGCGGCCTTCGTAGAGCAAACCATCTTCGACTACGACAATCGCGGCCCCTTCTCAGAAGAAGACTCAAAGAAACTCTTCGCCCAGATTTACGACATCAGACTAAAACAAGCACAAGAAGACCTTCCAAAAGAAATCTACAAGCAAATTGCAGATCCCCGCGTCTTTGCCTTAGGCTTCACCACTGACGAAATCTACGAAGCAGTAAGAGACTTTTCCGTCCAAAACAATAGATACACACAGCAAGTCCTCGAAAAATACGAAGAAATAGAGCGCAAACAGAATATTCCTCAAAACCTTCGTCGACGCCTCAACTTCCACGATTGCAAAATAATCGGCTGGCTTACACAAGGCACCGATCTTGTGCTGACACTCGATAATGAAGGCGGCTTCACAGACGACAACCGGATCACCTTCCGCGATGTGACAGTGCTTAACGATGAAAATATTCTCAACTTATTCTGGATCTACGAAGAACTTTACAAGACAAAAGATGGCTACGAAATCCACATCCTCTGCGATGGCGAACGCCTAGCCGAACTAAACCTACTCTGTTCAGATATTCGTATAGAAGAAATCTAGAAAAACCCGGCAACACTACCCGCACCGAACTCCAACCCGCCCCACTCCCGCGAGACTTCCACTCAGCAGCCACATCACGACTGTGGCTGCAGCAGGACAAAGGTATAACCCTCTGCCCGGATCGCATCAATCAGCCGCGGCAAAATAGCCACATTCGTATCCGAAACCGCATGCAAAAGCAGAATAGAACCGTCGTGCAGCTCACTCATAATCAAGTCAAAAGCCGCGTCAGGATCAGGCTGATCATCCGTCAACCAATCCCTATAAGCAAAACTCCAAAACACCGTCGTGTACGCAAAATCTTTCGCTATCTTGAGACTCCTCTCACTATAGCCACCCTCCGCCGGTCGATACAGCTTCGGCATCGGCCGCCCGGTCAAAGACAAATAATTCATCTCCAGCTCCAGCAAGTCACTAATAAAAGTCTGCGTCGACGTCTCAAGCGCCGCACTCGCCCGCAAATGTCGCTGCGTATGATTGCCAACCTGATGCCCTTCGTTAATCATCCTCTGCACCAAGCCGAAATTATTATTAAGATAACTTCCAGTAATGAAAAAGGTTATCGGCACCCCTTTCGCAGCCGCAATATCCAGAATTTCAGTCGTATTATTCTCAAACTCATAACCCGCATCCATCGTCAGATAGACACGCTTTTGCCCACTCGGCGCCAGCTGCCACACAGCTCCATAGCTCGAGATTAGTGACTGAATGCCTGCATCAATCGTGGCACGCTCGCCCGGTGCAGGTCGTCGATACCACCAGCTCAAATCCTCATTAGAGTAGACAGCATAAGGATCCGCCGCAGTCGTAGTCGTGCGTGTAGTGCTAGGAGTTGTCGTCGTGCTCCTGCTCGTTGTTGTCGTGCTCGTCCTGCTCGTAGTAGTCGTACTCGTCCTACTCGTGCTCGTCAAACTTGCAGTCGAACTTGCAGTCGTAACCGCGGCACTCGCCGTCGTGCTCGCCGTCGACGTTGTCCTCGTTGTGCTTGTCGAAGTGCTTGAGCTGCTCTCACTCGTGCTGAAACTCGAGCTCTCGCTCTCACTGCTAGTTGCAGCGCTCGTGAAAGTTACTGACCCAATTGACGTTTCCGTCGGAGCAGTCGGGAGATTACTACATGACACCATAAACAAGAACAGTGCCATAAGAAAAAATGCCAGAACGCGTTTCATATCAACCGTCCTCCCTCTAACTCCTCTCGTTTAAGTATAAAACGCTTAGAAAAACTCTACGAGCAGCCTAGTTACAAAAAGACGAAGTTTTTCATCCACCCAAATCGCCGCCCACACCCACACTTCACCTACACCGGCATCAGCTACCCTCCCCATATCCTCCGTCACCCTCGTTGCGACAGCAAACGCTAGCAAGAAGTAAAATTATCAGCACTGTGAGGTGGATATTATGTTTAAGAAAAAACTAATCTCAACTATTTCAACCTTTTTAGCTTTAAGCCTAATCCTGACAGCCTGCGTCGGCGCAGACAACGGCAATGAAAGCAGCGCGCTCCCCTCGACAACGACCAGCACCCGAGCCACCACCAGCGCTCCAGCCACCACCAGCGAACCCGACACTCCCGGCAGCGAATCCGGCAGCACCAGCGGCCCCACACAAGAACCCGAAACCACCGCAACAATCCCCAGCGCAGATCTCCCGCCCGTCGAGAACCGCTCACCCGAAACGAATTATGAACCGGCCTTCGCAGGGCAAACACGCGCCAACGGCATGGCGACCAGCGTCGACCTAAACATCGAAATCATCGCTGACGATCTCTCCAGACCCTGGGCCGTAAAAGCCTTGCCGGACGGCCGTCTGGCAATTACTGAAAAGGGCGGCACCTTGCGCATCGCCACCACCGACGGCGCACTCAGCGCAAAAATCACCGGCTTCCCCGCCGTAGACGACCGCTCTCAAGGCGGGCTCCTCGACGTCGAGCCGGCCCCGGATTTCACTGACAGCCGCATGCTCTACTTCACCTTAGCGGAACGTACTAACCAAGGCTCGCTAACAGCCGTCGGCCGCGGCCGCCTGTCCGACGACGAAAGCCAGATCGAGAACTTCGAAATCATCTACCGCGCAGAACCTTACTACAACAACAGCATGCACTTTGGCAGCAGGTTGCTTTTCGACGAAAACGGCAATCTCTTCGTCTCCACCGGCGAACGCTCAGACGCCAGAACCAGAACCCTCGCCCAAGAACTAGACAACGGCTACGGAAAAATCATCCACATCACCCCCGACGGACAGCCCGCCCCCGGCGCACCCTTTGTATCAGGCGTTCCGGACCAATGGACAGAAATCTATACCTACGGACACCGCAACGTTCAGGGTATGGCTTTTCATCCCGGCACCGGCGACCTCTGGATCAGTGAGATGGGCCCGCGCGGAGGCGACGAACTCAACCTGATCCTTCCCGGCAGAAACTACGGCTGGCCCCTCGTCAGCTACGGCATCGAATACAGCGGCGCAGCTATCCCCGGCGGCGCCACCAGCAGGGAAGGCGTCGAAGAGCCGATCTACTACTGGGACCCCGTCCTAGCCCCCAGCGGCATGGCCTTTTACGATTCCGACCTCATCCCCGAATGGCAAAACAACCTCTTCATCGCAGGCTTAAGAGGACAGCATATCGCCCGCCTACTAATCGTCGATCAGAAAGTTGTGGGCGAAGAAAGACTCCTAGCCGACCAAGGCCAGCGCTTCCGCGACGTCGAAGAAATGGACGGCGTCCTGTATGTGATCAGCGATTCCAATTTGCTCTACCGCATAGGCAGAGACTAGTTGATATACAGCCCTTTTTAATGAAAAAAACCACACGCTCCGAAACCTCCAGCCAAGACCACAATAGCAGCTGAATTTTATTTGACTTTAATCCCTCTCTTTGTCATAATATCTGAGCTGGCTCGCCCGGTATTTTTTAATCGCGGCCGTGGCGGAATTGGCAGACGCGCACGCTTGAGGGGCGTGTGATTAACCTCGTACGAGTTCGAGTCTCGTTGGCCGCACCATAAAAGGACGTAGAAATGGATACCATCCGCCTACGTCTTTTTTTTATGCTCTGAAACGATGATAGGGCAAAGGGTGTCCTGCAACAGCTTTGTCACTACAGCAAGTCTTGTTAGAAGATTCTTCTTAAGCAATGTAACACAAGTGTCTTGCAATGTAACAATTAAATTGTTATATTAGAAATGAAAAGTGTTTCATTAGGAGGTGATCCAATTGCTTAAGACTGTAGAGCTTTACTTGAAAGAAAATATAGATGAGCAACTTAAAATTAAACCAAGACTGAAAAATAATAAATTTCCAATCTTTTTAAAAGAAAACTATAATTTTTATGATATGACGATTCTTGGAACACGGTGTGTTTTAGTTGATGCGGTTGACGAGATGCCAAGTATTGATCAGCTTCAGAAGCATATAAAGCAAATTAAAAACCTGACGAGTCGACAAATTGTTATGTATTACAAAGAAATCACAAGATATAGAAGAAAAAGTCTTATTGAAAATAGGATAGCCTTTGTGGTTGAAGATGGACAGATGTATTTGCCTTTCCTGGGTCTTGATTTGAAGAAAACCCAAGAACACGTTGAAGAAAAAGTAAAGAGATTCACAACTCCTGCGCAGATTGCATACCTGTATTTCTTGTACCATAAAGAGGAAGTCGTTAATACGACTGATTTTGCTAATAAACTGGGCTTTAGCATAATGACAGCTTCTAGAGCACTAAACGATCTATACCGTGCGAATCTCGTCACCTATGCAGTTGGAGGAAAGACTGGTCGAAGCAAGGAGTATAAGCGAATACCAGACCCTGACTACTTTCTAAAAGGACGCGTTTACATAAAGACTCCAGTAAGAAAAATCATTTACTCCAAGACAAGGCCTTTAGGTGCCTTGACTGCCGGAATAGAGACATTGGCAGAATTATCCATGATCAATCCACCGGATCATCCGATTATGGCAATAGGTAAAAATAAACTAGATAAAGAGCAAATTGAAGTTGTTAAGAATAGGGACATCATAAAAGATTCAAAACTGGTGGAAGTAGAGGTTTGGGATTATGATCCTGGCCTATTTTCTAATAATGGCCATGTGGATCTACTATCTTTGTATGCGTCTTTGAAGGAAGAAACTGATGAAAGGATTGAACAAGCATTAGAAGAAGTCTTGCAAGGTGAGTCATGGTACACGGGCTAGATAAATTCAAAGAGTATTTTGCAGATCACACAAGTCAATATGTTTTTATTGGAGGCACAGCTTGCGATATTCTTATGGATGAACTTGGAGCTTCCTTTCGGGCAACCAAGGATCTGGATATGGTACTTATCATTGAAGCGCTCGATACCTCTTTTGGAGAGACCTTCTGGCAGTTCATAGAAGATGGTGGCTATGAGCATCGTGAGAAGGGGACAGGAGAGAATCAATTTTACCGTTTTTCAAATCCGAAAGATATAACCTTTCCCAAAATGATTGAGCTTTTCAGTAAGCTTCCAAATGAAATTGAACTTAGCTTCGATAGTGGGCTGACTCCCATTCATATAGATGACAGCATCGTCAGTCTCTCTGCAATACTGTTAAATGATGATTATTACAATTTACTAATAAAAGGCAGACGAATGGTGGAAGGCTTTTCACTTATTCCGCCAGCCTTGCAACTCTTAATCTAAAGAAAAGTAATAGGCGAAAGTGGCTAGCTTTTTGTCTAGCCAGATTTCCTTCTGAAAAAAATGTGTTTCGCCGGAAAGTGCGTAAGACTCATTGAATTTCGATTTATACCAGCCTGAGTGAACAAGAAGCTCGGTCTTTCCGTAGCTTTCGCGATAGCCGTAGACCAGCATAGTGTGCCAGCTGAATTCCCCGGCGAAGGTAGTCGTGATCAGAATGGGGAGGCCGGAATCGATCTGTTTTTTGATGGTTTCACTTCGCGGTAAAAGTGTCCAGCGCAGCTTGATTTTGCTCTTCAGAGTGAGAATTGTTCTGACATATTTTCTAAAAGCCCGAGTAATCAGGAAGGCAAAGCTGGCGGCACGCATGCCGCACGCTTTGATCAAATAGCTGCTGAGCTTTCCGGCACGAGGATATTTCTGCTCCAAAGCATTCGCACTATTAGGCAAGTCCTTATCAAGCAGCTCGGACGTGCATTCTGTAGGCACGAAAGGTTCTCCCGTTTGTAGAGCCAAGTAATTTAAAGCGAGCGCCACCGAGACGGCAGAGCAGGTGTTATTGTTGTTGTAAGCAAAAGCGCGTCTTCGAATGAAAGGGAAGGCATTGGGCAGCCGACTCTCCAAATAAACGCTATCATTCTTTTTGCCCGGTCTGGCCTTCATTCCACTCACACTCCTTCCTCGTCCTATGACTCTCAACTAAGAATTTGAATATAACATAAGTAAGCCCTGACGAGCGGCACAAATTGAAACAGAGGCCCCAGACCATGGCGTCAATGGGTGTATACTCCTAGCTTTTACAGTAAAAGAAGATAAAGAATCTACTAAACTACGATACACCGCCTGCATAATTGGGGATATTTAAGTCAAAATATGTGGGTCTTACATCCTATTAATGTTAAAATAACGATTGATGTATAGATCTATGATTGAGAAGTCGACAAATAAATCAATTGTATTAGGTACTGTGATTGTTCTTATCATTGCTTTCATGGCTTTAAGTGCTTGTAACGCTTTTAGTGCATTAATCGATATTTCTGATATTTCATCAAGTATTAGTGAATATTATGTTGTCTATAAGAGTGAAAGAGGATTTGGTAATGACAGATTTGACATTTACTCTTTTTCCCTAGAGCAGCCCGACGATCTTGATGGATTCATTGAGATTGATAGAGAATTTGATAAATATTCAAGGAATTTCATTACTATGATTGAATCTATATTTGCTGATGATCATACAGAATCTGAAGCATTCAAAATGGAGATAAAAAGAATTGCAGAAGCAAAAGATGGAAGATACATGCACCTGAGTTCGAATGGTTCTGAAAAATTATATATGTATAGTCCAAAATTAAACCAGGGCTACTGTTTTATATTGGTAATTTAATTTCAGAGCACTGAGTCTCTAAACTCGTTACAAGTTAACCAATATACGGCGGAACAGAGATTCTCCGTATAGTAATATCCAGTGGCTTAGCAGGTTTTCTGTTTTTTAGCGAAAGATGTAGTGTAGTAAGCGCGAGTTCTTTGCTTTTGTAATAAGCTTCTTAATCTCGCCTTTAGTCATGTATTTGTGATTCAAATCCAGATCTAGTACAGATTCAATTGCCCTGACGAGCGGCACAAATTGACACAAAGGCCCCAGACCATGGCGTCAATGGGTGTATACTGGTAATGCACATTTCACATTCTGTGCCTGGCACGAAAATCAACTTGGCACGAGAATGAGCAAGTCACATTCTGTGCCTGGCACGAAAATGAACTTGGCACGAAAATCAACTTAAAGGAAGACAATGAATCGCTACGAATTATTTTCTCAATTTGGAATATCGCGCAAGGTTTATGATCTGGCGGCGGAAACAGCAAATGAAATCGAGCACTTAAGAGAAGAGGTCAACTCGATTGCAGAGGAACGACAACTCGGACTGTTGCAGGCTTTTCATGCTGCCCGCATCTCTGAAGGCAGCTTTAACTTCAAAAGCGGCTACGGCTATAACGACCTAGGACGCGAACAAGCGGAAGCGGTCTTCGCTCAAGCTTTCGACGCAGAAGCCGCCCTAGTACGGATCCAGTTTTCGTCCGGCACGCACGTCCTTGCCACTTGCCTGCGCGCCCTTTTGCATAGAGGCGATGATGTTTTGATTGCGAGCGGGATTCCCTACGATACAATCCTGCCGACTTTCGGCTCCTTAAGCCTTCTCTCGAACGACGATGAAGTCGACAACGATAGCAAAACAGAAACTTACCACTACTCAGATTCAAAGCAGACTTTGACTGCCACCGGAGTCTCGGTCCGCGCAGTCGATCTCACTTCAGACGGCAAACTTGATCTCAGCCAAATAGAAGCAGCCCTTCTGCCCGAAACCCGCATGCTTTACGTGCAGAAATCGCGCGG
>DIRG01000096.1:8264-8689 GCA_002427475.1 Mageeibacillus sp. UBA5442
GATCTAATCGCGGGCTCATTGATCAAAAACCCAGGCGCTGGCATCGCCGCTTCCGGCGGCTACGTCGTTGGGCGCCAAGATTTGGTGGACGAAGTCGCCGAGGCCATGACCGCGGTCGGTGTCGGCGCAGAAATCGGCCCCTCACTCGGTTTCAATGAGCAGATCCTAAAAGGCATCTATTTCGCCCCTCAGGTCGTCGCTGCCGCAAGTGCAGGCGCAATCTTTGCAGCCAGGCTTTTCCAGAAAGCCGGTTTCGACGTCTCGCCTTTGCCCGCCGAAGAACGGGGAGACTTGGTACAGACAGTCCAGATGCAAAACCCGGAGCAGCTGAAAGCTTTTTGCGAGGCGATCCAAGCCGCCGCTCCCATTGACGCTCACTTCACACCGATTCCTTCAGAAATGCCGGGCTACGACTGCGACATAAT
>DIRG01000096.1:8972-9834 GCA_002427475.1 Mageeibacillus sp. UBA5442
CTGAATTATTGGAACGCACGTCTCGGAGCAATGATGGCACTTGAGCGCGTATTAAGTTTATAATCAGAGATAATATTAATCAGAGAAAGCTAGTATGAAAAAGGGAAAGTCTGTGGCCGCGAAGAAAGAAAAATCTAATACCCGCAAAGATACCCGCAACGATATTCGCAGCAATGTCAGCCGCTTTGTCCTGCTGGCGTTGGCATTGATCGTCATTTTGGCACTCGCTATCTGGCTGATTATTTCCCTTTTTACAGATAATGAAGAAAAAACCCGCTATGCGTTTCTCAACGAGGGCACTCTCTATGAGACGGTCACGAGCGACCTCCTAATATTGCGAGACGAAACCGAGGTCGTCGCCCAAAACGACGGCATCTTCCTGCCCTTAGCCCACGAAGGGGAGAAGTTAGGCAAAGGAGAGATTTTCGCTCTCGTACTGCCGCAAAGCGCAGCCGACTTGGCCGCCTCCTATCAGGAAACCCGGCAAGAAATAATTGAGCACAGTCTGCTTGTGAGCGGAGAAACCGTCCAGCTCAACAGCCGCCTTGATCTTAGTCAAAAGCTGATCCAGGAAGCTGTTTCGGAACTAAGAGCCTCTGTTCTGAACTCGGATCTTGCGACACTGACTCAAGCCCGGAAAGAATTGGAGACTGCTTTGCGCGAGCGTTCGGTGCTGCTACGCCCCGAAACTATTGACGATCCGGAATTAAATGCGCTCCTTAACAAGGAGGCCTCCTTGTTAAGGCAATTGATCGAGCAGACGCCACCGGAGGGTATCCTGAGCAGCAGCAGTCCCTGCTGGATTAGCTTTACTTGTTTCCGTCCGTCAGCCGGCCTCACCGCAGAGGGGATAGCCGGACTG
>DIRG01000096.1:10049-10270 GCA_002427475.1 Mageeibacillus sp. UBA5442
GATCTGGAATTTTATCAGACGAGTAAGAAACAGGAGCAAACTGTGCAGCGCGGAGAAGCCGTCGCACGCAAGATCAATGATATGGAATATTCGCTTTACACTTTTCTGCCGGAGGGTGAGACGTTGCCCGAAGCAGAAGAAAGCGGCATCTACCTTAGCGATCGCGATCTCTTGCTGGACGATTTTGAGATCGTTCGGCTAGAGGGAGCGGATGATATTTT
>DIRG01000093.1:0-2674 GCA_002427475.1 Mageeibacillus sp. UBA5442
GATCTGGTCAAGGATTTGGCTGCCATTTTCCGACGCCGCATTGAACTGAGGCAGATCGGAGTTCGTGATGAGGCTCGAATGTGTGGCGGTCTGGGTTGCTGCGGTCGTGAGTTTTGCTGTGCGACCTTTCTCAACGAATTTCAACCGGTATCCATTAAAATGGCGAAAGAACAAAACCTTTCCATGAATCCTGAGAAGATTTCAGGTGCTTGTGGCCGTTTGCTCTGTTGCCTGAATTACGAACAAGAAACCTACTGTGAGGCCAGAAGTCGCTTGCCCAAGAAGAACGATAAACTGGCAACTCCGGATGGACGTGTTGGGGTGGTAAGGGATGTTAATCTCCTTACAGAGGCAGTTACTTTATCTATTGAAAAAGATGACGAGCGCCTGATTGAGGTTTATCAGGCAAATGAATTAAGCAAAGCTTGAACATTATCATAGAAAGTGTTAAACTTTTCTCGCTTGATACTAAATGTAACAAACATTACGAAAGTAGGAGGAATAATTAATGGCACATGTAATTAGTGACGAGTGCATTCTTTGCGGAGCATGCGAAGATGAGTGCCCGGAAGGCGCAATCTCTATGGGAGATGAGCACTATGTAATAGACCCTGATCTTTGCACAGACTGTGAGTCTTGCGTTGAAGTTTGTCCTGTAGACTGCATCAGCCTAGCATAAGATCATAAAAATTAGCTTTTCAGCGGCGGGATTACCCGCCGTTTTTTTTGGTCAGTTTTGACACCGCAAAAATGATCTGCGTGAACTAAGATATGTAGGGTGTTAATTTTGATCTGAGTTCTTGCAAGTCGCAGGAGCTCTTGGAAAGGTATATAACAGTGAATGCTAGATGCGCACATGAAAGTTTTGGTGGCAATATAAATATCTGCGGAACTCTTTTTCTGGTGCCCACCCCTTTGGGTAATCCGGAGGACTTGAGTCCGCGTGCCCGTTACATACTGGAAAATGTCGATTACATTGCAGCAGAAGATACTCGCAGGGCGGCTCGCCTGCTTTCTTCTGTCGGTATCGGCAATACGTTGGTCAGTTACTACGAGCAAAACTCCGAGCAAAGAGACGAAGAGATTATCAACGATCTGCTTCATGAAGCTAAACGGGTAGCGGTCATTTCGGACGCAGGCACACCCTGTGTTTCTGATCCGGGAGCCAGCCTGGTCCTGAAGGCGATCGAGCGGAATATCAAAGTTATTTCCGTTCCGGGACCCTCAGCCATCTTGACAGCTCTGGCCGCCTCCGGCCTTGATCCCTCGCGCTTTGTCTTCAACGGCTTTCTCCCGCCTAAGGGCCGAAAACGTGAAGAGATTATTAAAAAGATGGGACAGGAAGAACACTCAGTTGTTTTCTTTGAATCTCCACATCGTTTAAGCAAAACTTTAGCTGATATGGAGCAGCAAGGCTTGGGCGAACGTCGTCTGACCATCGCTCGCGAGCTGACTAAAGAATACGAAGAATTTCTGTACTTGGATGTCATGTCTGCTTTGCGTTACTACGAGACAGTGGAACCACGAGGTGAGTTTACACTTGTACTCGAGGGTAGCAGCGCATACGAAAAGCGGACGGGCACAACTTTGGGAGAAATTGCCGATCCAGAGCTAGAGGACCTTCTCGCTCAGCTTTTGGCCGAGGGAGTACGGACCAAGGCAGCAGCCAAAATCTTGGCTCAGGCCACCGGAGTTGAACAGCGCCGCCTCTACGATCTAGCCCTGGAAATTGCGAAAGCATCTCCCGCGAACGATCAGTAATCAGTCGATTAGACTAAGACCGCTCTAATTTGCTAAACTTAGCCTTATGAAAGAAAGCACCGGCGTTCAAGCCCGGTGCTGAAGGAGCCAGTATGTCACGCCAAACTTATTACATTACTACACCGATTTATTACCCCAGCGATGATCTGCATATAGGTCATGCTTATTGTTCGATTGCAGCCGATACCATGGCTAAATACAAGCGCATGCGCAATTATGATGTCTATCTACTTACCGGAACAGACGAACACGGTCAGAAAATTGAAAGAGTTGCACGCGAGCGCGGGCTGGAGCCACAAGAATTTGTGGACGGTATGGTTGTAAAGATCAAGGATTTATGGGAGCTGATGCACGTCGACTATGATGGTTTCATCCGCACCACCGACCCGCAGCACGTCACAGCGGTACAGGAAATATTTAGCAAACTTTATGAGAAGGGTGACATCTACGAGGGCGTTTATGAAGGTTGGTATTGTACGCCCTGTGAGTCATTTTGGACGGAATCGCAGTTAGTGGACGGCTTGTGTCCCGACTGTCATCGTCCGGTCGAAAAGACTAGCGAAAAAAGCTATTTTTTCCGTCTTTCAAAATATGAGGAACGTTTGAAGGATCTCTTCCGTGAACAGAAAGACTTTGTCGAGCCTGCCTCTCGCGCCAACGAGATGATCAATAACTTCCTCAAAGCAGGCTTGGATGACCTCGCCGTCTCGCGCTCGAATTTCTCTTGGGGTATCCCGCTGCCATTCGATCCCGACAGCATAGCTTACGTTTGGGTGGATGCCCTCTGCAATTATATTACTGCCTTGGGTTACCCCAACGAGCCGGAGAAATTTGACCATTATTGGCCTGCTGATGTCCACCTGGTGGGCAAGGAAATCATGCGCTTCCACTCTCTGATTTGGCCTGCCTTACT
>DIRG01000093.1:2996-4477 GCA_002427475.1 Mageeibacillus sp. UBA5442
TTCTTGCTGCGCGAATTCCCCTTCGGATCTGACGGAAATTATTCAACGGAAGCACTGCTCAAAAGGAGCAACAGCGACTTATCCAATGACCTAGGCAACCTCTTGAGCCGCGTTGTAGCCATGATCACTCAGTCCTTCCCTGAAGGTTTTCCGAGCGAAAAGGATTTTGCCGAGCTAGATGCCGAATTAACGCAAATGGCCGATGGAACCGCAGTGAAGGTGGAGAAACATTTTGAAAAAATGGAATTCTCGCTAGTCCTCGAGACTATCTGGCGTTTAATCGGTCAGAGCAACAAATACATTGATCTGACCACACCTTGGATTCTGGCGAAGGAAGAAGCTTCGCGTCCTCGTCTGGCTGCAGTACTCTACACGCTGGCCGATGTTTTGCGCCGCGTCTCTGTCTGGATTTCACCTTTCATGGTCTACACACCGGAAAAAATGCGCGAGCAGTTAGGCATTAGCGCTGCAGGTGCAGAAATTGAGGAAGAACTCAGTAGCTGGGATTCAGCCGCAAAAGCCGGTCTATATCAAGATGACTTCCGCGTGCAGAAGGGAAAGCCTCTCTTCCCGCGTATAGATGTTGAGGCTGAGTTGGCCGCTATAGAAAAACTGGACTTAAGCTAATGTGGTTTGACTCTCATTCACATCTGCAAGATAGAGCCTTCGCAAATGATCGAGCTGAGGTCTTGGAACGGGCGGCGCAAGCGGGCGTCAATCACATCCTGCTTGCCACCTCGGACCTAGAAGACAGCAAGCGAGCCTATGAGCTAGCCCTTTCGCAGACAGAAACCCGGCTGCCTCGGCTCTATACCTCTCTAGGTTATCATCCACATGAGGCATCAACTTGGGATAGTTCATCTGCCCCGGAAATTGCCAAGATGATTGCAGATGATCGTGCTCGCGTAAAAGCCGGACACCAAGCTATCATCGTTGCCATTGGAGAAATCGGTCTAGATTATCATTACATGCATTCGCCTGCTGAGACGCAGCGTGAAGTCTTTCGCCTGCAGCTGGAGATAGCGGCCGAATACGATTTGCCGCTCATCATCCATATGCGGGAAGCAACCCACGACACACTGGAAATCTTGCGCGCTGTGCGCAGGCAGGGACTCTTGCAACGTTCTTGGGGCGAGTCGGAGATCGGTGTCATGCACTGTTACTCCGACAGCGTGGCCACGCTGTCGGAATTCATAGCTTTGGGTTTCATGATCGGCTTTGACGGTCCGATAACGTTTAAGAATGCGGATGGGGCCAGAGCGGCCTTGGCTGATACGCCGCTGGAACTTCTCTTGTTGGAGACGGACGCACCGTATTTGACGCCTGCACCCTATCGGGGCAAGCGCAATGAGTCAGCGTATCTTCCTTATGTTGGAGAACGAGCGGCGGAGATTAAAGGACTTTCTCCGACAGAGATGGCGCAGCAGACGAGAGACAATGCGCTGCGGCTTTTTCGTCTTTTAGATAATAATTAATTTTTT
>DIRG01000066.1:0-8323 GCA_002427475.1 Mageeibacillus sp. UBA5442
TTTTATTGGAAGTTAAGCAATAAGCGCTGAATCTGCTAGAATATTTATAAAAATTCTAGTAGAGGAAGTGTACATGGATAACATTACTTATCGCTTGGCCAGATATGAAGATCTGCCGCAAGTCTCCCGCTTGCAGGAGCGTTACCACGTCGATTCGATATCGGCAGAAGATAAGGTCGACGGTTTTGTGACCACTCTTTTCACTGAAGAGCAATTCAAACGCTTGATCACGGACGAGAACGGACTATCCGTCGCTCTAGACGGCGACAAGCTTATTGCCTATGCCATGGCGGCATCGTGGCAGTATTGGTCGGAGTGGCCTTTTTTCCAAAAAATGATTGCCGACTTGCCCGAAATAGAGTACCTGGGTCAGGTAGCTACAGTCGATAATTCTTATCAATACGGACCGATCTGTATAGACAAAGCCTATCGTGGTAGCGGCGTTCTTGAAAATTTATTTGACTTCTCGCGCGAGACAATGAAAGAGCGTTATCCTATCTTGCTGACTTTCGTCAACCAAGCCAATCCGCGCTCTATTACGGCTCACAAAAATAAACTCCACCTAGATGTGCTGCAGGAGTTTCAGTTCAATAATAACGACTACTTTACTTTAGGCTTTGACACCCAGAAATCTGTCTTCGATTTTTAAGCTTGTAACGTCCGGAGTCTTAGCGTTAAACGCAGGTATAGGCGAAACAATGATGTCGTAGTCTAAGACTTCTTCAAGATGTGCATCCTTGATCTTCTTCGCGAAACCGGTGTCCTCTGCCTTGAGGGAGCTGCGCGGAAGTATAGGGGAGGTCAAGTGCTTTACAATCTGAAAGCCCTGTGATTCATTATGTTCACAGGGCTTTCTGTTCAGAGCTTTTAGTTAACGCTTATTTACTGCGCTTTTTACGATTATTAAAGAGAGTAGGAGTTTGCCGTGGCAACTCACAGGTGGCTAAAGGTATTTCTTCGCCGGTCTTTTTGTAATGCTCATAGTGCTCTAAGATCCGTTTGGACAAGCCCGACAAAACGAAGAGTGCAATGATGTTGGGGAGTGCCATTGCTCCCATGAAGAGGTCTGCGAGATTCCAGATCAGGTCAGCGTCGAGTAGGGGACCGATAACCAGGAAAGCAATTGCCACCGCTTTGAAGGCTGAGACTAAGAATTTTTTATCGCCGGATAGGAATTTGACATTGGATTCAGCGAAAAAGTACCAACCGACAATCGTGGTCAAGGCGAAGCTGGAGAGGGATAAGGACAGGAAAATTCCGCCAAAGGAGCCAAAGCCTGCCACGAATCCGTTCTGCGTCATCAGGACCGCATCTTTGGACATCTCAGCTGCAGGAATACTTGTATTGTAGCTTCCGGAAACCATATTCATCATTACTGTGGACATGCAGATCAGGAAGGTGGAGATGAATACTCCGATCATGGCGATGAAGCCTTGGTCCGCCGGGTGATCGTTCTGTGCGACAGCATGTGAGTGTGGCGTAGAACCCATACCGGCTTCGTTGGAGAAGAGTCCTCGCGCCAAACCGAAACGAGCTGCCTCTTGGACAGTGATACCTAAAGCGCCGCCTGCTATCGCTTGGGGCGTGAAGGCACCTACGAAGATCATTCGGAGCGAAGGTAGGAAAGCCTCGAGGTTCATCAGGATAATAATCACACTGCCGAGTATGTAGGCAAAGGCCATCACAGGAACGACTTTCTCGGAGAACTTGGCGATTCTTTGCATGCCGCCAATAAGGATGACACCGACGATTGCTGCCAGCCCAATGGTGATAAACGGCTTCGACAGGCCGACTGCTTCGTTGAGAGAAGTGACGATGGAGTTGGATTGCACCATGACTCCAACCATGCCTAAGGAAATGATACATAGAACTGCGAAGACTATTGAAAGCCACTTAGATTTCAAGCCGTTCTTTATATAGTAAGCCGGGCCTCCGACCAATTGTCCGTTTTTGTTTTCGCGGTAGAACTGAGCTAAGACTGCTTCAGAGAAGATAGTAGACATGCCGAAGAAGGCCGATACTATCATCCAGAGTGCTGCTCCGGGACCGCCGGCAGCGATGGCAGTTGCGACTCCGACAATGTTGCCGGTGCCGACCTGTGCTGCCACAGCCGTGGCCAATGATTGTAGTGGTGTCATACAGCCTTCCGGCACTTCCACTTTGTCTTTGATATCTTGAATTAACTTTTTTACGCTGCCCCACAGCTTCGTTACTTGCGGAAATTTCAATTTAAAACTGAGGAAAATTCCTACGCCGAGCAGGGCGAAGAGTAAGATATAGTTCCAGAGAAAGTCGCTGATTGTTTTAATGATTTCGTTCATATTGTTGCCTCCTCTGTACGGATGGATTTAGGACCGAAGCGCTGAAACAACCAGACCAGAAGTATGATGATGACAGAACGGGTAACCGCTGCTAAGAGCAGGTTCAGCAAAGATGTGTCGCTCCATACTTCCGATGCGTAGAAAAAGCGCATCAGATACTCTAAAGAGTTGCCGCCGAAATCGCAGAGAAGTAGGGACAGCACGAGCGGAACCGGATATTTTGTGCGGATGCTCTCAACTGCGAAATGGTAGATGATGCCGTAGCCGATGTAAAAGAAAATTTCTAGGAAGTATGATCCCATCAGGGCCGGTGTAATGTCGATTCCCATGATTGCTGCGTAAGCGATACGCGTCAAACAGACCGTTAAGCCGGTCCAAAACGAGAAACGGATCGCCTTTTCAAAGCGGAAGATCCGAATTCCTACAACCATGATCACTATACCCAACGTGATGCGGAAGTCGGAGTCGCCAACAGGAATGCTGATCAATGAAGCCAGCGCAGCGACAAGGATGACTAGTACTCTCCTCTTCATAAAATGCCTCCTCGCAAACTTTATGATTACTATTAATTGTCTGTAAAAAAATTATCTACAAATAATTTTAGCATTAATTTGAAAGATAGGTTTGAAAAGAAAGTTTGTTCGGTTTTGAAATGATCTGCTCATCTTGAAAGATCAGCTTGAAGGAGCCAATCAGGGGTGGATGATCAGTCGCTTTTTGACCTGAGCTGTTTTTCAAAATGTTCAAGATGGGTCAGGGTGTATTCCGTCATTAGCTCAACAATCTCTTCAACATCTTCTTCTTGATCTCGCAGCAGCCAAGTTTCGAACATGCCTACGATTCCGTTGACTAGGAAAGAATAGTAATAATCGACCTTGTATTTGGGAAGAGCGGGGTAGATGCCCAAGAGGCTGTCGATCAGGCTGTCATAACCGGCGCTATAAACGCGCTGCAAAAGCTGGCTGTTGGGATTATTGATGATGGTTGCGGCGAGAAGTGGGTTTTTCTCAATAGTACGGCAGACAATGGCAATGATAGGAATTGTCTTCTTGCCATCTGCTGTCGTGACTACATGCTGGATCGGATAGGAACTGTCAGAATCGGCTGACAAAATTTGCACGAACTGTTGATAAAGATTCTCCTCCAGTTGTTTGTTGAGTTGATCGATATTGTCGTAATGTAGGTAAAAGGTAGTTCTGCTCAGGTCTGCTGTTTCTGTCAGTTCGCTGACTGTGATTTCCTGCAAATTTTTCATCTGGAGCAATTCGACCAGGCTTTCTTGCAAAAGCATATCCGTGCGTTTACTGCGACGATCACCCTTCTCAGGGCTAGCCACAAAGGAAATGATTAAATCTGAATCGCTTGATTTGCCTGTTGTTTTTGTCATTTTGCTGCTCCGTTACTGTGATCAATTTTGAACATTTTAACATATTCTTGACAGTGATATCGATACCTGTCGATTAATGAACACATATCGACAGCTTGTGCATGGCTATCAAAAAAGCCTCTCTATATACTTATATTCATAGATTAGAGCCCCACTGGAGGTAAGTAGATGCTAGGCGACAAGCTCATCGATGGCGTTGTAAAGCGGCATAAATTAATA
Source organism: Mageeibacillus sp. UBA5442 (assembly GCA_002427475.1). GTDB lineage: Bacteria > Bacillota > Clostridia > Saccharofermentanales > DTU023 > DTU032. The sequence goes on from DIRG01000066.1 coordinate 3,928, forward strand.
ATAGTGATTTTCGCAGTTTTGACTGTGGTTTCTGCTTTTTTGATGTTAGGCGTTAAGATTAATTATGATCTTTCATCCTATATTCCGGGTGAAGCTGATTCAACCTTGGCCATAGAGAAAATGCAGGAAGAGTTTGGCGCAGCTCTGCCCAACGTAGAACTTGCCATGCCCGATATGAATGTCACCGCTGCTTTGGCTTTCAAAGAGGATTTGCTTGCCCTCGATTCTGTCTCGGAGGTGATCTGGCTTGATGATCAGCTGGACCTAGCCATTCCTTTGGAGCTGCAAGACCAAGCTACAGTGGAAGGCTTTTACAAGGATTCTGTTGCGCTTTACCAGATTACGGCTGACCAAAACGATGCCGTAGCTTCCCTGCTGAGCCTGCGAGAGATAGCAGGTGAGGAGGGAGCTGTTCGCGGGCAGATCGTGGAACTGGCTGAGGCCCAGCTGGCGACGCAGTCCGAGATCGCCCGGATCATGATCTTTGCCATTCCGATCGCATTGATCATCTTAGTCATTGCTACGAACTCATGGCTGGAACCCGTCCTGTTTGCCTTGGTAATTGCGGTTGGGGTCTTGCTCAACATGGGAACGAACTTCATTTTTTCCGAGATTTCCTTCATCACGCAGTCGGTGGCGGCGGTGCTGCAATTGGCGGTGACGATGGATTACGCCATACTTTTCTTGCACCGAACTAATGAGTATAAGGAGGCGGGGGATCCTTTAGAAGTCGCAGTGAAGAAGGCGATGAAGAAAAGCTTTTCACCGATCGCTTCGTCTGCGGCGACGACGTTCTTCGGCTTTTTGGCTCTGGTCTTTATGCGCTTCCAATTGGGTCCGGACTTAGGACTGGTACTGGCTAAAGGCGTTGTTTTTAGCATGCTGTCCGTCTTCCTCTTGCTGCCGGCTCTGATTTTGCTTTTGGATAGGCTTATTGAAAAAACTACACACAGGCCGTTCTTACCTTCTTTCAAAGGTTTAGGCAAGCTTGTGATTAAGCTGGCCGTGCCGATTCTGATTATTGTTGCGTTGATTATTGTTCCGGCTTTTCTGGGGCAAAGGTCAAATAATTTCATTTACGGTATGGGTGGCTATGCTGAAGACTCCCGCGCCGCGAGAGATGTCAGACTGATCACTGATAGGTTTGGCAATAATATGCAGATGGCTTTGCTGGTGCCGCGCGATCAGCCGGCTCTGGAAGAGATCTTTATAGATAAACTGGAGGAGCTGCCGGAGGTTAAGTCGCTTACTAGTTTCATCAGTGTTAGTAGTTCGGCTCTGCCCCCGGAGATTATTTCGGAGGAGTTGACGAGCCAGCTCTTGTCCGACGATTTCAGCCGCATCATTGTGGTGTCGAACTCACCTTCGGAAGGGCCGGAGACCTTCGCGCTGGCGGAACATATCCGTGAAATTGCTGATGAAGTTTATGGGCCGGACTCGGAGATTCACTTGGTCGGAGAGAATTTTGTCATTACAGATATGCGCGACACGATTCAGGAAGACAGCATTATTGTGAATGGATTGGCCATACTGGCAGTTGCTTTGGTAATCGCGATTGCTTTCCGCTCAATTTCTTTGCCCTTCTTGCTGGTCTTGACCATAGAGATTTCTATCTGGATCAACCTGGCCTTACCGTATTTCAGCGGCACCAATCTGAGTTATATCGGCTATCTCATCGTCAGTACGGTGCAGTTGGGGGCGACAGTAGACTACGGCATACTGCTCACGCAGCACTATATGGATAATCGAAAGATATTGGGCAAAAAAGAGGCAGCGCGCAAGTCTGTCTCTGATACAGCGGGTTCTCTGATTTCTCCGGCGTTTATCTTGGCTGCGGTCGGCTTGGTGCTGGCGGCGGTGTCCAGTATTTCTGTTGTCAGCGAGCTGGGTTTGGTCTTGGGTCGCGGCGCCTTGCTGTCATTGGGCATGGTTATCTTCCTCTTGCCCAATCTCTTGAGAATCTTCGATCGACTAATCGAAAAAACCACATGGAAGGCAGATTTTTTGCCCGACTCTCTTATACATAGAAAAGAAAAACAGGAGTTTACTCAAAATGAACAGAGTTAAGAAAAAAATGAATACAAATGGAAAAGCGCATGGAGCTAAAACGGCTCGCGTGACAGCTCTGCTTCTTATTATGGTTCTGGTCTTCTCCTTTATGCCTAGATATTCAGGAAAAGCAGCAGAGAATTTACTTGCACCGACCGCCGCGGGAGGAGAGCCCCAGAAGCGTGAAGTGATCTACGGAAAGTTGGCGGCTGATGGTAGCAGCGACAGTATTTTTGTCGTGAATCACTATGATTTATTCGAGATGCAAAGTTTCAGTGATTACGGCGATTACGCTACAGTGTTGCAGCTGACGGGTGAGAATGCGCCGCAGTATGCAGCAGGTGAGGTGAAGCTTTCGGCCGCTGCCGGCAGTTATTACTATCAGGGCAATCTGAACTCGCAGGAGCTGCCTTGGCTGATTGACATTACGTACGAGCTTGATGGCGAAAAGATTCCTGCTGCAGAGGCTGCGGGAGTGGCGGGTGAGCTTTTTATTGAGATTGCTATCAGACAAAACCTGGCAGTGGATCCGTTCTTTTTCGAGAACTATGCTCTGCAGGTGTCAGCTAATTTGAACCCGAATAAGGCGCAAGTCGTGGAAACGAATAAGAGCGCGACGGTCGCTATCAGCGGTGAAGATCGTGTGCTTAATTGGATTGTTTTCCCCGGTCAAGAGACTGACCTCTTCATGCGCTTGCAGGTAAGAGATTTCGAACTGGCGGCGATGACCTTCGCGGGCGTCGGGCTGGATTTCGAGTTTGATTTTGACTTGGAGGAGATGGACGAGCTGTCTGAAAACTCAGCCGGCTTGGCTGAGCTGTCGGATGCTATAGGGCAGCTAGCGGATGGCGCCGAAGAGTTGGAGTCGGCAGTAGGTCAGCTGCAAGACGGTCTCGTTGATATAGAGGAGGGGAGCGGCAGCTTGGCGGAGAATGCTTCACAGCTGTCAGAGGGAGCCGGTGAGCTTCACAACGGTTCGGTCCAACTGCAGCAGGGACTGACGGAGTATAGCGGTGGCGTGTCGTCAATCAAGAACGGTATGGCCGGGTTCACGTCCGGTATGGGGCAGCTGCGATCGGGTGTCGCTCAGTTGGCTACGAACGGCTCGAGCCTCAGTTCGGGATCTGCAGAGATCCTGGAGGCTTTGCAGCAGATTGTGCAGGGGATGTCGGTTGATTCGGGCTTAGGTGGCTTAGGCTTCGCTGCGCCTACTGAAGAAGAGTTGGCCGGGTTGGATGTCTTGATGCAAGGTTCTGCCGAGTTTAAAGAGGGGTTGAATCAACTTGCGACAGGTGCGGCCGGTATCGGCGAGCTCTATGTCGGGATGAAAGCGCTTGAGGACAATCTGGAAGTTCTGGAAGCGGGTGCTGCGCAATTTGCTTTGCCTGATCAAGGCCCGGTGGCGCGCACGGCAGAGCAGTGGCGTGCACATTTAGAAGGAACGTATGGTGTTACAGTCGCTAGCGATGATCAATGGGAAGGGCTCTTGGCGGAGCTGAGTGGGCTTTCCTCTCTGGCTGCGGGCTATGTTACTGCGGTTGAGACCCTGCAAAGAACGCTGGCGATGCTAAATAACGAGCAGCAAGGCGTGCCTGCTTTGACCTCAGGGCTGGAGCAACTTTTGCCTTTGGCTGGAGGCTTGGCTGAACTTTCGCAAAATTACGAAAACATCCACAATGGCTTACTACTCTTAGTTGACACTGTGAAGGGGACCGCTGCCATGGCGGAGGATCTGCCTGCGCTTATGTCAGGACTCTCTGAGCTTGAAGAAGGCTTAAGTTTATTAGCGAGCGAATATGCCGTATTCGACTCAGGCTTATCTGAATATACTCAAGGTGTGGCGCAACTCTTGCCTGTCTTTGACGGGGCAGGTGAGCAAGCCGGTCTAATTGCCGGGGCAAGACAGTTGTTGGCAGGTCTCACGGAGCTGGATGGTGGAGCCTCCGATCTGATTGATGGCCTGAGCGATTATTCCGGAGGTGCGGCTCAATATAAAGTGGGGCTTGACAGCTATCTTGATGGAGTCGCAGGACTTTATGATGGATTAGGTGAGTACCGCACGGAAGGATTTGATGAGTTTGCTTCCGGCTTCGGAACCTATACCGATGGTTTGCTTGAGTTTAAAGAAGCGACTGCTAACTTGGAGGATGAGTTCCTGAAACAGATTGAGGAAGCGATTTCTGAATACACTGATATGAGCTTTGAACCGCGCTCTTTCGTATCCGAGAAGAATAAGAACGTCGCAGGGGTGCAGTTCGTTTTACTGACTGAAGCAATCAGTATCCCGAATGACGGAACTGCTTCGACCTTCGAACCTGAAGTCGAAGGAGACTTCCTCAGCCGATTG
>DIRG01000066.1:8611-20720 GCA_002427475.1 Mageeibacillus sp. UBA5442
TTTCGTGCCAGGCACGAAATTCAACTTACAAGAAAAGCCAGCGTTTGCGCTGGCTTTTCTCTGAGGTATTGAAATGAGCTGTTATGCAGCTCGGTCAATCAATCATCATTATTTATTTGTTTTCTTGTTTTGCTTTCATCAGGTCACGAATTTCTTGTAGCAATGCTAGTTCTGTCTCAATAACTTCTTCGACTTCAGCTTCTGCTTCTGCCGCTAAACGAGCTTCGCGTCTCTTGCGCATGTTGTTCAAACCCTTAACGACGAGAAAGAGGAAGAAGGCAATTAAGAGGAAGCTGATAACGGCTTCTATTACCTGTCCATAGGTAATAGCAACCTCTTCTGCAGTTGCCGTAGCAGCTGACAGGACTATTTTCAGATTAGCAAAATCGACACCCGCTGTCAGATAACCGATAAGCGGCATCAGTAAGCCATTTACCACACTGTCTACGATAGCTTTAAAAGCTAAACCTAGAACAAAACCGATTGCAGCGTCCATCACGCTACCTTGAGCGATGAACTCCTTAAATTCTTTCCACATAAGACCTCCTCAAACGTGAATAATATTAAATCCGTTTAAATAATAACGGCGCTTTACTGCTTGCGCATGTACTGCCTTAATTCTTCAGGCAACTCATCCGGCTCACAGCTGACGGCAATAGTGATATGGCTGTCAACTGTAGGAGCAAATGCTGCCAGGTTTCTTACAAAAGAGACGAGATGTTCAGGATCATCATCGCCTACAACTTTAAAAACACTATCGATATATATATGGCTAATGTCGTAATCTTTCGCATTGAGGCCGGCTAGGAAGGCAACAAGAGTATCATAGCCGCGCACCGGATATTCTGTGATGTCAATTAGACGGATGGAGTGGGGGATCAGATGGTCAAGACGACGACCGTGTTCAATAAAAACTATGTTAGAGTTCTCTTTTCTGGATTCAGCTTCAATTTCCTTCAGCAAGAGCGGGGTCTTTCCCGAGCCCTTGGCTCCTACTATTAATTCAATCATGTCATTCTCCTTTCATTTGGACCCTATTTCATATTAATATACTACTTCAGAGTGCTGAAAAAGCATAGGACTTTTCTGAAAAAAGCTAAAAATCACCAAAATAGTGCTTGCAGGAGAGAAGTAAAAGATATATGATAGTTCAGAACCTATAAAACAGTCCTGTGAGGCTGCTAGGGCGTCAAAATTAAGTATGCGGTATTTCTGGCCGTAAACCCAAACAGATGCTTTGAATTCTCCGGGACAAATGCCCGGCTTTTTTTTGCCAAAAAGGAGAACCAATGCAGATTAAATCTGTTTTAATGGACAGCACAGCCATGCAACGGGCGCTAATGAGGATCGCCCACGAGATCATCGAAAAGAACCGCGGGATTGAAAATCTAGCCTTAGTCGGAATCCAAAGGCGCGGTGTACCCTTGGCCAAGACTCTAGCAGAAATGATTACTGAAATAGAGGGCCACAAACCCCTTGAAGGCACTTTAGATATAACCTTCTACCGCGATGATCTGAGTCATCTGACCGGCCACCCCATCATCAACAGCACTAACCTCCCTTTCAATGTCAACAGAACAACTATCGTCCTCGTTGACGACGTACTCTTTACCGGTCGCACAGCGAGAGCCGCAATTGACGCGATCTTCGATTTGGGCAGACCGGCCAAAATTCAGTTGGCAGTCTTAGTTGACCGCGGTCACCGTGAACTGCCGATAAAGCCTGATTATGTGGGCAAAAATGTTCCAACATCATCACGCGAGCAGATCTTGGTTCAGGTGCCGGAATACGACGGGGCGGAGCAAGTCTTGTTAGCTGATAGGAAGGCATAGTTATGGAGAAAATGCTGACAAATAAGGACCTCCTCGGCTTGCAGGAAACTAGCAAGGAAGATATTGAACTGATTCTAGACACCGCGGATATGATGCGGCACATTCTTGATTCTCCCACAAAGAGAACGGCTCACTTGGCAGGCAAGTCGGTCGTATTGTTCTTTTTGGAGAACAGCACACGTACTCGACTTTCCTTTGAAATGTCATGTAAGTATCTGAGTGCAAACTCCTCCAACATTTCCGCTTCAGGCAGTTCCATACACAAAGGTGAGAATCTCTACGACACAGTAAAGACCATCGACGTTATGGCAACGGATCTCCTAGTGATGAGACACAATCAAAGCGGCGCTCCGCACATGATCGCTCCTTTGGTCGACGCCAGCGTCATCAATGGCGGCGACGGAATGAATGAGCATCCGACTCAAGCGCTTTTAGATATGATGACTATCCGCGAGCATAAAGGACAGTTGGACGGCCTCCGAGTAGCTATTGCCGGAGATGCACTCCATAGCAGAGTGGTACGCTCCAACATTTGGGGTTTGTCAAAAATGGGAGCCGAGGTTAGGGTGGCCGCACCGCCGACGATGATGCCGCGACACCTCGACCACATGCCCTGTATAGTCACCCATGATGTGCGGGAGGCCTGCGAAGACGCCGATGTCGTGATGGGTTTGCGCGTCCAATTGGAACGCCAAAAAAGTGCGCTTTTCCCCAGTATCCGAGAGTACGCCCATTTCTTCGGCATCGACGAAGAAGTATTAGCTTGCGCTAAGGAAGACGCCATCATTATGCACCCCGGACCATGTAATCACGGCGTAGAAATGCCTACGTCCATTCACGAACACGAGCGTTCGGTTATCCATGAACAGGTATCTAACGGAGTAGCAGTGAGGATGGCTGTCTTATACCTGCTGCAAGCGAGGAGGAATTATCAGTGAGGAAGAAGTTCAGTCACCTAGACCTAGCTAACTTACTTTTGCGTGATGTGCGCGTGGTCGACCCTTTTACGGGTGTTGACAGAAGACAAGACTTGGCTGTCAAAGATGGACAGATAGTGGCAGCGAGTGCAGCAGATGATCTGGAAGAAATCTCAGCCACGGGGCTTGTGGTGTGTCCCGGTCTTACCGATGCACACGTCCACCTAAGAGAGCCCGGACAAGAATATAAAGAAGATATAGTGTCAGGGACGAGAGCCGCCGCCCACGGTGGTATGGTACAGGTCGCTTGCATGCCGAATACTGCGCCCCCGATTGACAATCCGGCGCTCGTTTCTTATGTAATCGAGCGCGCAGAAACCGCCGGCTACTGTGAAGTCTTGCCGATAGGAGCCGTGAGCAAAGGTTTGGCAGGTGAAGAACTGGCCGAAATCGGGCTAATGCGTGAAGCCGGGGCCGTTGCTTTCAGCGATGACGGCAAACCGGTGGCCAGCGCGGAAATGATGCGCAAAGCTATGATCTATGCCCAAGCCTTTGGCTGCACCGTCCATTCTCACTGCGAAGACTTGAGTTTGGCGGAAGACGGTTTAATGAATGAGGGCTGGGTATCGACTGAGATGGGCTTATTCGGCATACCCACCTTGGCAGAAGATGTGATGATAGCTCGTGATATTTTGTTGTCGGAGTATTACGATTGTCCCGTACATATTTGCCATGTCAGTACTGCCGGAGGCGTCGAAATGATCCGCCAAGCCAAACGTAAGGGTCTGAAGGTTACTGCGGAAACTTGTCCGCATTATTTCACCTTTACGGATGCGGAGGTGCGGGGTTTTCGCACAAATTACAAAATGAATCCGCCCTTACGCAGTGAAGAAGATCGACTGGCAGTCTTAGAAGGCATCGTTGACGGCAGTTTGGATCTCATTGTCAGCGACCACGCACCACACCACAGCGATGAAAAAGAAGTCGAATTTGCCTTGGCGCTCTTCGGCATTATTGGTGTAGAAACACTGTGGCCCTTGCTCTACTCCGAACTGGTTTTAAGCGGGAAACTTAGCCTTGAGGCTGCCTTGCGCTTGGTCACTGTTAATCCCCGCCGACTGCTACAGCAAGAGGAAACCCCTCTTGTCGAGGGGGCGCCTGCAAACCTGATGGTGTTCGCAGAGGATGAGCCTTTTACTTACGATAAATCAAGCACTTTCAGTAAGGCACGCAACACACCTTACGACGGGTACGAAATGAACGGTCCGATCAAACTCACATTGTGGAACGGTCGCGTCACTTATAGGAGTAAATAACATGAAAGAACATTCTTTAGATCGTCTTCAAACTCGCATCAATGAGATGAAAAACCCTACTTGCCTTGGCTTGGATCCGAGACCGGACGTAGTTCCCGGCTTTTTATTTGACGAAAGCGGAGACCTTGAAGAAGGCCTCTACCAATTCGGGAAACGTCTGATCGATGCTACAGCAGATTTGCTGCCGGCTGTTAAGCCGCAGTTTGCCTATTACGAAGCTTGCGGCATCCCCGGATTGCTGGCTGTGCAAAGGACCATGAGCTATGCCCGCGAAAAAGGCATGCTCGTCATAGCCGATGCCAAGCGCGGTGATATCGGCTCTACCAGCGAAGCTTACGCTAAAGCCTTTCTGGGAGAGACCAACATGGCAGGCGAAAAGTTTAGCGCTTTTCCCGCCGACGTGGTCACAGTGCAGCCGTACACGGGCTCGGACGGAGTTAAACCCTTCCTCGACACGGCTGTTGCGCACGAAAAGGGCCTCTTTTTGCTCTGTCGCACATCCAATCCTTCAGCCAAAGACTTACAGGACCTCCAGTTGACGAGCGGCAGCGCTGTAGTGGAAGAACTGGCCATGCTGATCAGAGATTGGGGGCAGCCCTATGTGACTCCCACCTATGATCTATCAGCTCTGGGAGCTGTAGTCGGGGCGACCTATCCCGCAGAAGCGGCACATTTACGGAAGCTGATGCCGCAAACCTTTTTCTTAGTACCCGGCTACGGTGCACAGGGTGCGGGAGCAGATGATGCTGTGGCAGGTTTCCGTAACGACAATAGCGGCTGCGTAGTCAATGCCTCACGCAGCATAGCCATGGCCTATAAAAAATTCAACATGCCTGTCGAAGACTTTGCTGAGGCTGCCAGGCTTGAGGTTGTGGAGATGAAAAAAAAGCTCAACGCTGCGTTGGCACGCAGATAAGCCGCCGGCTCTTCGGCACGAAAAAAGGAAATATACATGACCGCTTTGGAACATAATCTCGTTTTGAAAGAAAAGGAAAAAGTGTCGCCCGACACTTACGTTCTGACCTTTTTCACCCAAGATATTCCGCAGGCACAGCCAGGCCAGTTCTTTAACTTGGCTACGCCTTACTATCTGCGACGCCCACTCGGCGTGCTGCGTCAAAGCGCAGATAGTATCAGCTTTGGAATTAAGGTGGTAGGAAAAGGAAGCAAAGCCTTGTCGCAGCTGCGTCCGGGCGATCATCTTACTGCGCTGGGCCCCTTAGGTCGTGCTTATGATCTGCGACGAATAGAGAAGGACAGTACTGTCATACTGGTAGGTGGCGGTACAGGTGTTTTTCCGCTCTTATATATGGCGCAGAGAGCAGGTGAGGGAGCTTTTGAACAAAAGATCTGCCAAATTTATGGCTTTCGTTCGCCGGAGGATAGCTTTCTGATAGACGAGGCGAGATCCCTTTGTGACGATACAATAATGGCCAGCGACAGTGGCGGTCTGGATTTTCACGGGCACGCTGTTGCGGCTTTAGAAGCTAAACTAGCTAGCCTTAGCGAAGCGCCCGCAGCTATTTTCACTTGCGGACCTGAGCCGTTGATGAAGGGTGTCATAGCTGTCGGCAAACGCGAGGGTATTCCCGTGCAGGCTTCTCTAGAGACTAGAATGGGCTGCGGTACAGGTCTTTGCCGAGGGTGTTCCGTGGATTTGATTGACGAAAAGGCAGCGAACGGTTTTCGTAGAGTGCGTTGCTGCACAGAAGGCCCGGTTTTTCCGGGAGAAGCCATCATCTGGCGTTAAGGAGTAGACATGATAGAGAAAAAAGTAAGTGTCGGTGCAGTTGATCTAGCCAATCCTGTCTTGCCCGCCTCGGGCTGTTTTGGCTACGGTTTTGAGATGGCGCGACATTACGATATGACTGCTTTGGGCGGCATTGTGTCGAAGGCTGTCACTCTGGAAACTCGGCTCGGTAATGATATGCCGCGCATCGCTGAGACTCCTTCCGGCCTATTAAACGCTATCGGTTTGGAGAATCCCGGTGTTCATACCTTTATGAAAGTATTGTTGCCGCAGCTGAAGCGCTTCAAATTGCCAATTATTGTTAATTTGGCCGGCAATCAGTTCTCTGACTATGTGAGTCTTGCCGAGCAGATGGAGGATCCGGCAATCGTCGCATTGGAGCTGAATTTGTCCTGCCCCAACGTGAAAAGCGGTTGCATGAGCATTGGCAGCGATCCAAGGGAAGTTGAACGTCTTGTTGCAGCCGTGCGCAAAGTAAGTGACAAAAATTTGTGGGTGAAATTAACGCCGAACGTTACTGATATAAGAGAGATAGCCGTGGCAGCCGAGGCCGGAGGTGCGGACGCGCTGTCACTGACCAACACTTTGGTTGGAATGATGATAGACATCAAAACGAGACGCCCCGTTCTGAATAATAATACGGGCGGCCTGTCCGGTCCCGCCATTCTACCTGTTGCTTTGCGAATGGTGAGCCAGTGTTATCAAGCTGTCTCTATACCTTTGGTCGGAATGGGTGGCATCGCCTCCGCAGAGGATGCTATAGCTATGATGATGGCTGGCGCCAGCGCGATACAAGTCGGTAGTAGCAACTTGGTGAACCCGGGTCTGATTTTTTCACTCGCTTCACAAATGCAGGCCTTGGCTGAAAAACTGGGCTTTTCATCTCTGGCTGAGGTGACAGGCAGCTTGGACCTCTGGTCCAACCGCGATTAATCATGTAGCGGAAAGCTATTTTGAAAGGAAATTAGTATGACATTGCTGGTTAAAGAATTATTTTTGACAGGTGCTTTACAGGTAGCTGAGCCCGAAAGACCATTCTGGTATACATCGGGCACCTTTGGCCCCTTCTACATTAATACTCATTATCTTTTCGGCGGCGCAGAGGCAGCACAGTCTTTGCTGAAGCAAATTGAAGTGGAGCTGGAAAGCATGCCGACATTTTATGAGCACATTCAAGCTTTGATCCAAGAGCAATTGCTGCATAATGAAATCTATGCCTGCATTATGGAGCTTACCCTTCAACAGTTGGAGCGGGATTTCGACTTGGCGACTATCGATGTGATTTCGGGTGGCGAACGTAGGGATTTCTTTTTCTCTCTGCCTTTGGCTGAAAAGCTGCAAAAGCCTCATCTCAGCTTACGCAAGGATGGAGCGGCTTATCTGCACACAAGTTCGAATGCAGAGAAGTGGGGCGGCAAATCGGCAAAAGAAGGAAAATATTCCTGTGTCAGCCAACCTGAACTTAAGGGCAAAAATATTCTTCACGTGGCTGATATTGTCACATTGGCTTCGTCCTGGCTTGAGCGCTGGCTACCGGCAGTAGAAGAATGTAACGGTTCGATTCACTACGGTTTCGCGATATTGGATCGCTGTCAAGGTGGTTTGTCTAGACTAGCGGCGGCAGGAGTTGAGGCAGTAGTGCTGCAAAACACAGATTCTGACTTCTTTAGCGCTGCGGTAGAGGCGGGGATGCTTAGCCAAGCACAAGCGGATCAGGTTGTAGCTTTTTTACGTGACCCTGCAGCTTATGAGAAGGAGTTACTGGCGGCTCAACCGGAATTTCTGCTCGAAGAAATTGCTGCCGGAGGCAGAAACGGTGAACGAGCCCGGCTTTATCTTGAGCGCATGGCTTAGATTAGAGCGGCTTCTGCCTATAAGCTCAAAAGATGTGTTCTATGCTTCAACTAGCGGGGCGAGCACTTGACCTCGAGAGCAAAGCAGAATATACTAATTATGATACTTTTGGTACGGAGAAAGAGCGGGGGTCCCGCTCTTTCGTTTGTAGGAGAGATATTTTATGAAAGCTTTATCTGAAAAAGAGAAGATAATCGAGAAAATATCGCCCGTGGCGGAAGCGCTTGGTCTTGAATTATTAGATGTTGAGACTGAACGAGCGGGCAACCGCTCTATTTTACGTCTGATAGTTGATCGCAGAGGTGGAGTCACCCTTGATCAGTTGGCAGAACTGAGCGAGCAGGCAGATCCGATGGTGGAATTCGATTTGAAGATCGATCATTATGATTCCTTCGAAGTGTCGTCCCCGGGTCTCGACCGTCCGTTGAAGGAGATGTCAGATTTCATCAGATATGAAGGCGAAATCGTCAGCGTAAAGCTCTACGCCGCAGTTAACGGGCAAAAAGTATTTATCGGTCCGCTAGTATTTACTGAAGATGAGGTCGGCATTGAACAAGATGGGGAAAATATTTTGTTCCCCCTGAACAAAGTAGCGCACATTAAGCGTGAGGTTGTTTTTTAAGATAATTAACTTGCACATTTGCAGGATGGTATTAAAGGAGTATATATGAATCGGGAATTTATTGAAGCCCTGAATTTATTAAAAAAAGAACGCGGTATCGATACCGAGACCCTCTTGGAAGCAATTGAAGAGGCGTTGGTCGCTGCCTATCGCCGCGAATTTGTTATTCGCATTAAGGATAGAGACCGCGGTGAGCGTCAGGAAGATGAGTTTGAAGAAGAGCGTGACGACGGTATCACTGCACATATTGACAGAGAGACCGGCGAGATGCGCGTCTATCAGCCCATCACCGTAGTAGAAGAAGTAGAAGATCCCAATTCAGAGATTTCTTTAGAAGAGGCTTTAGCCTTATCCGATGAGCTGGAGTTGGGCGACCAATTGGTGCGGGAAGTTGACCCGGCCGATTTCGGACGTCTGGCTGCACAAACTGCAAAGAGTGTAATTAATCAGCGTCTTTCTCAGGCGGAGAAAGAGAGAATTCACGAAGAGTTTTCTGATCGTGTGGGCGGTCTGGCTACCGGCGTGGTTCAGCGCAAGGATCGCAGTGAAGTAACTGTGGATATCGATCGCGCGGAAGCGGTCTTGCCGTACAGCCAGCAGTCAAAACTCGACAATTACCGCTTTAACCAGAGAATGCGCTTTTTCATTCTTAAGGTTGACGAGCGCCGCAATCGCCCGATCGTGATTGTCTCCCGCAGCCATCCGGACCTGGTGCGCCGTATTTTTGAGCAGGAAGCTCCGGAAATCGGTTCCGGCGTAGTTGAAATTGTCAGCATCGCCAGAGAAGCCGGTTCACGCACCAAGATGGCCGTAATCAGCAACGATCCTAACGTCGACCCTGTTGGGGCTTGCGTTGGACAGCGCGGCATGAGAGTTCAGGCTGTAATTGATGAGTTAAACGGTGAGAAAATTGATATAATTGCTTGGGATCCGGATGTTCAGACTTATGTCAGCAACGCCCTGTCTCCGGCCAAAGTTATTCGTGTCATTCTGGAAGAAGAAGAGAAGAGTGCTCGTGTAATTGTTGCAGACCATCAGCTTTCGCTGGCAATCGGTAAGGAAGGGCAGAACGCCCGTCTTGCCGCCAAACTGACCGGCTGGAAGATAGACATCAAGAGCGAATCACAGTATCGTGAAATGATAGAAGCAACTTGGTTGCCCGGCTTTGACGAGGCAGTCGCGGCTGATGAAGCCGAGCGTTACGACCTTGAGGAAGGTTTTGAAGAAGACTTTGATCCTGCAGATGAGACATTGTTGGAGGCAACAGGTCCGGTTGGAGAGCGTGAAGCTATAGATTTCTTTGACAATCTGGAACAGGCATTAGACGATATAGCGGATGATGAGTCGACTGTTGAAGAAGTTGAAGACTTCGCCGACGAGGACGAAGCCGAAATCTACGAGGATGAAGCCGAAACCGACGACGAAGCCGAAGCCGAAACCGACGACGAAGAACTTGCAGAAGAAGAAGTCGTAGAGGAACTTGAGAACTAGAGGTGATATAATGCGCGCGAAACCGCAAAGAACCTGTGTAGCCTGTCGTCGAAAAGGTGATCAAGCCACATTTTTGCGAATAGTAGCCGCAGCCGACGGTCGGATAGGGTTAAACCCCGCTGCTCGTCTGCAAGGGCGTAGCGCGTATATATGCAGAAACCTAAACTGTTACGAGCTTGCCTTGAAAAATCGCTCATTGGAGCGGTCACTAAGGCGACAGATACCAGAAGAGATTCTGCAAGAACTTAAAGAACTAATTGAAGTAGAAGATAAAAAGCGAAAGGAGCTTGTTTGAAGTATTATCTACGCATGATGGGACTGGCGCGTCGAGCCAACGAAGTTATTTTGGGTATCGATCGCATCGAAGCAGCATTGAAGAAAAATTTTCAGGGCAGCATCTTTTTAGCCAAAGATATCGGAGCCTCATCACGCAAAAAGATACTTAAGTTAGTAGAACACTCAGACAAGATCCATTTAAGAGAATTGCCGGATAGTAAGGAAGAACTGGGAGCAGCCCAGGGAATAAATTCCTGCGTGGCGATTGCAATAAAAATAGGAACATTAGAACAAACCATTCGAGATGCAGTTGATAAAGCTGCGTTAGTCGAAGAGGGAGGTTAGCAATATATGATTAAAAGAGAAGAAGCAGATTCTGGACTCAGAGCAGGTTTTATAACAGAAGAAGAAGCTCTGCGTCAGCAGATGCAACACGAGGTGGAAGCTCCACCGGAAGAAGAAATTGACGAAACTCCCGTCGAAGACGTGGAGGAGACTCAAGCTGCTTTACCTGATCCTGCCCTCGAATTGAAGTCTTTATCAGGTCCCGGATCGACCGTGGAAATGAAAGGGATCTCCGGAAAGAATATTACCGGCGTAATTAAAGTTGTCAAAAAGAACAAGAAGCCCGCCGATTCTACCGATAAAACAGAAACAGATAAGGAAAAGGCTAAACCGGTTGAGGAAGCTGTGGAGAAAAAGGAAACCCCTGCAGTTGCCAAAGAAACCGTCGCCGATGTTGATTCAGTGCAGACAGTAGATACAGCAGCCACAGTAAAAGCTGCTGAAGTTAGCAGCGCGAAAAAAGAAGACATCAAGAAGACCGTTGCTAAACCCGCCGCCAAAAAAGCGGCTGCCGCCAAACCGGCTGCCAAGGAGGCGACTGAACAGCAAGTTGTCCAGCCTGAAGAAGTTAAAGAGACTAAGAAGGCCAAAGCAGTTAAAGAAATTAAAGAAATTAAAGAAGTTAAAGAAGCCAAAAAGCCTGAAACAAGCGCAAAAACTGATGTTGCTGAGAAAAAAGTTACAGCAGCACCTGAGAAAAAGGCTCCTGCCGTCAGCGTGGAAGCAAAGAGTGAAACTCCCGCCGCCGCGACTAAGACTGAAGATAGTAAAAAAGCTGAAGATGTCAGCGCTAAGAAAACAAAGCCAGCGGAGGAAAGCAAAGAGTTGGAACATTTTGAAGAGGCAGCACGTATAGCGGAGCTGTCACGACCCCTGACGCAACAGGTTAAAGCGGTTGAACCGAAGAAACCTGTAGCGAAGAAGAAACAAGCTGAGCCTCAGCAGGTGAAACCGCGTATCAGGCCACAACAAGGAAATTACGTCGGCAAGGATGCCGATCGTCCTTTGGCTGAGCGCAGACAGGCTGAACGTAGGCGAGATCGCCAACAAGACGGACGCCCGCAGCAGGGTAGACCTGCAGACAGATCCAGACCTCAGGCCGGCAGAACAGACGGCAGACCTGCGGCAAGGACCAGTCCTGATCGTGGCCGCACAAGTCAGCGTCCATCTACCCAGCGCCCATCTACCCAACGCCCAGCTGCCCAGCGTCCACCTGTTGAGCCTGTGAAACCTGAAGTTATCGAGAAGGATATCTCTCGTAAGACATATGCTCAAAAGCATAAAGATCAGGAACGCAGACATCGCGCTGAACGTGAACGCGATCAACAACGTGAGCGTCAGGAAGCATTGGCTCTTGAGCGGAAACAGCGCCTTGAAGCAAGAGCTGAAAAAGAACGCAAAGCCGCACAAGTTTCAAAAGTTGTCCTGCCTGAAAGCTTGACCGTAAAAGAATTGGCAGAGGCTTTGAAGAAGACCACAGCTGATGTAATCATGAAATTAATGGAGCTTGGTGTAATGGCGACCATTAACCAAGAAGTTGATTTTGACACTGCAACAATTATTGCAGGAGAATTTAATATAGAGACCGAACAGTTGGTTGAAGTATCTGAAGAGGATATCCTCTTTGATGAGACCCCCGACAAAGAAGAAGATCTTGTATCTCGTCCGCCGGTTGTGGTTGTTATGGGACACGTTGACCATGGTAA
>DIRG01000066.1:20882-21050 GCA_002427475.1 Mageeibacillus sp. UBA5442
CACGTTGACCATGGTAAAACCTCAATCCTGGACTACATCAGAGAGGCTACTGTTACCTCAGGTGAAGCTGGCGGAATCACGCAGCACATCGGTGCGTACACAGTGAATTTGAATGATCGCAAGATCACTTTCCTTGATACACCGGGGCATGAGGCTTTTACAACCATG
>DIRG01000066.1:21217-39177 GCA_002427475.1 Mageeibacillus sp. UBA5442
TGAGGCTTTTACAACCATGCGTGCTAGAGGCGCACTGGTCACAGATATTGCGGTTCTGGTAGTTGCGGCTGACGATGGTGTAATGCCACAGACAATTGAAGCCATCAACCATGCCCGCGCTGCAGAAACTGAAATCATTGTGGCGATCAACAAAATCGATCGTCCGCAAGCGAATATAGATCGCGTTAAGACCGAGTTGGCCCAGTACAACATTATGGACGCCGATTGGGGTGGCGAAAACAGCATCATTCCCGTTTCAGCCAAGACCGGCGAGAATATGGATGAGTTGTTGGAGACGATCCTCATCACAGCGGACATCATGGAACTCAAAGCTAATCCGAAACGTCAAGCTAAAGGCACAGTTATTGAAGCTGAGCTTGATATTGGTAGAGGACCGGTTGCCACTGTAATTATTCAACGCGGCACACTGCGGACCGGAGATGCTATCGTGGTCGGATCCCAAATGGGATACGTACGCTTGATGCAAAACGACCGTGGTGAAAAAATCGATGAAGCCGGCCCCTCAATGCCGGTGGAGATCCTGGGACTGTCTGAAGTGCCTGAAGGTGGAGATATCCTCTATCAGGTGAAAGATGAAAAAATTGCCCGTGCTCTCGCAGAGCGCAGACAAGAAGAAGACAGAGAAGCACGTTTGCGTGCCTCCTCCCACATGTCACTTGAAACGCTCTTCAGCAAAATGGATGAGGGCGTCAAGATAGATCTTAACGCTATCGTTAAAGGCGACGTAAAGGGATCGGTTGAGGCCGTGCGCCAGTCCTTAGAAGGACTTTCAACCGATAAGATTCAGGTGCATGTCATTCATAGTGCTACCGGCGGGATCAACGAATCCGATATTCGTTTGGCTGAAGCAGCCGATGCGATCATTGTCGGTTTCAACGTTCGTCCTTCTGCTGTAGCGCGTGAACAGGCCGCAGCTTCTAACGTGGATATCAGGCTTTATAGCGTTATCTACGAAATGATTGAAGAAATCGAACAGGCCATGAAGGGCATGTTGGCTCCTGAATATAAAGAAGTTGTTACAGCTCATGCTGAAGTGCGTGAGATATTCAAAGTTACCGGTACCGGTACAGTTGCCGGCTCTTACATGCTTTCGGGCAAGGCGAATCGTAATGATAAAGTACGCGTTGTTCGCGATGCCGTTGTCATTTACGATGGCGAATTAGCTTCGCTGAGACGCTTTAAAGATGACGTGCGCGAAGTTGCTCAGGGCTATGAGTTCGGTGCCAGTGTGGAACGCTTCAACGATGTCAAAGTCGGCGATGAACTTGAGTTCTACACTATGAAGGAGATCGAAAATGTCTAGTAGACGAAGCATGCAGGTCGCAGACGAAGTGCGCCGCGTTTTGTCAGAGACCTTACGTAATAGAATTAAGGATCCCGTGCTGGATGCACGGGTGTCCTTTATAGAAGTGCAGATGAGCGGCGATTTAGCTCATGCAAATGTCTACTACAGCGTGTTGGGAGATCAAGAAAAACGCGACGCTGTCGCCTTGAGTTTAAGCAAATCTCTAGGTTTCTTCCGCCGTGAATTGGGACATAAAATGCATTTGCGCATAACCCCTCAGATTCATTTTCTTGAGGATCGTACAATTGCCGAGGGCTTTTACATGGATCAGTTAATCAATAAGGTTATTGCTGAAGATGAAGCCTCTGCTGAGCAAACTGATGAAAACGAGACGGACTCAGAGAATAAATAATGAGCAGTTTTAATCAAGACAGAAACGAAATCGCAGCTACCCTTAGTCGCTTGGCTGCTGTTTTATTGGAGTATAGCCAAAAAAACGCAAAGCTGGGGATTTTCCCCCATGCCAGAGCCGACGGTGACGCCTTGGGTGCTGCCCTGTCTCTTACTCTCGCCTTGCAGCAGCTGGGCGCGAGCGCGACGGTTTTTACAGATGAAGAGCTTGCTCCTTCTCTCAAGTTTCTGCCGGGAACGGACAACGTTTCTGTTTATCGCGACGAGAAGTCAGAGCAGCAGCTCGACTTTGTTATCGCAGTTGATCTGAACTCTCCCGACCGCCTTGAAAGGCGCGAAGAGTTTTTCATGAAAACGGAGCAATACGCGCTTATCGACCATCACGTGCGCAAGCAGGAGAACAAGGGACTTGAGCTGGTTTATACAAAGGCCTCCTCCACCTGCGAGCTCGTCTTTCGCCTAATAGAGGAGCTGGAGACTTTGTCTTCGCAGAAGCTTTTCAATGACGATATCGCCACCTTGTTGATTGCCGGTTTGATGACGGACACCGGGCGCTTTAGTTACAACAATACAACGCCACGTGGCCTCAGGCAGACCGCCTGGCTGATCGAAGAATTCAACGTGAATCTTTCGACTTTAACTCATGAGTTGTTCGAACGTACTACCGTAACTCAGCTCCAAATTAGAGGCGATATTTTTGCCTCAATGAGACTGGAGGCCGGCGGGCGTATTCTTCTAGCAGCAGTTTCCCGAGATATGATGGACCAGCGTGGAGCTAGGGATGACGATCTTGACTACCTGTCCTCCGAAATGCGTGAGGCAGACGGAGTCGATGTGTCGATACTTCTGCGCGAGTCGCCTGATCGAAGTGAAATCCAAGCGAGTGTCCGCTCTAACAGCTGCTTGGATGCAGCTGCCTTTTCCAAACATTTTGGGGGAGGTGGGCATGTCCGAGCTGCAGGATTTACTTTGGAGGATGTGAGCTTGGCAGAAGCCGAGACCCTTGCTCTCGCTCAAGCCGAAATAATGCTCGATCAATGTAAACTTTAATGATAAAAATGCTAAACGATCAGGGGATTATCCTCGTAAACAAAGACAGCGGAAAAACCTCAGCTGCAGTTGTCGCTCAACTGCGAAAGCTTTTGGGGATGAAGCGGGTCGGACATTGCGGCACTCTTGATCCGTTCGCAACAGGCGTTCTGCCGATAGTTTTTGGTCGTGCCACTGCGGCCGTTCCCTATATGATAAATTATGATAAAAAATACCGCTGCCAGATCCAACTCGGTGCTCGTACCGACACCATGGACCTCGAGGGCGAAGTCGTAGCGCGTGCACCAGAGGACTTCGATCTTTCCCGGCTAGCGGATCGTTCTTATTTGGAAGCTGTTATAAACAGTTTTCAAGGCGAAATTCAACAACAGGCTCCCCTTTATTCTGCTGTCAAAGTGGACGGCAAGGCTCTCTATAAATATGCCCGCCAAGAGGAAGAAGTAGAACGTCCTTGGCGTAGCGTGACTGTTTACGAGCTGGAGCTCCTGGATCTGTATTATGTCGAGACTGAGAAATTCCCCCGCCTAGATGTTAAGTTTTTTACATCTAAGGGTACTTATATTCGTTCGCTAGCTGATGCTATCGGTGAGAAGCTTGGCTGCTACGCCTACGCAGCAGAGCTGGTACGCACTGACAGTGGTCCCTTTGGACTAGATCAAACTGTCAAGGTCGATGATTTATTTGCGCGGTTCAATGAGCTTGGCCGTAGTTCTAAAGCGTTTTTGGATGCCATAACGACAGAAAACAAAGTCTTGCCCACTCTGGCAGCCTTTGACGCTTACCCAACTTACGCTCTCCAGCGACATGAAGCTTTGCAGCTCGCGCACGGGCAAAAGATTACGCTATCGGACCAAGAAACTTCTCACGCAACGATAACTTTCACGTATAATAATATATTGATTGCTGTGGGCAGTGTTGAGCAAGGCGCAGTCGAGGTTAAACGAGTTTTTGTGGACAGTGCTGCTAAATTTTTACATGAGGGAAGTGTGGATGAAGATATTTGAATCTCTGGAAAATATTGATTCTCAGCAGGAGCGCGGGCTTACGCTGGGAGTTTTTGACGGTATGCATATCGGGCATCGCCATCTTTTAGAAGAACTGATGGACGTTTGCCGCGAGCAATCTTTACGGCCGGCGGTTTTTACTTTTATTTCGCCCTTCGGTCCGGAAGAAAACCGGCGCTTACTGGAGATAGAAGAGAAATACGCGATTTTGGAAGAGATCGGTATCGAAGATGTTTTCGTTACTAATATGACGGAAGAGTTCCGAAATATCAGCGCTTATGATTTTTTGAAAAAATTCTTGCAGGAAAAACTCAATGTGAAGACACTTGTCGTGGGGGAAGATGCCCGCTTTGGTGCCGGGGCAAAGGGTGACGTTCATCTATTGGCGGAGTTTGCCGCCGCTGAAGATTTCTCTTATAAGGTAGCGGCCGATGTTCTCTATCGGGACGAAAAAGTTTCCAGTTCTCGTATCAGAAATTGCTTGTATCAGGGAGAGTTGGAGGCTGTTACGGAAATGTTGACTAGGCCGTATAAGCTCAAGGGTGTGGTGGAGCACGGGCGTGCAATTGGCTCGCGCAAAGGTTTTCCTACCGCTAATTTTCGCTATCCAGCCAAGCGTGCTCGATTGCACAACGGGGTTTACGCTACTGTTGCTCAATGTAGTGCAGGAGTTTTTCCTGCGGTTAGCAATATCGGAGTATCTCCGACTATTGAAGAGGAGACCCCCTTACGGGTTGAAACGTATTTGTATGACTTCGATGGCTTGCTCTATGGCGAGGAAATTGAAGTGGACTTTCTTTCTTTCATTAGGCCGGAGCTGCGTTTCGAGTCCATGGAAGAGTTGACCGAGGCTGTGCGGGCGGATCTGGAAAATGTGTGGCAATGGCATCAGTCGCGTGTGGTAAAATAATCGTCTGGAGGATCAGATATGAATAATTCTGCGGATTATCTTGTGAATTTTCCGGGGTTAGGTATAAATAATCTCGAAATTAGCCGAATTGTGTTTCAATTCAATCTCTTTGGTCGCGAAATATCAATTTATTGGTATGGGCTCTTAATTGCGCTGGCCTTTTTGCTAGCCATGCTTTTGGCGATTAGGCACGCGAAAAGACACGATTTAAAAAGTGATGATGTCGTCGATTTTTTCTTGGTCTTAATTCCGGCCGCGATAATCGGAGCTCGCGTCTACTATGTAGCTTTCGAGTGGTCACAATTCTCTTCCGATTGGCGTAAGATTTTTGACCTTAGATCGGGAGGGCTGGCCTTCTACGGCGGAGTGATCGGCTCTATTCTCGCCATCTTGTTGATGGCTATGTATAAGCGTATTCGCCTATCTAAGATACTTGATTACCTGGCGCCTTATCTGCCCTTGGGTCACGCTATCGGTCGTTGGGGAAATTTTTTCAACCAGGAAGCCTTCGGCGTTAATACAGATCTGCCTTGGGGCATGATCAGTAATGGGACGTCTGCATATTTAAACCGAATCAACCCGAATCCCGGAAATCCTTTGCCGGGACTTGATCCTTCTCTGCCAGTGCATCCCACCTTCCTCTACGAATTTTTGGCAAATATTCTTATTTTCGTTATTCTGCTCTTCGTGCGCCGTCGTTCCAAGCAGCCCATGACTACATTGGCCAGCTATTTCTTGCTTTATGGAGTCGTACGTTTCTTTGTAGAAGGTATACGAACTGACGCTCTGTTCACGGGTGGCGGGATTCGCATCTCGCAAGCTTTGTCTGCGGCTATGGTTATTTTCGGTGTTGTCGTTCTTGTAATCAACGCGGTTCGTAATAATTCGCGTAGAAAAGCTCTGGCAGCCATCAGCTTAAGTGCTGATCGGGCAGGCGAAATAATTTATGCGCCTGTATTGGGAACAGAGGAGACGGGGATTGAAGCTTCTGTGGAAGAAGAGGGCGAACAAAATAACAACGATGAGGAGTCTGAGGCTTAAGCTGCTTTACTTGTAATCATGCCTGACTTAAACACTAAGAATAAATCTTCCCGTATAGACAAATTTTTCCAGCTCTTGGATTACAGGATGCTGGTGCCGGTTGCTGTTTTAGTTATTATCGGGTTGGTTGTCCTTAATACTGTCTTGTCTTCAGGTTATGGTGCGGTGATTTTTGATTACCCCAATAACTTTTACAAACAGCTTGCAATTGTTTTGATCGGGCTTGTTGCGGCTTTTATCATTTGCCTTTTCGAAAAGCCCACGCTGAGGTTGATCGGCGCTTTGATTTACGGAGTGAGCATTGTACTCCTGATTTATGTTAAAGTAGACGGCTTCAGGCCGGTGGCCGGTGCAGATAGCTGGATTTATCTGCCCTTAGTCGGCTCCTTCCAACCCTCCGAATTAGCAAAAATTGGGGTTGCTATGGTGAGTGGTCCGATTTTTGCTCAGATTAAAGAGGGCGAAATCTCGAATCTGCAGGGTTTTGCCAAGGTCGGCTTGCTTTATGCCATACCGTTTTTATTAGTCATTACGGAAGTGGACCTCGGTACCTCCATGGTCATATTATTTATGTTCCTGGCGACTCTCTTTGTCTGGGGCATTAAATGGCGCTACATCCTTGCCTCACTAGCGGGGGTGACGGTTGTGGTTGTGCCGTTACTGTGGCAGTTTTTCCTCAGCGTCAGCCAAAAGAATCGTATTTTGACTTTCTTTTTCCGTGGGAATGACCCGGCAGCCTCGTATCAAATTGATCAGTCTCTTGCTGCTGTGGCATCGGGCGGAATTACCGGCAATAACAGCGGACAGTACGTTAACGTGCCTGTTAAGGAATCAGACTTCATTTTTTCCGCTATTTCGGAACAGCTGGGTTTGATCGGTTCAGCTTTGGTCATTCTTGTAGCGGGCTATTTCATTATCTATACGCTACGGCGGGCGGCACAGATAGAGAAGCAATCCTACTCCAGTGCCTACGTTATGGTTGCCCTGATCTCTTCTATTGCCTTCCATTACATCGAGAACATTGGTATGACAATTGGACTCTTGCCCATCACCGGCATTCCTTTGCCCTTTATCAGCTACGGCGGATCGGCCATGGTATCCAACTTTTTACTCTTAGGAGTTCTACTTAATATTTCTATGGATTACAAATTGAGCACAATCGATTAAGTCAGCCTTGATCTGCCGAAATAGAATATTTGCTCTGACAGCCACCTCACGTAGGTGGTTTTCCTTTGTCTAGTGTTTGTCTGTAAAACCATTCTTCAAACCAAGTTTTAGAGGGAAAAGGCCAAAAATGTTACAATTTTGCCACATTGGGGGGATTTTTGCCATTTTGTGGAGCTTCTTGACACAATAGTGGGGTTTAGTGGTAGAATATGAAAAAGATATTGGAGGAGGTGTCAAGTGGCTCGCTATATGCACGTAGTAGACTCAAAAGGTCGCGTCATCGTGCCGTCCAAAATCCGTGATCGTTTTGACGGAGTCCTAATTGTGACTGTCAGCTTGGATGACGGCTACTTGAACGTGTACACATCCTCCCAATTCGAGAAGATCCTCGAACAATTTAGTGAATTACAAACCAGTGAAGCAGAAGCCCGTCTTTTCCGTCGCCAAATTATTGGTGAAGCTGTTGAATGTGAGCTTGACGGACAGGGTCGCATCTCTATCCCCAATCATTTGTGGGATAGGATTTTCGTGACAAAAGGGGAAGAAATCTGCTTTATCGATGTTTATACCTCAGTCGAGATTTGCTCTAAGGAGTTCTATGAAAAACAACAAGCAGCAGCAGAATCTTTGTCTGAACTGGACTTGTCACCTTATGGCATCCGCGGACTATAGCAAATGGCACCGTCCGGTTTTGCTAGCAGAGACGCTTGAAGCTCTCGCGCTTAAGCCTGACGGTTTATACGTAGATGTCACTAGTGGAGGCGGCGGACACAGCGCCGCTATTCTATCTCAGCTAAGTGCTGAGGGTCGGCTCATCGCCTTAGATCGCGATGAGAATGCGAGAGAAGAGACTGGTAGACGATTGGAAGCTATGAATACTGTAGGGAGCTATTCTATCCGTTCGTCAAAGTTCTCTTCTCTCTCGCAAAACCTCTCTCAGGAAGAAAAGGGGCATATTGATGGTCTGTTAGCAGATCTGGGAACTAGCTCTCATCAACTTGATGAAGGTGAGCGAGGTTTTTCTTACCATCAGGACGGCCCACTCGATATGAGAATGGATCAGTCGGAAGGAATGACTGCGGCCGAATTATTAGCAGATATTAATGAGGACGATTTAGTTAATATACTGCGGGATTATGGCGAAGAAATTCATGCAAGGAGCATTGCCCGCGCAATAGTTGAAGAGCGCAAGCATACAGCATTAGAAACGACAGGACAGTTAGCAGAAATAATTCGCCAAGCAGTGCCTCCTTCAGCTAGAAGAAAGAAACATCCGGCAAGAAGAAGCTTTCAAGCAATTCGCATTGCTGTTAATAGAGAAATTGAAGAAATTGAGTCACTCCTGAAGCAATTACCTGAGATTATGTCGTCAGGAGGACGTGTAGTAATAATTAGTTTTCACTCCTTGGAGGATCGTTTAGTCAAGCAGACATTCCTCAATTGGGAAGATCCTTGTGAGTGCCCCAGAGATTTTCCTGTTTGCATTTGCGGAAAGAAGCCTTTGGGAAAGAGACCGCAACGCAAGGTGGTCGAAGCCTCAGCGGCGGAGATCGCTGAGAACAAGAGATCACGCAGTGCGAAATTGCGTGTGTTTGAATTTGGAGGTGTCGCATGAGCTTATATGAATCTGATGGTAACCTCGCCCGACAAATGAGAAGCTACTCCGCCTATCAGCTTCCTACTCCACAGGAAATGCCGGAGCGACGGTTTGCTGAAGAAGAGGCGAAGCGGATTAAGAGGCGCCGTCAGCTGCAGCAGGAAGCTGAAATTAAGAAGACTTATCGTGCTCTTAGTCGCGAGAGAGTTCGCACATGCATTGGCGTTGTTATGGCTGTTGCCGCAATGACGGTGATGGTTGCTTTTATAGTGACCAGATATGCTCGTATTACTGAAATGAGTTTTCTTAACTCCGGAATGAAACAGCGGATTGAGAGAGTAGAAATGTCCAACAACGCTCTCTTCAACAAATTGTCTGAACAATATGATTTTGAATACATTAAAGATAAAGCTCAGAGTAACCTAGGTTTGCAAGTGGCAGGCAGCAATCAAATAATTTATGTGAAAGGACATAATTCCGACAAGACACTAGTTGGTGATTCCGTTTCTGCTGATGAGGATAGTTTAGCAATGGGCAGATTGCATTCTTATCAAGAGAATATCGGTACGATTGAATACTATGTTGAGAGTATGCGCCCGTAAATGGGGTTCAACAGCGTGAAATACAAAGCAGATAGACGGAGAATAGTAAACTTTTTATGTCAGGGCGTCGAGACAAACTTACATCATTACGTAGATTTAAGAAAACTGATTCTAGATCTGTCGGCAGCCTGTCTTTAATTCTTATCAGCGTCGCCTTTATCTTATCGGCGGTGCTAATTGCTTCCCAACTCTATCAACTACATGTAGTCAGTAGTGATGAATTATCTGCGCAAGCAGCGCGCCAACAGCACTCAGTTAGAAAAATTGATTCCAAACGTGGTTCAATTCTGGATCGCAATGGCTACCCTATGGTTTCCTCCTCTTATGTCTATCGAGTCGGAATGACTCCTTCGGTCGTAAGTTCTCCTAAATCTAATATTGAGCAAGAAGATATTGCTGATATGATCATAAATACTCTTGATCTTGAGGGTGAGAAAGCGGACTCTGTTCGCTCTTTAATTACAGTTAAAGACGGTCTTTCCATGTCTGAAGCAGTTATGCTGGCGAGTGAGCGCGAAAGTACAGCGTATGTTCAGCTGGCAGCATATGTCCCGGAAAGCAAAGCTGAACGCTTGAAAAATTGGTTGACGGAGAATCGAGTCGGCGGCTTCCGCTTCGATGCCGAAGAGAAACGTGTTTATAACAATGTTGACCTTGCTTCCTCCATCTTGGGAATGACACGCGCAGAATCAGATGGCCTTGAGGGAGTTTCAGGACTAGAAGCAAGCTATGAAGACCTCCTTTCCGGCTCCACTACCTACATTTATCAGAAACGAAACAACTATGCTAATCAAGGGGCAGTGCCCTTTTCATCGAGTATTAAGCAGGAAGGCGATTCCAGCCATACGATTCACACCACGATTGACAACTCAGTTCAGTCAATTCTACATGAAGAACTCCTTTCTATTGCCGCAGCAACGGGCTCTATCAATGGTGTCTCCGGGATTGTCATGGATGTCTATACCGGAAATATTTTGGCTATGGACCAGATTCCTTCTTATAGGGCTGATGATCCTACCGGCCTCCCACTGGGCGTGGAAGCTGATATCTGGGAGGAGCTAGAGGAAGACGAGCAGGCTAAATATCGAAGTGAGCATCTCTGGACAAATCTTAATGTGGGAGCGTCTTTTGAACCCGGTTCGACCTTCAAAGCTGTAACGCTGGCGATTGCCTTGGAAGAAGGAGTAAGCGGTGAACACGTTATCTATAATGACGATCCTATTACCGTTCAAGGTCAGACCATGTACTGTGTCACTGGACATGGTCATGGTGACGAAACCTTGCGTGAGGCTTTCTATCGTTCCTGCAACCCGGTATTTGTCCAGGTAGGCAACGAAATTGGCATCGAAAAATACTACGAATACGTAGAGAAATTAGGATTTAAGGGCAAAAGTGGTATTGATTTATACGGTGAAGTGAGCGGGATTTTTCACACTAATCCCATGCCACTTGATTTAGCCAACCTTAGCTTCGGCGAATCTTCGACCGTAACTCCTTTACAACTGACTAATTTCTTCGCAACGATAGGCAACGGTGGGAATATGCTTACTCCACGCTTAGTAGGAGCATATACATCTCAGGCTGATGGTGTCTATCACGAAATTCCCGTAGAAAAGGGCAAACAGATCTTTTCAGACAAGACCAGCAAGCGTGTTTTGGCGTTGCTGGAAGATGTTGTTCTAATGGGTAATAAGACTTTTGGCAGTGAGGGTTTTAGGCTTGGAGGAAAGACCGGCACTTCGATGGATGAAACGAACGAAATTCCTACCTATTCCTTTGCCGGTGTCGCTCCCATAGATGACCCTCGTATTGCCACTTTAGTCGTAATCCGCGACCCGGGGATTACAAGCAGCAGTATTATAGCAACTCGCGCGAGCAATCGCATCTCAGCTCGTGTTTTGAATCATCTAGGGCTTAAACAAGAATACACTGCGACGGATTTGGCAAATTTGAAATACTCAGTAAAAATTCCGTCTTTGGCCGGACTGACAGTAGGTGAGGCGGCTGCAAAGCTTTCCAATTTGGGGCTTGCGCCTTCTGTGCCGGCTGATCAGTTTTTTCTAGATAAGCCTTTGGCGCAGAGTTTACCGGCTGAAGAAAGTATCTTGGCCAAAGGATCAACTGTGTGGCTTTACCCGGAGTTGGTAAATGAAGTAGAATGGGTGACTGTACCGGACTTTAGGGCGAAAAATTATCACGAGAGCATTTGGCTGGCAGCTGAGTCAGGTGTGGTTATTCAAGTTGTTGGTGACATAGATGGAGCCTGCATTGACCAAACTCCACAGAGCTCTTCAGGCGCTGACAATGCTAATGATGTAGCTGGAGCTCCGAACGGTACAAATACAAAAAATACTATGGTACCGAAGGGGACAGCGATTAAGCTGAGTTTTTCTGAAGATGTGAATGTAGAGGAAACAGAACCTGTCGTATACACTACTCCAGTGGTGGCAGATCCTGATCCTCCCGTCAACGCAGATGAAGAAGCAGCTGATGTGTCGCCTGAGGTCGAACCTGAAACAGATCCTTTGCCTTAGGCATAGGACTTTTTTCAGATTTAGGGAGATTGATAACAGTGGGTAGATTTTTACCAAGTCAAATGATGCAGTGGACAGGCGGCACTATTGTGCGTGAACCACGGCACGAAAATGATACTGACAGGTTTTACAAGAGTATTTCTACGGATACGCGGTCTTTGCAAGCCGGTGAGGCCTTCGTTGCCTTGCGTGGCGATCACTTCGATGGACATCGTTTTTTGGACGAAGCAGTGAGGCTAGGAGCGCAATTGCTGGTAGTAGAAAAAGATGAACCTTTGGTAAAAAAATGGATTGAAGATGTCAAGTCCGGTGAGTTGAATGGGCCAGACCTCCTTTTGGTGGACGATACCTTGCAGGCCTATCAGGATTTAGCAGCAGGCTATCGCAAGATGTTGAGCTGTTCTGTCATTGCTGTGACAGGCAGTGTAGGCAAGACTACCAGCCGTAATATGATTTGTCAGATGGTGCAGTCGCAATTAACGTCCGAACAATCCGAAGGTAATTTGAATAATGAGATCGGTTTATCCGAAACGCTCTTGTCAACTGAAGCTGAGACTCAAGTACTCTTGACGGAAGTCGCCATGGATAGACCGGGCGAGATTGAACAGCTTTCCAAAATCGCGAGGCCAGATATCAGTATTATTACGCAAGTTGGCTTTTCTCATGCCGAATATCTGGGGACGATACGCGATATTTTAAAAGAGAAAACCTCCATTGTTAAAGGTATGAAAGACAATGGTTTATTAATACTCAACGGTGATGACCCTCTCCTAGAAGAGTGGTATATCACCGATCCCCCGACGCTGCCGGTCTGGTTTGTCGCCTGCAAAGAAAATATTTCACATTTGGAGCGTGACGGCAGCCCGGTGTTTTGGTGGGAAGACCTGGTTATTGATAAGAACGGAACTTCCTTTATTGCTCGCAGCAATCTGGCACCGGATGAGAAATGGCAGATAAGCCTGCCCGTCGCCGGCGAGCATTATGTGAATACAGCCTTATTCGGATTGGCGGTTGCCTATGCTTTAGGTCTTGATATGGATGAAGCTGCAGCCTCTACTTTGAATTTTGAAAATCTGGATGGCCGTCAGCAGGTACTTAACTTTGGCCCTGTAACTGTCATGAACGATGCTTACAATGCTTCGCCGGAATCTTACCTGGCAGCTTTAGAAGCAGTAGATTTCATGGCGGAGGAGCGTCGTCGCGTGTTGATTCTAGGAGGCATGCGAGAATTAGGGCGTTACACAAAAGGGGTTCATGAGACAGCGGCCAGACAGGCGCTGACTAATAATTTTGACCGCATAATTCTTATCGGCCAAGAGACCGAATATACCAAGAACAAACTGATGCAATCTGAAGCTGGGCGCAATGTCTTCGCAGGTTGGTACACCACAGTCGACGATGCCTTGCCGCGAATTCTCCAAGAGGTTAAAGCTGGGGATTATGTCTTACTTAAAGCTTCACGCTACTACCATCTCGAAAGGGTGGCGGAGGCGTTAAAGAGGATGTTTGCACCTGAAAAAGAGAGGACACAAGAGTGATCTTCTATCTGAGCACAAGAGTATTGACCGGCAATAGTATGCTTATATGGGCCTTATTGATGTTTCTGGCAACCGTAACTATTGGGGGCTTTGGTATGCCCCTTGTGAAAAAGCTGAACATCGGCCAACGCGTGCGCGAAGATGGACCGAAATCACATTACGTGAAAAGCGGTACCCCAACTTTCGGTGCCTTGTTTTTCCTTATACCGTTGTTCCTGATCGGATTTATTACAGCTCTGATTTATCCAGGTATGTTGACGACCAGCATGATTCTCCTGTTTATGCTCTTGTTTGCCTTCGTCGGGTTTATCGACGACTATATCAAGGTTCGAGTTTCGCGCGAAGGATTGAGTGTTAAGCAAAAGACAGTCATTCTTGGCCTGCTCTCGATATTGGCGTCCGCTTGGTTCGTATATCTGCGGCCGGAAGGCGCTTTTATGCTTGTTCCGTTCACAATGGAAAAGATCGTCTTCAGCGGTATAGGTCAGTTTTTATACTTCCTGATCCTGATCCCTTTCCTTTTTTATATGAGTAATTCGGTGAATATTACAGATGGTTTGGACGGCCTTCTGTCCGGGCTCATGAGCATTGCCTGCGTCTTTCTTATTATTATTCATCGCATACTGGTTATGGCCGGGATTTTGGCCCATCAGTCGCAATTTCTGCCGATGCTTATATTGGCCGGTTGTCTGGGCTTTTTGTTTTTCAACCGCTATCCTGCACGCATCTTTATGGGGGACACCGGTTCTCAATCCTTGGGGATCGGCTTTACTTTATTGACGGTGGCAGCGGGAACACCATATCTGGCAGTCGTAGTCGGCTTTATCTTCTTCTTTGAAGGATTGTCTGTAGTGATGCAAACGTTGTATTTCCGGCGGACCGGCGGCAGGAGGATCTTCCGTATGGCTCCGATCCATCATCACTTTGAGCTCAGCGGTTGGTCTGAACAGAAGGTAGTGTACGTTTTTTATCTGGTGGGTGCTATCTGCGGACTGATTGGCATATTATTCGTTGTCGGTGCTTTTTAAGAAAGGATACTTATGGCTAGCGATGTGCAAGATCAGCTTATAAGATTTCCGGGTTTAACGGATGAAGAGACCGGTGCAGAAAATTTAGAACTGCGTCCGGAAGATCTTGCCAGCCACAGGAGGATATCATTGCCATTTTTCTTTATTTGGATCAGCCTGATGGCCTTCGGCTTCATCATGATGTTCAGCGCTAGTTTTGGAGAAAGTTTTGTCAGTTCAAGTACCTATGTAAATGTTGTCGATGACGAGCTTGCCCTGAATGAGTTGCCGGAAGCGCTACAAACTGAGGTTATAGCCGATGCCACAGCGTTCGCGTCGCGTCAGTTGTTATTAGGTATCTCCGGTTCGCTCTTGGCTATAGGACTTGCCTTGATCACGCCCTTTCGGCAGTTGTTACGCCCCGGCTTACGCGAAATAGTCTATTTCGTAATTACCGGTCTTTTGCTCTATACGATGCTGCGAGGAATTACCAGTCAAGGCGCACAGCGCTGGGTAGCGATCGGACCGATTCAGTTCCAGTCTTCAGAATTAGCCAAAATCGGCGTGGTCTATTATCTTTCTACGTACTTCTTTGAGCGACAACGACAGCGCAGACGGCAACCCGACATAGGAACACCTTGGGAAGAGAAGAAGCAGACTGCCTTCAAGAAGATGAATCTCGAGACTTATCGCGACTTCACCCGTCCCTTTTTGCGCATATTGCTATGGGTTGTCCTCATCGTGCTACAGCCCCATTTATCCGGAGCCATCATTCTGGTCGTGCTGGCACTTCTAATGTTTATTATGGGAAAAATCCCACTACGTTCTTGGCTCCGAGGCATACTCTTACATGTCATTCCGATCATGCTGGTACTTCTCTTGTTAGCTGCTTTATTGATTCCGGTGGTTTACAATACGTCGCTGCCGGACTTGATTTCAGATAGATTCGCTCACTCACAGCGCCGGATCGAATTGTTCCGAGACCGCGATTCTGTGGATGCAGACGGTAGGCGTCAGATAGAACAAGCAGAAATTGCTTTTGGAGTGGGGGGAATGACCGGCGTCGGTCTAGGACGCAGTACGCAGAAACTTAATTGGCTCGCAGAAGCGCATAATGATTTCATCTTCCCGATTATTGGAGAAGAGCTCGGTTTAATTGGTACGCTAGCTGTCCTGCTCTTGTTTATACTATTTCTTATAGCCGGCTTCTCGGTAGCCTCGCGGGCTTCAAGCTTAGCTGCGCGCAACATTGCAGGTGGTTTCACGTTTTTGATTGTTTTTCAGGCCTTCCTTAATATGGCGGTTGCGACGAGCCTGATACCGGCAACAGGAATTTCAATGCCTTTTTTCTCTGCAGGCGGCACAGCAAACGTTATTTTTGCAGCAGCTGCTGCTTTGGTTTTATGCGTTTCAAAAACAGGCGTTAAGCGTAATCGCCAATTAGTGCGCGTCTTGGATCGTAAATAATGAAGAAAGAGAGTTGCTTGACGATATGCAAGCCGATGATCGAAAAACTGTAATTTTTGCTGCTGGGGGTACAAGTGGCCACATTCACCCTGCCTTAGCAATAGCCTCTGAGATTAGAGATAATAATCCTGATGTGAGGATTATTTTTTGTGGCTTGGCGGGAAATATTGAGGCGGAAATGGTGCCTGCAGCAGGTTATGAATTTGTCCCCATTTCAGCCCGCGCCATGCCTTCGAAGTATTATCCATGGTTCTACCGCTGGCTTAAGGACAACATCCACGGCATACGAACGACCAGAAAGCTTATTAAAAAGCTGAAACCCATCCTTGTCATCGGCACCGGTGGCTACGTTACAGGGCCAGTTATTATGGCAGCTTCGCAGCTAAAGACACCTTATGTTTTGCATGAGCAGAATGTTTACCCCGGCAGAGCCAACCGCTTTTTTGCCAAACATGCGGCTCATGTTTTCGTCATAAATGAAAAAAGTAAAGAGAATCTTGGAGATCTCGATGCAATTACAGTGAGCGGCAATCCGGTTCAACCTATATTTTATAATTTGGACAAGGAGCAGGGGAGACACGCCATCGGCATATCTGAAGATCGTTTTCTTCTGGTCGTCACGGGCGGCAGTCTAGGTGCGGAACGTTTAAACAAGGCGATAAGTGGCTTACGTGATCACCACGGCTGGCAGCAGTTGGTGAAAGACCATCCCGAACTGATGATTATGCTGAGCACAGGTAAGGATCAGCCGAACAGCCCGGAAATCTACGAAGGCATCTCGAACGTCCAAGTCACGAATTATCTTTATAATATGGCACAATGGATGGCCGCTTCGGATCTTGTCATCTCTCGTTCAGGAGCAATGACCTGTGCTGAATTGATGGCTTTGGCCAAACCGGCCATACTGGTCCCATATCCCCATGCCATCGATGATCATCAGAGCATGAACGCGCAGAGTTTGGCAGAGCTCGGCGGCGCAATCATGATTAAAGATAAAGATTTTAATACAGAATATCTCATTGATAGAATACGATACTTTATTAATAGACCTGAGCGACTGCTGCAAATGACGAAAGCATTGTCGTCCGCAGAGATGCCTCCTGCGGAAAAGGTGATTTATCAGAAGATCGCACCATATCTCTCAGATAAGGATAATGGCGATAATGAGCAAAGCAAGAAAAAACAACAAAGACGGTCGTAAAAAGACGAGTTCAAACCGTCAGGCGGATCTCAAACGATCCAAGCAGAGTAAGCGACCGGAGAGTGCCAGTTTTCAGCCCTCTCCATTTTCAGCTGAAAGCAGGAAAAAGCGAGACCGGGAACGTAGGCGTTCACTCCTGATGAGCAGAAAACCGCTGATTTTTCTGGCAATCGTGGCCTCCATTCTCGTTGTGATCACTTTGCTGGCGCTAGTCCCGGGTTTTACCATCAAGCAGATTGAGGTGAACGGGACTTACCGAATTGATGATAAGAGTG
Organism: Mageeibacillus sp. UBA5442; assembly: GCA_002427475.1. Classification (GTDB taxonomy): domain Bacteria; phylum Bacillota; class Clostridia; order Saccharofermentanales; family DTU023; genus DTU032. The sequence goes on from DIRG01000066.1 coordinate 38,328, forward strand.
TGGAACAAGTACTCTCCCCTCATAAGAATAAGCATTTTGTCTATAAGCTGGGCGGGAATATCCGGACTCTCTTTGGCTTGCGCTATGCTGCTGCCGAAGAAACAATCTTGGCGTCATCTCCCTTGGTGGATGACGTTAAAGTGTACTTTTCCTATCCATCTAGGATCAAAATTGATCTCAATGAAAAAACCGAGATCATGTGTGTGCGGGTACCCGGCGGTTACGCTCTTGTTGATAAAGACCTCTTTGTGATTGAACTCAAGGAGGAAGCCTCTGATATTTTCCCCAGTGTGGAGCAAATTACGCTCACAGAAACAGCGGAAGAAGGCAAACAGCTGCAAACTGAGCAAACTTATCGACTCCAAAAATCAATAAACCTTACAGCTGAAATTATTCGTCAAGATAGTAGCAAAAAAAATGAAGAAAAACTGCTGCCACTTATTCGTCACATTATTTGGCAGGACACAAGTTCATTTTATTTACATATTCCCAGTACTCAGGGCGGTATGATTCGTGTTAAACTAGATGATAACAGGTACTTACAGGATAAACTTGCGTTACTCTCGGACTTAATCTTCGTTGAAGGGTTCACAGAGAAAGCAGCAGGTGAGCTGGATATGACGGGAACGAAAGTACACTTTCGTCCTGACATCTCCTAAAGCACACTTGAGAGATGTCATAACAAGTGAAAAACGCATGATAAGCAAAGGGGAGTGACATTGATACCACTAATAGGCTTACTAATCGGTCTAGTAATCGGTCTTTTTGTCAGCGTGCCTGTGCCGGCTGCTTGGGCACCTTACCTTGCTCTTATGGTCCTTGCCGGAATTGATACCTTGTTAGCTGTCCT
>DIRG01000066.1:39405-57345 GCA_002427475.1 Mageeibacillus sp. UBA5442
GTAAACTCTTTAATGGCAATGCTTTTAACAGCCTTAGGTCAGCAAATTAATTTTGAATTATCTACCATTATTGCCTTTGTATTTACATATCGAATTTTCATAAATATTAGAGAAATTGTGTCGAAACTATATTTGCAATATAAAGACTGGAGACTAGCCGGCAGGAAATCAGGCGGCGAAATTCGTAGCTCTATAAACGATGAAGAGGACAAAAGCTAGTTTTAAAGAGATTGTTGCGAAGCATTTTCGTTATGATGACATTATGTCATCGGCAACAACGCAAATGTAAGTGTATAGACGATCTTCCGTATTGTAAATGTATTTTTTATCATGTAAAATATGCCCAAACATAATTAGGGTATCAAGACAAACCCCCTGTTAAATTCAGTTGTAAGCTAGTAATAACATCTTACAAAAACTGTTTTTATCACGAAAGGAGTATTTCCTTGGCAGAATATAATTTTGAATTCGGAATGGACGATGATTTCTACGCCACTATTAGAGTGATCGGTATTGGCGGCGGTGGCTGTAATGCAGTTGACCGTATGATAGAAGATGGAGTGCAAGGCATTGAGTTTATCGCTGTGAATAGTGATCACCAAGCCCTATCACGCACTAAGGCATCAACGGCGATACAGATTGGAGAAAAGGTGACACGCGGCTTAGGTTGCGGTGCCAATCCTGAAATGGGCCAAAAGGCCGCAGAAGAGAATATTGAAGATATTGCTAAAGCCATTCAAGGCACTGATATGCTCTTCATCACAGCAGGTATGGGCGGCGGAACCGGCACCGGTGCAGCACCCATAGTAGCGGCTAAAGCGAGAGAAATGGGAATTCTAACTGTTGCTGTAGTTACTACACCTTTCCGTTTCGAAGGCTCAAGACGACGTCAGAATTCCGAATCAGGTCAGCGCAAGCTGGAACAGTATGTTGATTCTTTGATCGTTGTTCCCAATGATAAACTACTGGAAATCGCCAGCGACGATACATCATTGGACGAGGCCTTCTCTATGGCAGACCATGTACTGCAATATGGCGTATCCAGTATTTCTGACTTAGTAGCAGTTCCCGGTATGATCAACCTCGACTTGGCCGACATTCGCCGCGTAATGACAGATGCCGGCATGTGCCATATGGGTATCGGTCGCGGTAATGGTGAGAGCCGTGCAGCTACAGCGGTTAAACAGGCAATGAGCAGTCCCTTGTTGAATACAACCATTGAGGGCGCACATAGCATCATCATCAACTTTACCGGCGGACGCGATATGAAGATTAAAGAGGTCAACGAGGCAGCCTCACAAGTACGTGAAGCAGTTTCGCCTGATGCAGACATAATCTTCGGTGCAGTGATCGACGATAATATGCAGGATGATATCATTATCACCATTATTGCCAGCCGTTTTGAAGAAGATGCAGTAAAGCAGCATGCTGCAAAGTCGACTCAGACTACTGCCAATGCAGCCAGCATGGCTTCTTCATATTCAACATCACGTAAGCCTCTACAAGATGAGCAGCAGACTCCGACAATGGACGACCTGCCTGATTTTCTGAAACCTCGACGTCGCGAAATGCCGCCTGTTAACTATCCGCGTCGTGAGAACGTGCCCACAGGAAGAGAAAGTTTTGACAATCCGCAAGATAGCGAAAGATATCGTCGTCAGACCGGAGATGTTCTGGAAAGAATGTCCGAACAGCGGGAACCGAGAGTTCTTGATGAAGCTCCAACTGCTGATGAGAAAAGTTCAGGGCAATCTACTAAGAGTAAACCTCGACAAGGTGGTCGTGTCTTGCCCTGGTTCCTCCAGGACGAGCTGGGTGATGAACGCGACTAAAACCGCGGTTGGAATTTTTTGAGTTTTTTAAATGACGCGACCTGGTCTTGAATCCGGTCGCGTTTTTTTACAGCTGTAAAGACAAGGAGGAAATTATGCGCTGTCCCTATTGCCAGCATAATGACAATAAAGTTGTCGATTCTCGCCCGTCAGATGACGACAGCACAATACGCAGGCGACGTGAGTGTTGCCAGTGTGGTGAAAGATTTACGACCTATGAACGAGTAGAGTTCATGCCGTTGATGGTGATAAAGAAGGATGGGAGTAGGCAACCTTTTGACCGCGAGAAACTAATCGCAGGCATCATGAAGAGCTGCGAGAAACGCCCGATTACTACTGCTCAAATTGAAGAAATTGTACATACAATTGAACAGAGTGAAGGTAATAAGTTGCGACGTGAAATCCCCAGTTCTGAAATAGGTGAATTGGTTCTAGAGCAATTGCGCGGGATAGATGAGGTCGCTTATATCCGTTTTGCTTCGGTGTACCGAGAGTTCGGCGATATCTCGTCCTTTTTAGAGGAGCTGGGCGATATGCTCAATACACATGAAAATACCGTATAATATTTGAATCCCTGAAAACTAATTGGAAATGGACGGTGAGAGAAATTAATTCTGACAAAACAGTACTGATAGTGGATGATGATCCGCATATAGGTGAGTTACTGAAGCTTTATTTTGAGAACGAAGGCTTCAGAGTTGACGTCTGTTTTCGTGGTGACGAAGTCATGGATCGTGTGCAGCAGTTGAATCCTGATGTTGTTATTTTGGATTTGATGCTTCCGGGCATGAGCGGTTTTGATGTCATGCGTGAGCTTAGGCGCTATAGTGCAGTGCCCGTAATCATGCTGACAGCTCGCGGAGATACTTTAGATAAGATTGTTGGCCTTGAACTGGGGGCGGATGATTACTTGGCGAAGCCCTTTGAGCCGAAGGAACTGATTGCGCGTGTGAAGGCAGTGTTGCGCCGGGCAAGCCAAAGCAACACTTTTGATGCAAGTGAAAATAAGCAACAAGGCGATGACGTGATTTCTTATCCAGATCTGGAGATTAACAGGACACAGTATCTGGTACGTCTGCGCGATGAAGAGCTTAGTTTGCCGCCTAAGGAACTTGAGCTTTTATATTTTCTTGCTTCACATCCCAACCGCGTATTTACCCGGAGCCAAATACTGTCAAACATTTGGGGTTTCGATTATTACGGCGAGCCTCGTACGGTCGATGTCCATATTAAGCGTTTACGCGAAAAGCTAGATGTTATCGATCATCCTGCTTGGAACATAAGGACCATATGGAGTGTCGGCTACAAGTTCGAGGTCAAAGCTGAATGAATAAGCGTCTGTCAATCTATGGCAGAACTTTTGTCAGTATTTCACTGGCAATTCTTATTATATTTTCGGTGTTAGCAGTTGTATATACTTCCATTTCTTCAGCTACTTCCAAGCAGCTCCGACTTGACGATATGGAGCGCAATGCTAAAGAGATAGCTGACCTCACAGCTCGCTACATTCCGGAAAGTGGGAGAATTTTCATCACAGGTGAAGTTACCGGCTACTGGACCTTTGCCGCCCGTTCCACAGGTACTATTGTCTGCATTATTGATGAGGACAATCGTATCGTGTACGATACCGGACTGCCGGCATATTTTATTGAGCAGCTGGAATATGACTCTGCGGAGCGCTATTTTATCTTACCGCTTGAGGCAACAAACAGGGGGCGTAGCAGTTATAGCAGTGCAGCTGCAGAGACTTCATTAAGTGAGTACCTTGATGACGTAGATTCATGGTTAGTTGCCAGTAGCCCTCTACCTGCTTATACCAGAGTGTATTCGGGTGAAGTGCTTTTATTAAGGCATCTGAGGCCGGACAGCGTTACCGGATTGTTGCAGGAAAACAGTATTCCGATTTCCTTTTTCATCGCGTTCCTTTTATCTCTTATTATCATCGTGCTTTTGTCTAGGACGATTACCAGACCGATTTCAGCCTTGGCCCGAACCGCAGATAAAGTTTATAAGGGAGATTTAAGCGCACGGGTTAAGTTAGGGAAAGAGGATGAGCACACCCTGACTTTAGATGATACGGATGAAGGTACACCAAGTCACGAAGATGACCTGACTCTCTTAGTGCGTACTTTCAATACGCTTATTGCAAAGTTCGAGGAACAGGAACAGCAGCAAACGGATTTCCTTTCCAGCATTTCGCACGACTTGCGGACTCCAATAACTTCAATCCACGGATTTATCGAGGCCATGCGAGACGGTACTATTCCACCGGACCGTTATCAGCATTATCTTGACGTTGTTAAATCTGAGACCATACGCTTACGTCAATTGATCGATACGTTGTTTGATCAGACAGTAGAGGGGAATGTCAATGCGTTGAAGCGCAGCGTTTTTAATGTCAATAATCTGATCATTCGCGTAGTTGATTCATTGGAGCCACTCTTGAAAGAAAAAGACCTGAGCCTAGAACTACAGCTGTCTGACGGGGAGGGGACCGGTTTCAATGTAATAGCTGACGAGGATGCAATTACTCGTGTTTTGAGCAATATTTTGACCAATGCAATTCGTTTCGCACCCCAGTCGGGCTTGGTGCTCGTGCGTAGCAGCTTAGAAAACCGCTTGGTACATGTGGCAGTTGAAGATAATGGTGAAGGCATTGGAGATGAGGACATTCCCTACATCTTTGATCGTTTCTATAAAGCGGAGCGCTCCCGTTCTACTGAAGGTTCGGGTTTAGGTCTTTACATTGCCCGTACGCTGATTAAACGACATGGACAGATGATCAAGGCATACCGTTCGGACTTGGGTGGAGCGGGGATAGTTTTTACATTAGAACGTCCCTGATGCGTGATTTGTTCATATTATATACACTTTTATTACGTAATATAGAGTTTACATTGTTTACAACATTATTCCTGAATAGCAAGAGCTAATGAAAGGATCGATTACTTAATGTCAAAGCATGTAATGAAATCGAAAATAACAGTTGTTTTATCTTTATTAATAGTTTTTCTTGTGTTTGCCAGCAGCTGTGACCCTGCCGCTGATCCCCTCACTCCGCCTAGCTCGCCTTTGCTTGATCTCGATGGTGATAATAACGGTAGGAACGAGCAAAGCAGAACAGTGTCGACAAGTAGCAAGAACACATCTAGTACCCAGACTAGTCCAAGTAGCGCGCCCAGTACTAGCACGACAACTGAAAGCACTACGCTTCCTAGCAATAAAGAAACCGTCAATCCGGAGACGGACAATAATACGTCAGGGACAAGTCCGCAAGTTACCAGGCCGACAGTTATTGATGATCGCAGAGACCCTCCGGAAAAATTACCTTGGACGGAAATATTTGAACGGGTTAATCCCTCTGTCGCATTGGTTAGACTGACAATCCCTGCGTCAACGATCTATGGGGAGAGAGAAGAGACTTTTTCTGCTTTAATAATAGACGAAGAAGGTCTTCTCATAAGTTCCTATTCGATGTTTGAGCGAGCTGTAGATCATCGCGGAATAATAGTTAACGGAGCTACTATCGATATCTTTGTGAACGGATACACGATGCCCTTTGTGGCAAGCCTGTATGGCTTCGACCAGATGAGCGATATCGCTCTCTTGAAAGTAAAGCCCGGAACACGGAAACTTACCGCTCAGCAACTTTTTCAAAACAGCGAAATTAAGGTGGGTCTTCCGGTAGGAGTTCTTACGTCGCCGGAAGATTTTGTGCAAGATGGCAGCTTGATCCCGAGTCATGTAATGAGTGTGCACGTGCCAAGTGTACGTGAAGATGCTTTGCCGTATGACCTCTTCGTGTCCGATGTGCCTACCTTGAATAAAGTTCCCGGCGCACCATTAATTGATGAGTACGGCCGTATTCTAGGCGTATGTAGCGCCTCGAAGCAGCATTCTTATCTCGATTATCGCACTTATATCATTCCTTCTTCGGTGATTACTCAAGTTATAGATAGTATTATTGAAAAGGTAGAAAACCTTCCCGTTTCTCAAGGAAGCTTGGGGATTGCAGTCATGGCTGATGACGCAGCACGGCTCTTAGCCGGACGTTATGGTTACCCTACAGGTCTTCATGTTACTTGTGTCCAGTTGGGCAGCCCTGCCTATACTGCCGGCTTGCGCGCAGGTGATATAATACTCACTATTAACGATATAGAAGTTAAAGTAGCAGAAGATTTAATTGAATTTATGGATGGAAAATCAGTGGGTTCATATTGTGTAATGCAAGTCTACCGACCAAGTGAGGCGGAGGAGCAAACTTTTTCCTGTTATTTACAGCAAGTGAGATATTAATGAGGCAGCGTGCAGTTAAGATTATTGAAATATTAGAGGAAACATACCCGGACGCCAAAACAACACTGGATGCAAGTTCCCCTTGGGAGCTTCTTTGTGGAGCCATTTTAGCTTCGCAGTGTACCGATGAACGTGTTAACAAGATTACGCCTCAGCTCTTTGCGACCTATCCTAGTATAAGCGCAATGGCAGAGGCTGAATTAAGTGATATCGAAGAGCTAATTCGTTCTTGCGGTATTTATCGTAACAAAGCCAGAGGTTTAAAAGGCTCGGCACGTGAAATACTGGATAAGTACGATGGAGAAGTTCCCCAATCGCGTGAGCAATTAATGGCTCTGCCCGGAGTAGGTCGCAAGATAGCGAATCTGATCCTAGGTGATGCTTTTGGTGAGCAGGCGGTGGTGGTCGATACGCATTGCGCTCGTATCTCGAAACTATTAGGGCTCACGAGTGAGAAGGATCCTCTGAAGGTAGAGCGAGACTTAGAGAAAGTACTACCGGCTACTTCCTACACAGACTGGGGGCACTACATGGTCTTTCACGGTCGCGAGATCTGTAAGGCTCGCTGTAGACAGTGTGTAGCGTGTCCGCTGAACCAGCTTTGTGCGTACGGTCGAAAGCAGGATCTTGAAGCTAAGGAGGTCGGAGACTGTGTCTAGGCGCAGTATTCTTGACGAGAAAGTCTCAGTACTGCGCGGCATTTCCGACAAGAGAGCCGCGCTTTTTTCTAAGCTGGGTATTCACAGCTGTGAAGACTTGCTGTGGCATTTGCCGCGCACATATGAAGACTGGACTGATCTTAGTTTTGTTAGTGAATTGGAAGATGGAGAAACAGCCTGTTTTAAGGCTCATGTAATCAGTATGCCGCACGTCAATCGACGTGGCAGGGTATCACAGACGGTCGTCAAACTTCAGGATGACACCGGCGCTCTCAGCGCGGTTTGGTTTAATCAGCCGTGGATAGCAAAACAAATGAGTCGCGGCGACAGCCTCGTTTTCCGGGGGCGCATCAAACGTGCGGGCCGCTATTTTTCAGTTCAGAATCCGCAATTCTATCGTGAAGGGGAGGCAGTACCGCCACTTTTACCCATCTATCCTCTGACAGAAGGACTGACTCAAAACATCCTGCGAGATGGAGTAGCACAGATACTAGACTCAGATAGCCTGCACTTTACTGAGTTCTTACCCGCCGGCAGTCGACGTGATCATCAGCTGGCCTCGCAGTCCTATGCTTTCTCTGAAATTCATTTTCCTTCTAGTGTCCACGCTGCCGAAGTGGGCAGACGGAGATTGGCTTTTGAAGAATTGTTTCTGATCATGGCAGGCTTACGTTCTTTGAAAGCGGAACGCACTTATCTTGAGCGGCAAGCACTGGTCCTGTCGGAGCAGGATGAGGCCGACTTGCAAAAAATGGAAGAGAGCTTTGGCTTTCAATTGACCGTATCGCAGCAGGAGACTCTAGCAGCGATCAAGCGCGACTTTGAACGTACTTGCCCCGCCTACAGACTAATTCAAGGTGATGTCGGCTCAGGCAAGACCGCAGTAGCAATTCTGGCTATGGGGTATGTAGCCTTGGCTGGCAAGCAATCTGTCCTAATGGCTCCGACTTCTATTCTGGCGCAACAGCACTATGAAAATATATCCAAATTTTTCGAGAAATTTGGGATTAAGACGGGACTGCTGGTGGGAGGTATGCCAGCTGCCCAAAAGAGAGAGACGCTCACTGCGATCGAATCCGGTGAGATTCAATGCCTGATAGGAACGCATGCTTTACTGTCCGATGATGTCAAATATAAACAGTTAGCGCTATGTATTACAGACGAGCAACATCGTTTCGGGGTTGAACAACGCCTCAACCTAAGTAGTAAAGAGGAGGCATATCCGCACGTCTTGGTGATGTCAGCCACGCCTATTCCACGCTCCTTGGCGATGATCCTCTACGGTGATTTGGATATCTCGGAAATGCGTGACATGCCGGCAGGACGTCAGCCTGTGCTAACCTATACTGCGCGAAATAAGGATCGGCCAAGAGTGGAACAGATGATCGAAAACGAGATAGAAAAAGGCCACATCACCTACATTGTCTGCCCTGCTATCAAAAGTTCCGAAATGATAAAGATGGAGTCTGCTGAGGAAGTTTTTAAGCGCTTGAAGAAGGGTAGTTTTTCACATCGGCGTCTAGCTCTTTTGCATGGGCGTTTGCCTGCGAAAGAGAAGGATCAAATTATGCAGGCGCTCTCCGCCGGTGAGATCGATATTCTCGTCAGCACCAGTGTGATCGAAGTGGGTATTGACCAGAAAAAGGCTACGATTTTGATTGTGGAGAATGCGGAACGTTTTGGCTTGGCGCAGCTACATCAGATGCGCGGCCGGGTGGGACGCTCTCACTACCAATCTTACTGTATTCTAATGAGTGAAACTGACGACGTTCTTGCCCGCAAACGTGTGACGGCGCTTTGCCGTCACAACGACGGTTTTAAAATAGCGGAAGAGGATTTACGCTTGCGGGGCCCCGGCGACTTTTTCGGTGTGCGTCAGAGCGGGCTTCCTGACTTTAGAGCGAGCGACTTGTCGCGCGACCGCGATTTATTGGTGGAAGCTGCAGGCGCTGCAGAGAAGATTCTGGCTCAAGATCCACTACTTCAAGAGGCAGAGAACCGTCTCATTTTGCCTGAGTTTAAACGGCGCTATGCAGAACGCTTGAAAAATCCTGCTTTGTAAGGAGAGTTTTATGCCTAGAATAATTTCCGGTTCACTGAGAGGTGTCAGACTTCAAGCCCCAGCGGGCACTGATACGCGTCCGACCTCTGATCGTGCCAAAGAAGCTTTATTCTCTATTATCGGTCCCGCTATTGAAGGGGCACACGTGCTCGATTTATTCGCAGGCAGTGGCCAAATAGCTCTCGAAGCTTTGAGCAGGGGAGCAGAATATGCGGTTCTTTGCGAGACGGATCGAGAGGCATTAAAAGCTTTGTTTGCCAATGTCGAAAAAACCGGAACATCAGAGCAGCTGAGAGTTTTCACCTACGACGCTAGAAGGCTGGTCAAAAGCTTGGCTGAAGGTAATCAAAGTTTTTATTTTATTTATTTAGATCCTCCGTGGCAAAACCTGCCGGACCTTTTGAAAGCCATAGAAAGTAATCTGTCGACCTTGCTCTCCGAGGACGGAGTAATCGTGTTGGAAAGCGAGCGCAAGCAAGATATTCCAAGCAGAATCGGACCAGACCTGACCTTGTCCCGCAGTTGTACATACGGCGCCTCCGTGCTATCCTTTTACTACCATGAAAACGACTAATGACAGCTTAATAGAAGGTGTTGTAGAGCCTAAACAAGAGCTTCGCCGCATTGCTTATGCAGGAACATTTGACCCCATGACGAAAGGTCACCTGGATCTGATTGAGCGTGGCTTAAGCTTGTGTGATGAGCTCATAGTTGTCGTGATAAATAATTTAGCGAAAAATGTGCGAGTTCCTCAAGCCGATCGTAAACGGATGGTCGAGCAGTCAGTACAGCATCTCTCACGAGTCAAAGTTACTTCTTGGCAAGGTTTGTTTGCGGAATTTTGTCACAAAGAGAACATAAGCGTCTGCCTGCGTGGTCTGCGATCAGCTAATGAGCTTGAGTCAGAGAAACAGATGGCACGATTGAATCGAGAACTTAAGAGCGATCTGGAAACTGTATTTTTAACAACATCTCCGATATATGACAGCATCAGCTCTTCTGCCGTAAGAGAATTAGCTGCATATGGCGTCAAGCTTGATCCTTATGTCCCTGCTGTGATCTGTAGAGAAGTGGAACGCAGGTACTCTAAGATTTAGCATAAATTAGCTAAAGTGAGATAATTAAGAATTAATTTCAGAAATACAAACGCCATTTAGGTGATAATTTGATACTGCGGAGGCTTTTAAAACATGGAAGAGAATAGAAATAGAAACAGTGCTAATAGACAAGATGGCGGACAACGTCGTCCCCAAAGAATGCCCGCTGATTCCTCGCGAGGCGAAGGTAGACCCGACCGTAGTGTTGAGCTTTTGTTGGAGCGACTGGAGAATACTGTTGAAGAAGCGCGCAGCGTTCCTCTGGGTACTAGGTGCATGTTGGATCGCGAAGAAGTTCTCTACTTGGTACGCATGATCCGTGAAAGCATGCCGCAAGAACTGGAGCGTGCTCGCTGGGTCTTGCAGCAAAATCATCAACTGATCAATGAAGCTAGGCGTGAAGCTGAAGCAGTTATTCGTGATGCGGAAGTGCAAATGGCTGCCATGGTTGATGAGCATGAGGTTACACAGCAGGCGCAACAGGCTGCCGCCCTCATGATAGACGAGGCGAGTCAGCAAAGCGAAAGTATCCGCAATAATGCGCTCAACTACACTAGAGAGGTCCTGGAAAACCTCGAAGAGCATCTGACGAATATGCTGGTCAATATTAAAGAAAATCAGAAAGCGTTGGATTAAGAACGAAATGAAAGAAACATTGAATATTGCAATTATCTTCGGCGGTCAGTCGCCTGAACATGAAGTATCACGTAAATCTGCAGCCTTTATCGCGGAAACATTGAGTAAGAATGAAATTTATAATTTGCATTTTATAGCGATTAATAAGCAGGGTGAATGGTTCTATTATTCCGGTGAAACCGCAGCGATGAGAGATGGCAGCTGGGAGAACGATCCGGAACTGGTCAGAGCCATTTTGACTGCAGATGCCAAAGATAGTTCTATCTATTTCCCGGACTGCCAGCAAGATCCAATCCATATAGATTGTGTCTTCCCGGTTTTACATGGTTCCAATGGGGAGGACGGGCGCCTGCAAGGAATGTTGGAGATGTCAGGCATTCCCTTTGTCGGTTGCGGCATGCTATCTAGTGCTATATCAATGGATAAGTCTTTCGCTAACAGGATCATGGATTACAGTGATATTCCTCACACCCCATGGTGTAGTGTTGACATGTCGTCTTTCCGTAACGACAGTGAATTAGAACTGGACCGCATCTGCGAACAGCTGGAATTCCCGATATTTGTAAAGCCGGCCAATGCGGGATCCTCCATCGGTATATCAAAGGTTGAGAATAGAGAGCAATTAGGTGACGCTATCGACTTAGCGCTCAGATATGATCAGTGTATTGTTTGTGAAAAAGCGGTGCAGGGTCGGGAACTCGAGGTATCTGCCTTGGGAACTGCCGATGATCTGACTTTGTCAGTAGTAGGTGAGATTGTTCCTGACAGACAGTTTTATGATTATTCCGCCAAGTATGAGGACTCTTCCTCTCAATTAATAATTCCGGCTGAGTTGACCGAGCATGAATTAGATGAAATTAAAAAATACGCAGAAATGACCTTCAAAGCATTAAATTGCTACGGCATGGTGCGGATAGACTTTTTCCTCTCGGATTCCGGAGAGGTATTAGTTAATGAAGCTAATACAATCCCGGGTTTTGTTGACATCAGTATGTATCCGCGGCTACTGGTTGCCAGTGGTATCAGCGCTGAAGAATTGCTGGATCGGCTGATCGAATTGGCCTTCGAGCGCTATCTGCATGGTAAAGAGAAATTCTAAGTAGGAGCCGCCTGGAGGAAACCTACTAATTGAGAGAGTATTCTAGGAGCTTTGCATGATTGATACTAAGCATAAAAAAAGATTATTTATCAAGATTATTTTTAGCCTTCTGAGCCTGATTCTTCTGTTCACTCTGATTTCATGTGATCCATCTGAATTCTTAGCAGACGATCCGAAGGAAACCGGCAGTGAGAAAGAAAGCTTAAACGTTGAGACAGGTGAGGGTTCATCTGACGTACTCAAACTAATTGAGAAGAGAGATTTCAGAGAGCTATACCCAAACTTTACTTCGGCTTCTAGGAGCCAGTATAAACTCGAGGACATAATCTCCCGCCAAGAGCAAATTGACGAACGTATTGGTCTGCAAACGATGCACTTGGAAAACGTGCGCAAGCTGGATCGTGCTTCCGATGAGCGCATTAGCGTTTATGAGATGAATGTCGTGATGCAGACAAGTTATGGTGAGATGACTCGACCTCTGACCTTAACCTTTCTTTATGATGAACTAGATGAGCATTGGTATTTAGAATACTCGCCTTCTTTGATTTTCCCCGGTTTGACAAATGAAAATGACTTAATTGTTCAGAGATTGAATGCGCACCGTGGTGGGATCTTTGACCGTAATAACATTCCGTTGGCAGTGGACGGTAAGGGCCAGATTGTCGGTGCAATATCCGGTCTTTATGATAAAGCTGACAATGCCGAGGTAGCACAACTACTGGAGCTTACGGTTGAGCAAGTCGATGCCATCATGTCTCAGTCTTGGATTGGAGATAATATGTTTGTCCCGATCAAGACACAGATGGAATTCAACGCTGCTCAATTAAAGAAATTTCCGGAACTGCATCTTGAGATGCGCCTGTTCGATACCAGACTCTATCCACATTCCCATTCCATCGCCCACCTCGTAGGCCACGTCGGCGAGGTGACTCAGGAAGATCTGGATAATGATGAAGAAGGCAATTACCGTGAAAGAGATATGATCGGTAAGAGAGGCCTAGAAAGTTTATTTGAAGAAGAGTTGCGGGCCAAGCGGGGTGTGCGCGTATATCTTTCCGGCAATGAAAAGCAGATCCTTTATGAAGTCCCTGCAGAAGCAGGCCAAGATTTCCATCTGACGATTGATATTGAACTGCAAAACAAACTGTATTCTCTTTTCAAGGAAGATGAGGGTCAAGCTGTCTGCCTTGATCCCTATTCCGGTGATATTTTGGCAATCTTGAGCTTTCCATCTTTTGATCCTAACGAGTTTGTTCAGGGCATCTCTTCGGCCTCATATCAGGCGTTGCTCAACGACAGTCGTTTGCCCTTGTGGAATAAATTCCAGCCCAAATATGCACCCGGCTCTACTATGAAAATACCCTCTGCCATGGCAGGTTTAAATTCCGGCGTCTTAACGCCTGACACAACGAAGACCATCATTGGTAAAACTTGGCAGCCCGATGCTTCTTGGGGATCCTATGAAATTGCCCGCTTCACAGTGTATGACTCGCCCCAGGACCTGACGCAAGCGATAGTTATTTCAGACAATATCTATTTTGCGCAGGTGGCATTGGAGATGGGCAGAGAATCTTTCCAAGAGGAACTACTAAATCTTGGTTTTACCGAAGAAGTGCCTTCAAGCTATCCGTTCCCCACGGCTCAGTTCAGTAATAGCGGGGACATTGGCGACTCAGTAATGCTCGCAGCATCTTCCTATGGTCAAGGTGAAATTGAAGTGACCGCTACACAGATGGCCGCAATCTTTTCTGCAGTAGCCGCGGATGGGAATATCCCTGCACCGCGACTCTTAATGTCTGACGAAATTTCCGTCTGGAAAGAAAATGTTGTTTCCGGCTCGAACCGAGACGTTCTGCGCCAAGCGTTGCGTGAGGCCGTTGAACAGACACACCGCTCTAATGCCTATCGTGATTATGCTACTTTGGGTGGAAAATCCGGGACGGTTGAGGCGGCTTGGGATGCCGAGTTGGAACGCATCTCGCTCGATTCATGGTTCATCGGTTTTGATCTGGATCAGCCGGATATGGTTATAGCAATTCAAGAGCAAAATGTGCATAAGAGTCAGGACCGTCCTTCTGCTGCTAGACGTTTCGGTGAAGTTTTTGATCTTCTTTATCAGGGTGAGTCAGACAGCAGCGGAGAGTAGCTATGACCGCAGGCCTCATACTCAGGAACGTGAAGCTGCATAGCGCCGAGTCTCAACTTACTGACGTTTTTATTGAGCACGGCCTCATATGCGGCTTTACCCCTGCAGGAGAGAAGACTGGATTTCCATATTACCCAAGTCATGACCTTGACGGTAAATATCTGTATCCGGGTATCTTCGATTGTCATCTGCATGGGAGTATTGGAGTTGATTTCAATTACATTAATCCGGAAAAGCTGGAGCATCTCAGCCTATATCTGGCAAGTCGCGGCGTGACGTCCTTTTTTGCATCTATAGTCAGTGATAGTGAAGAGAAGATAAAGAAACTCTGTCAATTCTATGCTAGGGCGGCAGAGGGGAAATTAGGCGGTGCCCGCTTGGCAGGCATTCACCTTGAGGGACCCTGGATATCTCCTCAGCAAAGCGGCGCTATTGCGCGAGATTACTTAAGCTTGCCTCAGATTGAAATGCTGGATCGTTTTCAGGAAGCGACCAACGGCTGGATAAAATATATTACTATAGCTCCTGAACTTGACGGAGCTTTGGAGCTGATTGAAAAAGCTGCTAGTGAAAATATCGTGGTGGGCCTCGGACATAGCACAGCTGATTATGATGTGACCCGTGAAGCCATCAAGAGGGGAGCCAGGTTGGCAACTCATCTGGGCAACGCTATGCCTCAAATGCATCAACGGCGACCGGGCATAGTGGGGGCAATCCTCGATAGTGATCTCCATGTGGAGCTTATTTTCGACGGTATCCATCTACATCCGGCGATTTTGCGCTTGATTGCCAAGACTATAAAGCCCGATCGTATCATCGGGATCAGCGATGCCACTATGGCCAGAGGTTTAAGGGATGGTGTCTACAGTCTGGGAATTTCAGAAATTGAGGTGAAAGGCGGAGTTTCTTTTTTGAAAAACAGTGACGTGTTGGCCGGAAGTACCTTGGATTCGATCCAAGCTATTGAAAATGCCTCCGAAATACTAGATTCTAGTATTAAGTCGGTTTATCCCTTTTTCTCACGAAATCCCGCCAGACTTTTTTCGCAAAATTCAGGCGAAATTTGTGTTGGCATGATAGCTGACTTACTGTCTTTTAATGAGGACTTTGATTTGTGTGATACATGGGTGTCAGGCAAGCATGTCTATTCAGCCGTGCTATAATGTCGTAATTAAGAAGAGAGTATTATTTAACTATAAAAAATTAACGAAATACCAGACTGAGATTTAATCTTAAGTAGGAGACGAAGGAGAGTAGTTCATGTCTGCAATTCTAATGAATATTCCGTATTTATCAGCTATATCCGTGTCAGGCTATCAGGCAATAAGCTATGCTTGCATGATTGCAGTGCCCGCGATAATGGTCGTTCTATTTGTCGTGGCTCTATTACGCAATCGTAAGCTTCGCTTGGAAGCGGCCGCTAGAGAGAAGAGCTTTACCACAACTCTGGATGCTGTCGACTTTGACCAGGGTAATGTTTTCGACAATCTTCAGACAGTACGTGAAAACTTGAATGATGAAGAGATTAGCGAATTTCTTGATGATCTCAGTGTCCAAAGTGAAAGACTTTATCGAGGCAAGTGGCTGCCCGATCCGGAACCTCTACTGCTGCAAAAAGATGTTTTTCATGTCTTTAAGAACGCTCGCTTCAATGCATTAATCTCTGCTTTGCTTATTGTGCTAGGCATTATTGCTGCCGTAGTCGTTCTCGTTGCAGACGCAAACCTCTTCCTTACTGCTGAGCAGGCAGTTGTACCCCCGCTAATCATGGCTAGTTTGATTCCCTTGGGAACAGGGCTTGTCACAGCAATCCTTTTGAGCGTCGATGCTCGCAATACCAGATATGTTCTGGCGCAAACGGTGCAGAACTTTAGTAGCACTTTGGCAAACACAGCACCCGTGTATCAAGATCGGGCCGGAGTCACGCTCCTTATCAGCGAACTTATTTCATATGGCGAAACCATGCGCCAGGAAGTGAGATCGTTCAGCGAAATTGCTCAACAATTAGTAGAGGGAGAATTTGCAGAAGGTGTACGTAACGCAGTGCGCGATGTGATGGAAAAAGAAGTAGCACCTCCCATCAAGGAATCGAGCGCAGCCCTGAGTAATTTGGCCGACAGCTTAGCCGAAAAGCAGGAGTCAGGGATGCAAGAATTGGCGGACTCTTTCACTGAGAAGACCGTCGAGGCTTTGCAGGTACATTTGGCACCCTTGCCGCAAGAATTATCTAAAATCAACCGCCTCACAGATTCGTCTCTTGCAATGATGGAAGAATCCAAGCAGATCATGGCAGCATCGCGCGATGAGAATGTTAATTTAAATCAAGAGCTACACGAGATCCTAGGTCTGATGGCCATCTCGCGCAACGATATCGCGAATGAGTCCGCTACATTGAGCGATAATTTGAAGCTCATTTCAGCTAGTTCAGATAAGCTGACTGCACTGTATATGGGCGAGCAGGAAGGCTTGTCTAATCAGTTGTCGCGACTCTCCGATCAACTGAGGCTTAATACCGATCTACTGAACAGAGCAATCGGCGAGACGTCAAAGACCATGGAAAGATCCGTACACCTGACAGAGGAACAAAGTCGCTTGACTGAGAGCTTCTTGCAGCGTATCAAACAACAAGTTAGCGCTTTGGAAGAGATGACTCGTTCAATAGAAACCAGCAGCTTAGACTTTAGTGAGAAGTCTACAGACTATGTCCAGCGCACATTGCAGGATTACGATAGCGGTCTGGCTGAAGTAATCGAACGCCTGAGCTTCACTACAGCAGAGATTCGGGAAGCCATAGATTCTCTACCCGCAGCGATACGTAGTATTGGAAAAGAATAATGCATGACCCTGAAATGAAAAACGCCATACGCAAACCTAAGCTGCGTAAAGCAGAGTTGTTTCTTGTGCCTGACGCTAAACTTCAGTCTACTGAGGAAATAGTTATTCCTGAACAGACAATGGCGGCTGAGCAGACTGAACCGAGTGAGCAGACTGAGCCGAGTGATCAGACTGTACAGGTCGAACAGATAGTGCAGGTTGAGGGTGTTGAGCAATCTGAACAGGTCGAACAGATAATGCAGGCTGAGCTAGCAGAGCGCCAGATTTTGCGTCCTAAGCGCATTGCAGTTAAAACTGATAGGGAAGAAAAAGAGGAGCTTAAAGAATCCGAACCGGAAGAAGATTTGCAAGCTGAAATTGAGTCTGAGTCAGAAAACACAGATATTTTTGTTGAAAGCAGCAAGAGTGAGATTGAAGCGCAGTCTGATACTGAAACTGATCCTGAGCATGAAGTCGCAGCTACGTTCTCAGAAGCCTTCACGCAAACACAACCCCAGCCCCAGCTGAGACGAATAATTGATATCACTCAGGCTAAACCTGAAGTTAAAGTAGAACAGCCTGAGCCTGAAGTGAAAAAAACATATCTTGTGCCGGATATTCCTTTGCGCTTTTCCACCTTTGAGGAAGCTTTGGATTCCTGCAGAGAAGTTCATCCCTCGCCGGAAGAGTTGCTTATGAATCAGACAGCTGTACAGCGTACTTGGCTGATGTCGCAGTTGAAAAAGGCAAAGACAGAATCAGAAATTGAGACTCTCGCTTACAGTTTAAACTTCAAGGATTTGTCGGTTCTTTTCCCGGTGCTCTCAACCGTGAAAAAACGAGATGAAGCCAATCAGATACAGAATTTGATCAGATTGCGCGCCAGTCATTTCCTTTATATTTGCGGCTGGCTCACTTTACAGTTCAGTTACCCACGTTCTACCGTTGCTAGGGTATTGGCAGACCTCTGCATGATACTTGAAGATATTTCTTTCTTGCGCGAAGAACTGAGCCAAGGCGAGATGGAGCAGATTAGGGAATGCAAAACTCCGGATCTCGGACCTGATCGCATAATTTGGAATGAAGTGGAGATGATTTCAGAGATCTCTCTACCTAATAGCAGGCGTTTCGTCAGCGATATCGCAAATGAGCTCTACAAGTCCAATATTGATGAGGATGTTTTCCTGAAACGTTACGCGATTTATCCCAACCTAGCGCTGGGAAAAACGATTCTAGAAAAATACGAAGAAATCGCCACTGGCATGGAAGTTAATCCGATGTTGTCTAATGCTTTTTTGG
>DIRG01000066.1:57388-63638 GCA_002427475.1 Mageeibacillus sp. UBA5442
CGATCCACGGGATAAGTGGAGTTTGAATTTTTCAAGAGCTCAAGCACTCAGTCTTTTGTTATGTTACTTATCGGATAATTGCGTGCCTGGCACCAAATATGACTTAATCTAATTAAGAACTTCAAGAATCATTTTCGATGTTGTCTAATGCTTTTTTGGATAGATTCAAGCGTGACAATTGATCAAGACTTGACAGCAGATAAGATTTAGCAGACAATCCTAAATGAAAATGGAGACGTACCGAAGCGGCCATAACGGGGCGCACTCGAAATGCGTTTGCCGGGCAACCGGCACGAGGGTTCGAATCCCTCCGTCTCCGCCAAAATCTTTGAAACCCGCTTTACCGTAATGGTTAGCGGGTTTTTGTATATGCTCCTGGATGACGCCATCATCAATGAAGGTAGAGAGCATAGGCATGATAATGTTGGTCTCGCTGATGAGATGTGCACAGAAATAAAATGGTCTTGATTCCTGTGCAAGTTGGCATACTATATTAGCACAGAAATCAAATTGGAGGTGGTAGCATGGGTGTACCCAGTGAACTTCAATCCATCTTGAAGCAAAATGGCGGAATCGTTACTACCGCTCAAGCAAACGAAGCCGAGGTCTCAAACGTAAGATTGCGCCTGCTTGTTCATTCAGGCGATTTGGAACGAGTGGCTACCGGGATTTATATTTTACCTGATGAATTTGTTGACTGGATGTTTATCGCCCTGCTTCGGCGTCAAAAAATCATCTATTCTCATGAAACATCATTGTTTCTGCATGAACTGACAGACCGTGATCCAATCAACTATATGGTTACAGTTCCAACAGGCTACAATCCAACGCGGCTTCGTGAAGATGGCTTCACAGTTTTTACAATTAAGCGGGAATTGCATGAAATCGGAATCACTAAACGTAAAACTATGTTTGGAAACTCTGTTACGGTTTATGATATGGAACGCACAATTTGTGATTGCTTGAGAAGTCGGAACAAGTTAGACATCGCAATTGTGACAGATGCAATCAAGCGTTACGCAAAGCGAAAAGATAAAAATCTGAACAAACTCATGCAAATGGCAGAAACGTTCAAAGTGACCAAACTGCTAAGAGGCTACATGGAAGTACTGCTATGAAAACATCCACACAGTTAAAAGCTTTAATCCGAAACCTTTCGAAAAAATCGAATGTTGAGACCGAAATCCTACTTCGTAATTTCATGATGGAACGCTTTTTGGAACGGATAGCTGTTTCAGATTATGTGTATGTCTGACCAATGCTCAAACATTCGACGCAAATATTTTTAAGACAGCATTAAACAAGACAGCAGAAAAACCCGGTACTACTTTCAATTTATGATGCAAGTGTAAAACAGGAGATTTTCGAAAATACAGAGAAAATATTCGTAAAATTTAATTTTTTTGTAATTGTATATTCTCTATAAAAAAATCTTTAATATGCAATATGATTTAAACATTTCGCTTGACAATGAAAATAAATAGGAGTACTTTATATTTATACATGTGCCACCTGACAATATTATTAAGGAGGTGCAAGTAACAAGAGGCTTGGATTAGGTGTGCTGGGAGGAGGGAAAATCATTTCACAGTAAGAATTAGTGTTTCAGTGTTTGCTCTGACAGTACCATCAGACGCTCGAGCTGTATACCTTAGCAAGAGCCAAAACAAAGTATACTCAGGCACTGTTTACGGACATTACAAGTTGTTCAGTGGAGAGGTGTATAAATCAAGTGATGAATATATGTCTTTTGCTGCGCAGTATATGTCGAACAATGCATGGCACACAGACTATACTACGGATATTTTCGTAAATCCTGGAGGTCTTTTTATTAACAGGCAAACTCAGTATCGCACCTACGAGACTCTTTGGCGCCTATTGGTGGAACCAGCTTACACTACTAGCGGAGCAAGCGGTATGGGTTATATACGTTGTATAGGTAACTGCAACTAGCATAAAGTTTAAAAAGCCAGATACAGGAAACTTGCACCGAAATAGTAACTGTAGCTGGCTCCTTCAAGCAAAGGGATTGACGTAATAATTGTTGTCAGTTATTAATCTTGAAGTCACAGCCTACGAGGAAGCCGTGTTATGAAGATGCAACTTAGACGTTTTTGGCAGAATACTGTACTGGCTCTAGTAACCATTATCTTTACTTTAAGTTCACTAATTTTCTTATTAAAGCAAAATTGGTTCTACCTTAAGGGGGCAGGGGATGGCGGCGAAACTTTTTGGGCCTTCCTTGAACCCATTGAGGAGCAGGCCTTTTTCTTATTTATCTTCATAATCTCGATATCTTATTACTTCTTCTCTGAAATCAAGAAGCATCGGGCTGAAGAAAGTATTGCTGCCACAGGTAAGGGTCTCAGCTATTATTATTTCTTTGGCATACTTTGCCTTGGCCTCTACATTATCGTCTATAGTCTTGCTTCCCTTACAATATACTTGTTGTCCTGCAATTATACCGGCTACGAATATGTGACTGTGCGTTGGCACGTGCTTGCTGTTGTATTTCTTAACTTACTCCTTTTTCCCTTGCTAGCCGCTCTGGCGGGGGCTGTCCTTTCTTTTCTCGAAAAACCCTTGACAGCCTACCTACTTATATTTTTATTTGTAATTTTGGTATCTCCCTTCAGCTCGAACATGCTTCTGCAACTTACCGGTGCAAGTCAAGTTGGTAGGGGAATTGCAAGACGATTTGTTGACATTTTTAATCTTTACCAATACCAGAGACCGGGTACGATCGTGGCTTCTTATGGCTTTCCCTTACTGCCCTATCGTTTTAAACAATTGGGTATGCACGGCTTTGTCTTACTGGCTCTCTTGGCCTTTATAGTCAACAAGAGGCGGGGTAAGAGGTTACGCCCTCTGCCTGTAGTAGCTCTGTTCCTAAGTGCTGTACTCTTTGTTTCCTGGCTCCAACCCAGTTCTCGTCTACTACGGTCACGGACGCTGAATGATAGCGACTTGGCTGCAAACCTTTATTATCTTGAGCAGGATCCTGATGCGCCCCAGGCAGCAGAGAACGATGTTCCGTTCAAAATCCTGACTTATGATTTGGATTTGGCGATTGGTGATGCCCTCAGGGCTAAGGCCAGCCTAGAGATGGACCAGAATAGTTTAGCTGAGTATACATTTACCCTCTACCACGGCTATAAGGTTACAGATGTGCTGGCTAATGGTGAGCAAGCTATGCCTTTTCAACAGGAGGGAGATTATGTCAGGGTAGACAACAGTGCTGGGCTGAAGCTTGACCGCCTGACCATGACCTATGTCGGCCACGGCGACAAGTTTTATTCCAACAGCCAGGGCGTCTTTCTGCCTGGCTATTTTTGCTATTATCCGCGTGCCGGTGTGCTCAAAGTCTATGATTTGACCCTAATGGGTTTTGAGCGCAACTACTTAACGGACGAAGTGGACTTTAAGGTAAACGTTAGGAGAACACAAGAGGTCTTCTCCAACTTACCTGAGGGTGAGGCCGGGACTTTTCAGGGTAAATCTAATGGTTTAACCTTGGTAGCCGGTTTCTACCGTGAGGACAGTATGGGTGATTATCGTCTGATTTATCCTTATACAATGTTCGATGTGGACATTAGTCCAGCTTCTATCAGTCAGTTGAAAAATGAGGTGCAAGCTGCCCTGAAGAGAGGTGAAATAAGCGAAACTCAGCGCAGCATCTTTATCTGGCCGGACATGCACGCTCCTACTGTTTATGAGCAGATTGGTCTCTACTCTGACCATGCCACGATAGTGTCTGTACCTGTCCTGAAAGAATTTTATGTGCAACAGGGTATACCGAGTAACCGACTGCTACTCTTCCAGACCTTGCAGCAGTACAAGGAGCAACCGCTGGAATTTAAAACTGCCGTAGCCATGGAAAATCAGATGCTAGCCAATTCGGAGGCCCAAGGACGAGAGATAAATTATGTTACCTTTAACGGTTACTCTGCCCTGATGCTGAACGAACTGATATATAACTTTGGCGTGGATAAGGTCCTGCCCGCTGTCGAAAAATATGTATCAGACCACGATGATAAACGCGACTATCTTGCCTTTGTGCGAGACCTAGATGCGGAGCTTGATGTAGGGGGCAAGAAGCGGTCGAGAATCTTTAGAGAAAAGGAAGAGCTAGAAGAGCTCTTAGATTTTTACTTGGAAGATCCGGCGGAATTTGCTTGGCAGCAGGAGAGTCGTTACATAGAGAGCCTTATATACCTAAAAGATGCCGCAGACGATGAGGAGGCACTGAATGATCTAGATAGACCGCTTTTGCCGTCTGAGTACATTACCAGCACCCCATATTTATTGCTACAGGCCTTTGAAAGTTATGGTGACGTGACGCGTGAACGGGTTGAAGCATACTTGAGTAACGAAGCGGATACACGTAGTGTGTCTCAGTTTTTGTATGCTGTTAATTCTGCTGAGCCTACGAGGACCAAGCAGCCACTTCTATTCAAAAGGAAATTGCTGCGTCTACTAAATGAATATTTAAGAGATAAGACCGAGTTTGAAGGCAGGGCTGAAATGTTGCGCAAGTCTGGGGAAATGCCAAATCCTGATGGCGATGTCGTATATGACTACGAAGTGTACTTTATTGACAAGGTGAAAGAGTATGGTGACGAGGCTTGGCTACAAGAGGTGAACCAGTACCTTTATGATGATCAGGACCAGCGTTTAGTCAGCGATTTTATAGGGAAGGCTTGGGGAGAGTGAAAAATGCTACAAGTTAAGAAGTTAAGCAAGAGTTTTGGCAAGCGCACTGTGCTTGATGAATTGGACTTAAGTCTGGACCATGGCGTCTATGGCTTGCTGGGACCTAATGGATCGGGCAAGACAACACTGATTCGCTGCCTTACCCTCCTCTATCCAGAGGGGGCCAAAGCTGTATATTTTAATGAGGCGCCTGTGACCAAGAACAAACAGTACCTAGCTAAGATTGGCTATTTACCACAGAAGTTCGGCCTCTTTCCCGAGTTAACAGTGAGTCAGTCGTTGGAGTTCTTTGCCAATATCCGCGGCATAGGTAAAAGGGAAGCACAAAAGCGGATAGCGGACTGCCTAGACTTAGTTAACTTAACAGACCGGATTGATAGCAAGATATCCAGCCTGTCGGGTGGCATGGTCAGAAGACTAGGTATCGCCCAGGCGCTAATTAATGAGCCACAGATCCTGCTTTTAGATGAGCCTACTGCTGGTCTTGATCCGGAAGAACGTATTCGTTTTAAAAATATTGTGTCGGAGATTAAACAGAATAGAATCATCATAATTTCAACGCACATTGTCGAGGATATTGAGGCTGTTTCTGAGCAGATTCTCATCCTCAAGGAGGGCAAGATTGAAGTTGACGGTGACGCTGACTACGTGCGCAGCTTAGCGGCAGATAAGGTGTATGAAGTTAGAGAAGATGACCTAGGTTTACTGCGCAAGGACTACTACGTATTCAAAAAATTTGAACACGAGGGTGAAATTATGCTGCGTGTGCTTAGCAATACACAACAGAATATTGCGGCAGTTAATCCCACGATTGAGGATGGTTACATATGCACCATACGAAATATCTGAATAGATTAGGGGAACGCCTGAGGCTGTACTTCCGTGCTATGGGCAAGGGAGCGGCAGTGCCGGTGGTCATGGTCTTAGTGGTGCTACCTGTTCTTACCTTAATTGCTGCAACTAATCCCTCTAACATGCAGAACAACGCTTCCATGTTACGGTTGGAGATTACTATACTGTCCTATGTCTTTTTACCCTTCTTTGCTGCCTGGTGGCCGATTTTTGCTCTGAAGAACTATATTGAAGGCGACGGCCGTGAATTGCTCTGGGTATTTCAGAGCAGCAGTATCTTCTTTGATGCTGCAGTACTAATCATCCTTTACCAGTTGTTAACGACGTTGTATTTTCTTGTCCTTCATATACTGCTCAAAGAAATGCTGTTTTTGCTGCTGCGCCTTCTTATCATTAATTTTTTCGTTGCAGCACTTGCTTTGGCGAGTATCAAGGTGTTGCGCAGTACAGCTCTGTCCTTCATGCTTATCCTCCTCTACATCTTTGTCAATTATATGTTGAGTGACAACATGGGAACCTTCCCCCTTTATTATCACCTGCAGCTAGCTGCCGATGCTGCCAGTCTGAGGCTGTTCTTGCCTCATCTAATCTGCGGTGTGGGCCTGTTTGGCCTCGCTGTAGTCTTTCCGGATCGATCCACGGGATAAGTGGAGTTTAAGTTTTTTAAGAGCTCAAGCACTCAGTC
>DIRG01000097.1 GCA_002427475.1 Mageeibacillus sp. UBA5442
CTTCATATGCAAGCGAGGCCCCGTACAATAGTGGCGCTGGTCGCCGATCATGACATGAGTATCATCGACATAAGATATGGGCAGATCCTCATCGATAAGAGACTGCACTTCCTTTTCGACCTTACGGAGATCGAGATTCGGCCTGTCGTGGAAAGACAGTATGAAACCCGAGCGGACATCGGAGTGTTCATAATGAAAAACCCTGTGATCAATCAGACTGAATTCCGTCAAATCTTCCGCAGTATGCGCCATACGCCGTGTTGGGAATGACAGGAAAACAATATCCTTGATATAATCCGGCTCCGGACCAAAAACATTTGGTCTTGTGATGATAATCTCCTCGCCCAGCCCCAAGAGAAGGTGCGCATTCATATCAAGATGCGGATATATCAGGTCGAAGTGCTCGACGATAACCCGCTTCTTGCGGCTAACCGCCTCCATGATCGCAGAAGCCAGTTCGTGCGCCTGATAAAAGGCCATCTCGAAGCGAATATCTACGTGATAGGTATGGGGCGAGAAAAACCCGGTATCGTCCAGATTCATCAGGGGCAAGGGACGAACGTTGACGCCTTCGTCGTCGTTAGTTAACTCCAGCCCGGGAAACATGCCCTTGATCAAGATGCTCTTCCCTGACCCGCTTTCTCCGATCACGCCGATCAGACGGTCGTAGGGAGAAAGATACATCTGAGCGATCTGCGCTCCCTGGTCAGCTAGACGTACGGCCCCACGCGGGCACAACAGAACACTGTACAAATGGCTTCTTTGCATACGCTGTGAAAATGACATAATTGCCTCCATTTATTTAGCTGCCCTAGCAGCAAGACAGCTGTTGAATCCAGTTCTTAACATTTTATCAGTTATCGCCGAACTCTGCCTCAGCTTGACCGGCTTCCCGTTCCTTGCCTTCAGCTTCATAACTTATCACCGTCTTGCCACATTTCTTGACGCTAAGTCTGAAAACAGCGGCTCTTACAGCTTTAGAATAAGAAATACAGTCAGAAAATTCTTGCAAGACATTTTCGGAGTTAAAAATGATTAATAAAAAAACTACTTATATCGTAAGCGGAGCTTCCGGCCATCTCGGCAATACCGTTGTACGCAAACTCCTACAAAAAGGCGAGAACGTTCGCTGTCTCATCATGGAAAGCGAACGCCCTGCAGCCTTGCAGGGACTCAATTGTGAAATCTACAACGGCGACATCACCAAACCTTGGACTTTAGCCGCCATTTTCTCCGGATTGGAAGATAGAGATATCGTAATCTTGCACTTAGCCAGCATGATTTCCATCGCCTCAAAACAAGATCCGCGCATGAGACAGACCAACGTTGCAGGTACTCAAAACATGATCGACTGCGCCCGCAAGTATAAAGCCAAGCGCTTGCTTTATTGTAGTTCCGTGCACGCAATCCCTGAGAAAAAATTTGATGCCCCCATCACTGAAGTCAGTGAGTTTAATCCTGATTGGGTTAAGGGAGCTTATGCCAAAACCAAAGCTGAAGCCACGGAAAAGATTATGCAGGCCGGACGTAATGGCCTAGATATCATCGTCGTCCACCCTTCGGGCATAGTCGGCCCAAACGATTATCTCAATGGACGTTTGGTTCAGGTTTTACTTGATTTCGCCAACAGTAGCCTTAACACATTGGTCAAAGGCGGCTACGACATGGTTGATGTGCGTGACGTCGCCGACGGCCTGATTGCAGCAGCGGAAAAGGGACGTTCCGGAGAATGCTATATTTTGAGTAATCAAATTTACGCCATGAGTGAAATGTGTCGCCTCGCAGCAGACTATTGCGGCAGAAAGCCAATTCGTAGATTTGTCCCTTTTAACCTAGTCAAACTCTTGGCACCATTGTTTGAGCTCTGGGGTAAACTCCGCAAAAGGCGTCCGCTGTTTACCCCTTATGCGATCTATTCATTAGAAAGTAATTCCAATTTTTCCAACGAAAAAGCAAGGAAAGAATTGGGCTACTCTCCACGACCCTTCGAAGAAACCGTTGCGGACACAATGGCATTTCTCGAGCAGAATCAGCGCATCCGCAAGCATTTCAAGCCTGTCAAAATGAAGCTTCGTTAAGAGCCCAGCTCATAAATCCTATCCAATATCTCTCCATCTCGAGACCGTACCAGGGCAACTGTGCGGTCTTTTTTCTTGATAGGCTGTGGTACACCGCAGATTTGCTCAGCTTTTGACTTCAAGTCATCCAGCTCAAAGAGCGGCAGGCCCGCAGCCTGAAAGCGCTCCTTGAGATCTCTACGAAGCGGGTTTACGGCCAGCCCGAACTGAGTCAGGAGGACATCGACATCTTTACCCGGTGTCGAGATACACCCCACTCGCTCCACGATCAGAGGCAATCTGGCCCGATATAAAGGCGCAATAATCATCGACATAGCAGCCTCCGCAGCCGTGTCGCTGTGCCCACCGGATCCGCCCATAATAATGCCGTTGGAATCTGTGTGTACGTTAACATTGAATTCAAGATCGATTTCCGTCGCACCTAGAATGACGACATCCAAATGTTGAGCCACGTTGCTTTTCGCCTCAG
>DIRG01000006.1:0-8277 GCA_002427475.1 Mageeibacillus sp. UBA5442
TGAATAGTATGTCATCTTTTTATAATGATAAATTTTTGTATAATGTAGTTCCAAGTACTGGATTTTCTAATTCACCAACACAGCCCTGACCGGCTATGAAGGATCGCGAGGACTAAGCCATGGCAAAATCAATTAAATACCGTTTTGACGAAGTTATGCTCCGCTATGTCAAAGAGCTGAGCATCAAGACGACTGCTTTCGGCGGTTATGACAGAGACGATGTGTACGAGAAAATCAAAGAACTGATTTCTCAGGCACGGAAAGTTTGCGAGGATGTCTACGAAGAAGCAGTCAGTGAACTTGGAGCTGAAGCTGCTCATAACGGAACGCAGCTAGATCAAGCCCAGATAGATGGCCTCTTAGAAGAGGTTGATAGTCTTGAAGGCAAAGTCGCCGAATTTGAGGCCAGAGAAGTGGGGCTCCAAGAGGAAGTTCAATCTCTTCAGCAGAAACTGAGTTCCTTTGATGAGAGTCGAGAGAAGCTGGAGCGAGCAAACGAGATCCTACATGAGGCTCGCCTTGAGGCCGATCGCATCATTAGCGAAGGCAGAGAAAAGGGTGAACAGGAAGTGCTCCTCGGTCGTGCCAAGAGTAGGAACGAAACAGAAGAGGCTCAAAAGCACTTAGATGACTTAAGAGCGAAAAGCCAGAAGCTGCAAGACTATCTTCGCGGCGGCGAAGATATACAGCGGCAAATACAGGCTTATGCCGACTCGCTAAGCCTTAATGACCAGGATCATCATGACTAAGCTGTCACAACTTAGCCTGGAAGAGAAAGCGGCCCTACTTAGCGGACGCTTCCAGAAAACGACTCTGCCCGTAGCGCGACTTGACCTGCCTGCTTTGCGTTTTAGTGACGGGCCTCACGGGGTGCGGGCCGAAGATCCACAAGGCGACAGTCTCGGCGGTATCAGCGACAGCTTGCCTGCGACTTGCTTTCCGCCCGCCGCTACGAGCGCGTGTAGCTGGGATCCTGAACTCTTGTACAGAATGGGAGTGGCGCTGGCAGATGAGTGTCGGCACTATGGAATACATGTGCTCTTGGGGCCGGCAGTCAACATCAAACGAAACCCCCTCGCAGGCAGAAATTTTGAATATTTTTCCGAGGATCCACACGTAACTTCCGAACTGGGAACTGCGGTTAGCAAAGGCATTCAGAGTCAGGGCGTGGGCGTGTCGCTCAAACATTTCGCAGCCAACAACAGCGAAAATTATCGTTTTACAGGAAATTCCATTGTCGATATCAGGGCTTTGCGAGAAATCTATCTCAAAGGCTTTGAACAGATTGTGAAAAAGTCCCAGCCCACCACTTTAATGTGCGCCTATAATCAGATCAACGGGGTCTTTTGCGCCCAAAACAAGTGGCTGCTAAGTGACGTACTGCGAGAAGAGTGGGGCTTTGAAGGTCTTGTCATGACCGATTGGGGTGCTACCACGGAGCGAGAAAAAGATCTGGCAGCGGGCCTGGACTTGGAGATGCCGGGAATGGTTCCTCAAAACGTGAGCCGTGTTGTGGATGCTGTAAAGGCGGGAACTTTGTCCACCGAAGCTCTCGACGCAGCTGTCACGAATCTCTTGCGACTTATCGAAAGAGTTTATCGAGAAGAGCAGCAGCCCTGTGATTTTGCAGCTAACGCCGACTTGGTGGCGGAGATTGCCTGCAAAAGTGCCGTACTGATGAAAAATGAAAACGCTGCACTTCCTCTTAGTAAAAACAAGAGATATCTCGTAATAGGCGACCTTTTCCGCTTTATGCGATATCAGGGTTCAGGCTCTTCCCTTATCAACCCGGCTTTTCTACGCACCCCGGAAGATCAGTTTAGGCAGCAAGGTGTTGACTACGATTACATCAGGGGTTACCGGGAAAGTGAAATCGATTTAGAGACGGAATATTTGAACGAGGCTTTGGAAAAAGCCAAAGACGCCGAAAACATCTTGCTCTTTCTCGGACAGACTGATTATGTGGAGTCGGAAGGTTTTGATCGCGAATCGATGACCCTGCCAAAGAATCAACTAGCTCTAATCAAGGAAGTGATTAAGCTGGGGAAACGCCCCATTGTGGTGCTTTTTGGGGGAAGTCCGGTTGAGCTTCCTTTCGCCGATGATTGTGTTGCGATTCTCAATATGATGCTCCCCGGACAAATGGGAGGAGAGGCTACTTATAAGCTGCTTTTCGGAGAAGAAAATCCTTCGGGCAAGCTGGCTGAGACATGGCCACTAAGATATAAAGACGTCCCTTATGGCGACAGTTTTTCTAAAAACCCCTTGGAGTTTTATCGCGAATCAATCTTTGTGGGCTATCGCTACTACGAGACAGTAAATAAAAAGGTCCGATTCCCGTTCGGTCATGGTTTAAGCTATACAAATTTCTCTTATAGCGATCCGATTGTCGAAAAACATGATCAGAACTACATTGTCTCTCTGGACTTAAGTAACACAGGTGCTGTGGATGGTGCTGAGATTGTGCAGCTCTACGTGTCCGCCCCCAAGAGCAACGTATTCAAGCCTGTTCGAGAGCTGCGGGCTTTTCAGAGAGTTAGCTTAAAAGCAGGAGAAAGCAAGCGCATCAAGCTCTCACTCCCCGAAGCAGAGCTGCGGTACTATCATCCACTCTTGAAACGCTGGGTTCTGGAACCCGGGCTTTATAAATTTCAGCTTGCAACCAGCAGTAGCGATATTCGACTGGTAGTGGACGTGGAGATGGCAGGCGAAGATGTTCCACACCCGTACTCTGCGGAAATTTCTGCCGCTTACAGAAATCCTGCCCAGATCTCCGATGCACAGTTTGAAGAACTCCTCGCTACTCCACTGCCACAATATGAGATGGGTAAGCGTCCCTACACTTACGAAACGGCAATCGGTGAGTTTGACAGTTTTTTTGGCAAAATCATTAGAAAAATTCTGGTGGGAATGGGCACAAAGCAATATAAGAAGGCTTTGAAGCTGCCCGATTCAACGGAAAGAGAGCGTGAGAAAAAAGCGGGACTTTTCATTGCCAAGATGATGCCATCCAATTCGCTGCGTTCACTCTGCTATTCATCCAGCGGTGCATTATCTTACCCGTTATCCTTACTGCTGCTGGACTTTGCTAACGGCCGCCCCCTAAGAGGTCTGACAAGATTGTTTACGGCGAGAATGGGAGATTCTGAGAAACGGAACGGGCCGCAGCACCTTAAGCCTAGTCAATGAGTAAAAAAGAATAGATTGGAGAATTTATGGAAAATTTTAAAGGCATAGATCCAAAAAGTGTCTATTTCAACCCTTTCAGCGTCCTGGATGATACTTGGATGTTAATAACTGCTCAAGCGGGAGATGAAGTCAATACTATGACCGCCTCGTGGGGCGGGTTTGGCGTGCTCTGGAACAAAAATGTGGCTTACATTTTTGTTCGTCCGCAGCGCTATACGCGGGAGCTGATCGATCAGGCAGATTATTTTTCGTTGAATATTTTGAATCACGAAAAATATAAAAAAGACTTGGAATATCTGGGTAGTGCTTCAGGTCGCAATGAAGATAAGATTGAGAAGGCTAAGCTCACGCTCGCTTATAGAAACGATGTGCCCTATTTTGTAGAGGCGGAATATGTGCTAACTTGCCGCAAACTTAGCCGACAACAAATTGCTAAAGATAGTTTTATTGCGACAGAGATCGCGGATCAAAACTATCCGTCAGACGATTTCAGCATTGTCTATGTCGGAGAGATCGAAGAATTCCTCGTCAACGAAGAAGCTTAGAGCTCTCCGACGTTAGTGCCGAATTACAACGAATCGCCGAAGTCTTGGCGGAAGCGCACTGCCAGGTTTTCTTGCCAATCAGAGGTCGCTTCTAGTTCGCCGGTAAAGAAGCGTAAAATTTTAGGTTCTCTAGTGAAGCGGAGACCACCGATGAGCTCGCGATTTTGCCACAACCAATGTACACGGTCAATGCAGTATTTTATTTGACTTAGTGTGAAAACCCGTCGCGGAACGGCGAGACGCAGCAATTCCATGGAAGCTAGTTTCTCGCTGCCGTCGGGATTGCGATCCTCGCTCAAGGTACCCCTCTCCATCCCCCGGATACTTCCCGCAATGTACAGTGCGGATGCCAGGGCGGCAGCAGGATATTGCTGAGCGGGCAGATGCGCAACGAATTCTTTGGCATTTAAGTGGCAGCCCAAGCCGCCGGCAGGAGTTACTACGGGAACGCCTAAATGTGTCAGCTCGCCAACCATATATTCGATGAACTCAGGACCCTGTGAAATCACGCTCTCGTCCATGGATTCCTCTAAACCCACTGTAATCGCAGCCATCTCGCGAACGGACATGCCACCGTAGGTCAGGAAGCCCTCATTTAGAACGATAAGCTCTTGTAGAGGTCCAAGGAAGGGGCTGTCTTTTCGAACAGCAATCCCGCCGCCTTTAGCAAAGCCGAATTTTCTTGCAGAAAAGTAGATGATATCGCAACAGTCGGCGATTGCGCGCATGATCTCACGAATAGAGAGATTATGGCAGCTCTCTTCACGTTTTTTTATGAAATATAAATTATCTTGTACCAGCGAGGCATCCAGAATGAGGGGGATACCTTCTTCGCGGCAAATTTCTGCTGTTTCCTGCAGATTAGCTAAGGAAAATGGTTGCCCACCTATCAGGTTGGCTCCGGCTTCCATGCGGACAAAAGGAATATTCCGTTTGCGGTTTTGTAAGGTCTCGCGGAGCGCGGCAGTATCCATGTTGCCTTTGAACAACTGATCGCTATTAGGGTCCTCACCGCCGGCACAAAGCAGCTCTAATACTTCTCCCCCGCAGCGAACGATGTGGGCTCTCGTTGTCGTAAAATGGTAATTCATGGGCAGGAGATCCCCATCCTGAACCAAAAGGTCAGCTATGACTTTCTCACAACCGCGTCCCTGATGGGCAGGTAAGAAGTGCTCCATGCCAAATAAATCGTTAATTTTTTCTTCAAGCTGGAAAAATGTTTCGCTTCCCGCATAGGCGTCGTCTGCGTCCATCATTGCTGCTAACTGCTTATCGCTCATAGCGTTGACGCCGCTGTCGGTTAGCATGTCCAAGTAGACATCGCGGTTTTTCAACAGATATAAATTGTTGCTGGCCTCCTGCAGTTTTAGCAATCTCTCCTCTACCGGCTGCAGTTCCAGCTTTTGGACGATGCGCACTTTATGGCGCTCCAGCGGTATGTTCTCTCCACTAAACAATCGAATTTCTTGCATGTCTCTTTCCTCCAATTTTTTGTGATTGTCGATAGCATGCAGGGAAGGATTGCAAAAAGAAAAACGCCCTTCCTGCTATGCGCAAGAGGACGTCAGAGACGTGATACCACCTCTTTTCACTTTCAACTCACATTGAAAGTCTCGACAGGTTCTCAACACAAGGACCGAAGTCTGAGTTTTTAAACCTTAACGCTGTTACGGGCGCACCCGTCGTCTCCTACTCTAAGTTCAGGACGCTGCTCCGAAGATGTATTCACATCGCTTTGATTTAATGCCTTGCACCACACGGCATCTCTCTGGAAATCGACAGCGAAGCTACTTCTTCTTCATCAATGCATTTGCTTGAAGGAGAAGATACCATATGAATAATTATTTGTAAAGCCCGATCAATTATTCAACGTCATAATTCAGAGCAGCTTCGTCGGTGGGAAAAAAGACACAGAGCCATAAGCAAGGATCTGATGTGCGTGTCACTTGATGTCTACGACCTGCTTCCAAGAAGAGGAAGTCGCCACAGCGCAAGGCGACGGTATGATTGTGTTCGTCAGGAAAAGTGATTTCGGCCTCACCGACCAAAACCATGACCCACTCGTCCTCCTCTTGTTCATAGATTTCGCTCGTTTGTCCTTGCGAAAGGATACGCGTGATGCGCACAGAGTCCCTGTTCAATAGATCTTCCTCGTGTTCGAAGCGACTTGCATCAGGGAGGTTTTGAAAAATATTACTCAAATTATTCTTATCCATAAAAGGCCAACTTTCAGCTTTGTGATTTCGTTACGTGTCGTAATCGCAGCGATTCTTATGTATGTATACTATAATTGCTCTGTGCTATGATCAAGTAAAAATTCCGGAGGTGACCATGCCTGAGGCAAAAATTGATATTAGAGAAATAGAGTACGGAACTGAAGATTATGAGCAGACGCTGTATCTGCGGCATGAGGTACTGCGGAGGCCTTGGGGACGCTCTATAGCGGAAGATGACCTCGACCACGAAGCAAATGACCTTCTTATCGGAGCTTTTGCTGGAGAAAAACTGGTCGGTCTCGGTACTCTGGTCTGGTTAGAGGATGACGCAGCACAGGCTCGTTACATGGCGATTGATGAGGCTTATCGCCAAGAAGGGATCGGCAGCCGGATTTTAGAGACTCTGGAGAATGCCGCACGCGAAGCTGGCAAAAGCAAGATGATCCTCAATGCCAGAGAGAAGGCGATTCCCTTTTACGAAAAACATGGATACAGCTTAACAGGCGAACTCAAGGTTCCGCCTTTTATCCCCATCCCTCATGCCATGATGGAAAAGAACTTATAATTAAAAACTAGCATTGGAGGCTTATATGCACTTATTTTCAAAACAAGAACTTGATCAATCCCACAGCTTGGTAGTTGTTTTTTCCGAGCTGGGTGAATTGGATAATACGGAAGCAAAGATAAAGGAAAAGGCTGAACGCGACAGCGATCTTTTTTCCAAGAAAGAGTGTACTCAGCTGTATCGTCAGGCTTTGTCCGGAGGCGGTGATCTTTATCTGGTGAAAGTAAATCCGGAGGAGATACCTAATCGAAAGCTGCAGAAGACATTTGATGCCTTAGCTAAGAGTTTTTCTAAAAATTCCACCTCCGACTTGCAGTTCATGTTCCAGACGGACTTAAGCGAAGCACAGAAACAGCAGTGTCTCAAGGCTTTTTTGCTCGCACTACCCGCATATAATCCTCACGCCACTAGCGGTTTCAAACCGGAAAAAGATGTGGAATCCAAGGAAAAAGATGACAGCAAGGATGAGATGGAGGCTGAGAAAGCTACTACTTCAGTAGCCGCGCTGCTACTCCAGCGAGCCGAGAACTTAGAATTGGCCAATGGCGATTCGGACAAGTCGTTGAAGAATATCGCTCTCATCCAAGAGGAAGAGCTGTCAGCTGAGAGGGTTACAGAACTTAAGGCTTTGGTTTCATCTGTTTATTTGGGACGCGAACTGGTCAATGAGCGCGCCAATGTCATGACACCTACGGAACTTGCTGAAGTTGCCCGACTGGTCGGTGAGGAAAGTGATATTGAAGTGGAGATTTTTAAAACTGAGGCTATCCAAGAGCTGGGCATGGAGGCATTCCTCAACGTTGCGAGAGGTTCGGATGAAGAACCGCGCCTGATTGTTATGCGCTATCGCGGCCGTCCGCAAAGTGATAAAATCTTGGCGTTGGTGGGTAAGGGCATGATGTACGACAGCGGTGGCTATGCTTTGAAAACCACTCAAGGCATGTTCAGCATGTTCGGTGATATGGCCGGCTCGGCTGCTGTTATTTCTGCGATTCGCGCCTTAGCCGAGACTAAAGCGGAAGTTAATGTCACCGTGATTGTCGCTGCCTGCGAGAACATGGTTTCAGGACGTGCTTTCCGCAATGGCGACATCATCGGCTCTATGTCAGGAAAGACAATTGAAATATTCAGTACAGACGCCGAGGGCAGACTGACGTTAGCGGACGCAGTTACCTATGCTTGGCAGAAGGAAAAAGCTGATTATATCGTGGATATTGCCACTCTTACCGGTGCTGTAGTTGCTGCTCTAGGTAGCCTTATGAGCGGCGCCTTGTCCGATGATGAGGAACTTTGGTCAGCTTTGGAAGAAGCTTCAGCAACATCCGGAGATCTAGTCTGGCGACTGCCCTTCCACGAAGAATATGCTGAGCTTAACAAGAGCGATCGCGCAGATATAAGAAACAGCGCAGCAGGTCGCGGAGCCGGGACAATCACAGCTGGACACTTCGTGCGTGCCTTTACCGGCAAGACGCCCTTCCTTCACTTGGATATAGCGGGTACATCCTACTCAGATTCAGCTGCGGACCGCAAGCCTAAAGGCGCCAGCGGCGTGGGAGTCGAACTGCTCTACAATCTGTCAAAAGAACTCTTTGGCGAATAAATGTCACACAAGTCAATTTTCGTGCCAGGCACGAAAATTGACTTACTTAGAAGCGAGGCATCCTCTTATGCTTAAAAAATTTTCCTTACAGACGGATATAGAAGGTTTTTACGACATCACGAGGAGCGTCGAGTCTTTCGTACGTGAGAACAAGATTGAGGC
>DIRG01000006.1:8511-9817 GCA_002427475.1 Mageeibacillus sp. UBA5442
AACGCCGATCCTGATGTCCTTAAAGATATGCTGCTAGGCTTGAGTCGGACTTTCCCGGATGATCCAAATTATCGGCACTATGAAGGAAACTCGCCGGCACACTTAAAGTCCAGCGCTGTCGGCTGCAGCGAGCTCTTGATAATCCAAAACAATCAGCTTGTGCGCGGCACTTGGCAGGGCATCTATTTCGCAGAATTTGACGGCCCTCGAAATCGCAATTATTACGTGAAACTTATTGGCGATTGAAAACTAAGAACTATTTCAACAGTTCTTCTAAACTCGAGACCGCCCGATCAATATCTTCGCGGTTCACATCCTTGTGCGTGACCCAGCGCCATTCACCGTTCTTTTCCTGCCCGTTGATTAAGATTCCTTCTTCTTTCAGCAGAGCCGGGAGTTGTCCCAGCGTGTCATTGTCCTGATCAATTGTGAAAAAGACCATATTGATATCGCGTCTTTCTGAGAGGACCGAGACTCCAGCGACCTCTTCCAATTTTTTCGCCAGATAATCTGCGTTGGCATGATCTTCTAGCAGTCTCTTAGGCATTTCCTGAAGTGCAAGCAAAGCAGGGGCAGCGATAAAACCGGTCTGACGCATACCGCCGCCTAAGAGCTTACGCCATTTGCGAGCCCTCTTCACCACCTTGGCGGGGCCTGCGAAGATGCTGCCAATCGGCGCACAAAGACCCTTGGAAAGACAAACATTAACCGTGTCAACGTACTGCGTAATCTCTTTGACGTCGACATCGAGAAAGGCTGCAGCATTAAACAACCTCGCGCCGTCCAAATGAACAGCGAGATGGTGCCGCCTGGACAAGTCGTACACTTCCCGCATTGTTGACAGCGGCACAACGCGACCGTTAGACAGTGCGTTCTCAAGACAAACCAGACTTGTTTCCGGCTCGTGAATATCTTCAGCTCGGATTGCAGATTCGATCTTTTCGACTTCAGGCAGATCGCCGGTGAATTCGAGCGTTTTCATGCTGACGCCCGAAAGCACGGCAGCTGCGCCGACTTCGTGCACAAAAATATGTGAATTGGAGCCGAGAATAATTTCCTGACCACGCTGAGTGTGTACCAGCACACCCAATTGGTTCCCCATAGTCCCGCTTGGAACAAAAAGGGCTGCCTCTTTACCCAAAATCTCCGCTGCAACCCTCTCCAGCTCGTTGGTGGTTGGGTCGTCGCCATAAACGTCATCTCCGACTTCCGCCTCAAACATCCGCTGCCGCATTTCTGCTGTGGGATGGGTAACAGTATCACTTCTAAGATCAATTAATCCGCGTTCGTTCATTGTCGGCCTCCT
>DIRG01000067.1 GCA_002427475.1 Mageeibacillus sp. UBA5442
CTCATGGCAGAGTTTGACGCATCTACATTTGACGTATCTCTCACAGGTTTTGATGCTGACGAAGTAGACGCGCTCCTAAATAAATTTTACTCGAAGGAAGCTATACAGGATGACTTCGACGTAGACAAAGAAAAGGAAGCCATTGAAGCTGCTGGCGAAACACGAACTCATTCAGGAGATATCTGGCTGCTTGGACAGCATCGACTTTTGTGCGGCGACAGTACCAGCGAGGTGGATTTCGACCATCTGATGGACGGCGCCCACGCCCAGTGCGCTGTTACCTCTCCTCCATACGGCGTCGGAAAAGAATATGAAAAGGCCGGGATTGAACCATGGTTTGAAACTATGCGACCCGCTATAAAGAACATCTGTAAAAACGCAGATATCGTCTGTTGGAACATCGGAGACCTGTACGCTACGGGCACCCAGTTTATCGAGCCGACCGAAATGTATAGCATTGGGCTATTTAGTGACAACGGCTTTCGTCCTATCTGGATTCGCATATGGAAAAAGCAAGGCATGAATTTCGGTAATTCACCCTATCACCTTGTGACAAATAAACCGGTGCAGCAGTACGAATATATCACAGCGCTGGCTGCACAGGAAACTGAAGAATATAACGACCAAGAGTTTGCCTGGGTTTCGGCATTCGCCGGCCATTCCTATAAGTTTGTGAAGCGGCTCACCAAGGATGAGCGTAAAAACTGGGGCTATGCCGGAATTTGGGAAATATCTACCGTGCGAGCCAATAAAGATCACCCCGCTATGTTTCCTGTCGAGTTGCCGTGGCGATGCATTAAAATGCATTCTGACCGTGGCGGTGTGGTGCTTGAGCCTTTCGCGGGTTGTGGAACTACGCTCATCGCCTGTGAACAGACCGAACGCAGGTGCTATGCGATGGAGATTTCGCCGGTATATTGTGACCTCATTGTAAAGCGCTGGGAGACATTCACCGGCGCTACTGCTGTAAAGCTGGAGGTATGATATGGATATACAGAAATTATCAATTGAGAAGTTAAACCCTTCAGCATACAATCCGCGAAAAGACCTTAAACCCGGTGATGCTGAATATGAGAAGCTGCGCCGCTCCATTGAGGAGTTCGGCTATGTTGAGCCTATCATATGGAATAAACGCACGGGCAATATTGTCGGTGGCCATCAACGGTACAAGGTATTGGTGGCACTCGGATATACCGTTGTGGATTGCGTGGTGCTGGACATCGATGAGCAAAAGGAAAAAGCCTTAAATGTGGCGCTCAACAAGATATCAGGCGAGTTCGACATCCCGCTTTTAGCCGATCTCTTAAAGGACATTGGGGCAAGTGGCTTTGATGTATCCCTTACGGGTTTCGATGCTGCAGAGATGGATGCGTTGTTCAGGGATAGTATAGTCGGAGGAGTAAAAGAGGACGATTTTGACGAGCCATTACCTGAAACACCAGTTTCCAAGCAGGGAGACATCTGGCTGCTTGGACGGCACCGCCTTATCTGCGGCGATGCTACGAAAGCGGAAACATATAAAAAGCTGCTGGACGGTCAGCAAGTAAATCTCGTGATTACGGACCCGCCATACAACGTGGACTATAAAGGTACTGCAGGAAAACTGAAAAATGACAATATGGAAAGTACCAAGTTCCATGAATTCTTGCTCTCAGCATATCGATGTATGTATGATGCGCTAGTAGATGGTGGTGGGATTTATGTTTTCCACGCTGATCGTGAGACAGTCAACTTCAGGACAGCATTTACCGAAGCAGGCTTCTTCTGTCATCAGACTTGTATATGGATAAAGAATACACCGGTCTTGGGGCGCTGCGATTATCAATACAACCATGAACCTATTCTAGTAGGCTGGAAGCCAACAGCCGGTCACAACTGGTATGCCGACCGTAAACAGCGCACGACATGGAATTTTGACCGGCCAACCAAAAGCAAACATCATCCTACTATGAAACCTGTGGCACTGTGCGCCTATCCAATTATGAACAGCTCGCTGACAAACAACATTGTGCTTGACCCGTTCGGCGGCAGCGGCAGCACTCTCATTGCCTGTGAGCAGACGGGACGCGTTTGCTATATGATCGAGTTGGATGAGCGGTATGCCGATGTTATCGTGAAACGGTACATAGAGCAAAAGGGCTCGGATACCGACGTTTACCTTATGCGCGATACACAAAAAACTGCATATAGAGATGTCAAAAAGTCTGTAGAATAACGCTTGCTATTCTACAGATTTTATGGCTCTATATGACCTGCGTAGAACGCAGAAAGGTGGTAAGTGCATGGAACAAAACACATTTGAAGTCCGGTATAACATTACCGGCGACGAGCGCAAGCGTCTCGTTCGGGCAATGGGCGACTTTTTGGAAGTTGAGCCTAAATATTTGGGTGCACCAAGCTTCTCTTACGAGATTGATTATTTCACTGTTGATAAAAACGGCACCGTTGTCTTTGATAACCGTAGTGATAGCGTGGAAATCGAAAACCTCATAGAGCGGCTGCGTGAATTGGGCTTTGAAGCAGAAAAGGACGGCAGTGACACTAATGATGGCGACGAGCTTGTTATTGAGATGCCGCTGACGGGCTTCACTCCTGAAAAGCTTGATAACCTTGCTAAACTGGTCACCGCAAAGGAATCGCTACTCAAGGCAGCATTAGGTGCCCCAGATTTGCCCATTCAGCAGACAGAAAACACTCTCCGATTCCCGTGGTTCAAAGGAAACTTAGACAGCGATTCGACTCACGCTTACGCCACACTTATTACGAAACTCTGTGAAACGGCAAAGGAAAAGCGGCGAGTCAGTGCCAAAGAACGTGAGGTTGATAATCCAAAGTACGCCATGCGCTGCTGGCTGCTCTCCCTCGGCTTTATTGGTGACGAATACAAGGTTAGCAGAAAAATCCTGCTGAAAAACCTCCCCGGCAGCAGCGCATTCAAAACTCCGAAAGGTGGTACAGGTGATGAGCAATAGATTTCCTTCAAGAGAAACCGTCGAACGTATCCGCGCTCAATATCCCGTCGGGTGCCGTGTGGAACTGATAAAAATGGATGACATACAAGCTCCTCCTATTGGCACTAAAGGAACGGTCACGGGTGTGGATGACATTGGAAGCATAATGGTTTCATGGGACAACGGCAGCACGCTTCATATCGTATATGGCGAGGATATATGCCGGAAAATTTAATTGAAAAATACACAATTACAGTAGTTTTACGAGCAACAAAGATTGTGTAGTATATGCCGATTTATATCGTGTAATTGCCTTGCTATGCTGTGTTTTCTATGGCTATATGTAACCTACCGCAAGGGAAAACACACTATAAGGAGGACATCAACATGACAAACCAACTTCATCTGAACCAGACGGTTCGCAACCACGGCATTCTCGCCAAGATCGTCGGTTTCCATGAAGTCACGGGCGACCCAATACTCCGCCCGCTTTGGAACGACGGCACCAAATGGCTTGCAAGCGCAGCCATGTGCGAGCCGGTCGATATTAATCCCGCCGAGGTCTCGCAGCACAAAAACGGTCTTGTGAACCTCGATTAAGCCAAACATTAAAAGAAAGGAGAAAAACATGGACTACCGAAAACTCATCGACGAGCAGCTTGGCGACGGATACACTTTCGTGAAGGTTTACAACGCTTTTGAAAACGGAGAGTTGCGGATTATCGCCAAGGACGCGCAGGGATGCGAACACCGATATATTTTAGTGGATGGCGAACTAACGGAAAAACCCTAACCTAAAATAGAAAACAGCCGAGAACACCGCGAAAGGGGCTGTCTCTCGTGCAGACATTTTTAGAAGGCTTGCCTGTGGCAGGTCATTTTTTATGCCATTTTGAAAGGAGGCGGCTGATATACGAAAACTAAAGAAATACACACCAACTCGTTTTATGATGAAGGATTCCGTTTACTGCAAGGAAGCCGCCGACTATGCTGTCGCTTTCATTCAGGCCTTACGTCATACCAGCGGCATATGGGACGGTCGGCCTTTTGAACTTATTGATTGGCAGGAACAAATCATTCGAGATGTGTTTGGTGTTCTGAAGCCAAACGGCTACCGTCAGTTTAATACAGCATATATCGAAATACCAAAAAAGAATGGAAAGTCAGAGCTTGCCGCGGCAGTTGCACTTTTGTTGACTTGTGGCGATGGCGAACAGCGCGCTAAGGTATATAGC
Source organism: Mageeibacillus sp. UBA5442 (assembly GCA_002427475.1). Classification (GTDB taxonomy): domain Bacteria; phylum Bacillota; class Clostridia; order Saccharofermentanales; family DTU023; genus DTU032. Next base: position 4,187 of record DIRG01000067.1, read on the forward strand.
TGTGCTTCGGATAAGAACCAAGCAAAGATTGTGTTTGAGGTTGCTGTGGCGATGGTGCGTAAATCACCGGCATTAACAAAGCGGGTTAAGATAACTGAATCGACAAAAACCCTTGTATATATGCCCACGGAGAGTACTTATCAGGTGCTCTCTGCGGACGTGGCAAATAAGCATGGATTCAATACCCACGGGGTTATTTTCGATGAATTGCATACACAGCCTAATAGAAAGCTCTTTGACGTGATGACCAAAGGTAGCGGAGATGCCCGAATGCAGCCACTATATTTTTTGATTACAACTGCTGGCGACAATACGAACTCCATCTGTTATGAAGTGCATCAAAAAGCACTGGATATTCTATCAGGACGCAAGACGGATCCAACATTTTATCCTGTAATCTTTGGGGCTGCGGAAACGGATGACTGGACGGATCCAAAAGTATGGAAAAAAGCAAACCCCTCTCTTGGCATCACAATAGGATTAGACAAGGTAAAGGCAGCTTGTGAGAGTGCAAAGCAAAATCCGGCTGAGGAGAACAGCTTCCGGCAACTCCGGTTGAACCAGTGGGTAAAACAGTCTGTACGCTGGATGCCAATGGATAAATGGGATGCCTGTGCTTTCGCCGTTGACCCGGAAGCCCTGCAAGGGCGTGTTTGCTATGGTGGGCTTGACCTCTCCTCTTCCACTGATATCACAGCCTTCGTGCTGGTCTTTCCGCCGCTCGATGAGGATGATAAATACACTGTTTTGCCGTTTTTCTGGATGCCGGAGGACAACATTGATTTGCGTGTTCGACGTGACCATGTGAATTATGATTTATGGCAGAAGCAGGGTTTCCTCAAAACAACTGAAGGCAATGTTGTGCATTACGGTTTCATCGAAGCCTTTATCGAGGAACTCGGTACAAAATATAACATCCGTGAAATAGCCTTTGACCGCTGGGGGGCTGTACAGATGGTGCAGAACCTTGAAGGTCTTGGCTTTACAGTCGTGCCTTTTGGGCAAGGCTTTAAGGATATGTCTCCACCCACAAAAGAATTGATGAAACTGACACTAGAACAAAAAATTGCTCATGGCGGTCATCCTGTTCTTCGCTGGATGATGGACAACATCTTTATCCGCACCGACCCTGCAGGCAATATTAAGGCAGATAAAGAAAAGTCAACTGAAAAAATCGATGGCGCTGTGGCAACGATTATGGCACTCGACCGTGCGATTCGTTGCGGAAACGACAATGGCGAGAGTGTCTATGACAAACGCGGTCTGCTTATTTTTTAGCAAAGGAGAGTGATGTCTATGGGAATCTTACAAGGAATATTCAAGGCACGAGACAAACCTAAAAATGCACTTGGCGGTAGCCGCTACAGCTTCTTTTTCGGAAACACAAGTGCCGGAAAGCCGGTTAACGAGCATACAGCCATGCAGATGACTGCAGTTTATTCCTGTGTGAGGATACTGTCTGAAACCTTGGCGGGGCTGCCGCTTCACGTGTACAGATATAATGATTCGGGCGGTAAAGAGAAATATTTAAAGCACCCTTTATATAAACTGCTCCATGATGAACCGAACCCTGAGATGACTTCATTTGCGTTCCGCGAAACGCTGATGAGTCATCTTTTGTTATGGGGCAATGCTTATGCACAGATAATTCGAAACGCCCGTGGTGAGGTAATCGCTCTCTATCCTCTCATGCCGAACAAAATGACAGTTGACCGCGACAGTAAAGGTCGGTTGTTTTATCTTTACTCCCGCACTAGTGACGATGCGCCTACTCTTGGCGATGACAGTCAGGTATATCTCGCACCGTCCGAAGTTCTGCATATACCGGGCTTAGGCTTTGACGGACTTATTGGTTATTCACCCATAGCTATGGCGAAAAATGCAGTGGGGCTGGCAATTGCGACTGAGGAATATGGCGCGAAGTTTTTCGCAAACGGAGCAGCACCGGGCGGTGTGCTTGAACACCCCGGCACCATAAAGGACCCGCAAAAGGTCAAGGAAAGCTGGAACGCCGCCTACCAAGGCTCACAAAATGCGCACCGCGTGGCTGTTCTCGAGGAGGGTATGAAGTATCAGCCGATAGGCATCTCACCCGAGCAGGCGCAGTTTTTGGAAACCCGGAAGTTTCAGATAAACGAAATTGCCCGTATTTTCAGAGTGCCGCCTCATATGCTTGCTGACTTAGAGAAATCCTCATTCAGCAACATCGAGCAACAGTCGCTTGAGTTTGTAAAGTACACGCTCGATCCGTGGGTGGTGCGCTGGGAGCAATCCATGTGTCGTGCCCTGCTTATGGAAAGCGAAAAGCCAATCGTATTCATTAAGTTTAATGTAGACGGCTTGCTTCGAGGCGACTATGTTTCCCGCATGAGCGGATATGCAACCGCAAGGCAGAACGGGTGGATGAGCGCAAACGATATCCGTGAGCTAGAAAATCTCGATCGCATTCCGGCGGAGTTTGGAGGAGATCTCTACCTTATCAACGGTGCGATGACCAAATTGCAGGACGCAGGTGCGTTCGCAAATACAACAAGATTGGAGGAAACCGAATGAAGAAATTCTGGAACTGGGTGTGGGATGAGGAATCCGGCACACGAACGCTCTACCTTGACGGTGTGATTGCAGAAGAATCATGGTTTGACGATGATATCACCCCTAAGGCTTTCAAAGCAGATTTGAATGCCGGTGAGGGTGACATTGTTATTTGGCTCAACTCTCCGGGCGGTGACTGTATTGCCGCAAGTCAGATTTATGCCATGCTCATGGACTACAAAGGCAAGGTCACAGTCAAGATTGACGGTATTGCCGCATCAGCAGCGAGCGTTATTGCGATGGCGGGAACAACTGTGCTAATGGCCCCTACCGCTCTCATGATGGTACACAATCCACTGACTATCGCAATCGGCGACAGTGAGGAAATGCAGAAAGCCATTGCAATGCTCTCGGAGGTAAAGGAAAGCATCATCAATGCCTATGAAATCAAAACCGGGCAATCACGAACAAAACTCTCCCACCTTATGGATGCCGAAACTTGGCTAAACGCCAACAAAGCCATAGAACTTGGGTTTGCAGACGGAATTTTGGAGGATGAGAAAAAGCGTGTTCAAGCAGAGGATGTGACATTCGCTTTCAGCCGTCGGGCTGTAACAAACTCTTTACTTGACAAGGTTAAACCCAAATTGTCAAAACAGAAAACCAGTACCCCTATTGATGTCGCCAAAGCTACTCCTGCGGAATGGCTTGAGAAGCGGCTTTCTTTACTTCAACACTAAATTTTGAGGAGGAAAAACACATGAGTAAAATTCTTGAACTGCGCGAAAAACGCGCAAAAGCATGGGAAGCTGCTAAAGCTTTCCTCGATGCCAAACGCGGTACGGACGGTATGGTTTCCGCTGAAGATACCGCTACCTACGACAAAATGGAAGCCGATGTTGTAGCTCTTGGTAAGGAAATTGAACGACTTGAAAAACAGGAAGCCCTTGATCGTGAGCTATCAAAGCCACTGAATACACCTCTAACAGCCAAACCCTCAGTTCCCGGTGCTGATACCAAAACAGGGAGAGCTTCAGATGAATACAAAAAGGCGTTCTGGAACGTGATGCGCTCTAAAAATCCGCATTATGATATTAGAAACGCTTTGGAAGTCGGAGAAGATAGCGAGGGCGGATACCTTGTACCGGATGAGTTTGAACGTACACTCGTACAGTCTTTGGAGGAAGAAAATATTTTCCGTAAGCTTGCAAAAATCATTCAGACCTCCAGCGGCGACCGCAAAATTCCGGTAGTCACTACACACGGTACAGCCTCATGGCTCGACGAAGAGGAACTCTATCCCGATACCGATGAGGTTTTCGGTCAGACCTCTATCGGAGCATACAAACTTGGTACCTTCATTAAGGTGTCTGATGAACTGCTCAACGATTCAGTCTTTGATCTACCGAGCTATATCAGCACCGAATTTGCCCGCCGTATCGGATCTAAAGAAGAAGAAGCCTTCTTTGTGGGCGACGGCTCCGGTAAGCCTACAGGTATTTTCGCTGCAACAGGTGGCGCACAGCTTGGAGTCACAACCGCAGGCGCTACCGCGATAACTGTTGATGAAGTTATCGACCTGTTCTATTCCTTGAAATCTCCTTACCGCAAAAAGGCTGTGTTCGTGATGAACGACTCCACGGTTAAGGCGATTCGTAAGCTGAAGGACGGACAGGGGCAATATCTGTGGCAGCCTTCACTGACCGCAGGCACTCCCGATACCATCCTAAACCGTCCCGTCTACACGTCTGCATATGTACCGACAATTGAAGCCGGTGCTAAGACCATCGCTTTCGGCGATTTCAAGTATTATTGGATTGCCGATAGACAGGGGCGCTCCTTCAAGCGTTTGAACGAGCTTTTCGCTACTACAGGTCAGGTAGGCTTCATGGCCACTCAGCGTGTGGACGGAAAACTGATTCTGCCGGAGGCCATCAAGGTTCTCCAGCAAAAAGCGTAACGGAGGTGCGGTATGAGTTATAACACGAAAAACTACACCGAACAGGGCGGTGAAAAAACTGTTATCGGCGGAACGTTGGAAATAAAGGAAGGAGCCTCGGTAACGGGGCTTCCTTCTGCACCGAATCAAGCCGCAAGTACTGCTACAAATGTTGCCGGACTCAAGGACGACCTCAACGCGCTGCTTTTGAAACTGAAGGACACAGGACTGATGAAACCCGATACATGGAATGTCTCAGTTGCTAATGTCACCACTGCTCTGAGCGAAGATATGACAGCCAATCAAGACAAAGTCGAATCCATCACTATCGAGGACAATGTCATTACAGTCACTGTTCCAGTTGACGGGCTAATTGCATATGAAAGCTCGACCCCCGCACAAGGAACCCACAAATGGGTTGCCATCCTCATAACCACAGGACTTCCTGCCATCACGGCAGTTAAGTATAACGGCAGTCAGCTGACCTCAGCCGATGCAGCTGAAGCTGCTGCTGTCGGCGGACAGGCCGGAGATATTGTGATGTGGCTGAAGTGCGACGAAATCGTAAATCAGCCGAAGTCGTTCACGCTCTGGGCATCCGGTTATCCCGAAGCCACATTCACTGTTGTCATCGCAGAACCGGAAACCGAAGAATAAAGAAAGGACGGTGGCGGTATGACGCTGATTGAAAAAGTAAAGGCAAATCTTATTCTTGAGCATACGGCCGACGATGAACTCCTGCAGATGTACATCACCGCCGCTGTATCCTATGCCGAAAGTTATCAGCACCTTCCGGAGAAATTCTACAAGGACCATCCTATGCCGCCTACCACAGAGCAGGCCGTCATTATGCTGTCGTCTCATTTTTATGAGAGCCGGGACGGCAGCACCGGCGGCTTTTTCGCCGACAACGTTCAGGCCGGACAGCAGGTATGGAATACGGTCAACCTTCTTCTTAAACTTGACCGGGATTGGAAGGTGTGAGTATGAGTTTTGGAAAAATGAACACATTCATCGATATTATCTCAACCGAACCCACGAAGGATGCTGACGGTTTTGTCAACCACGGCGATACTGTTCTTGCGTCAGTCAGGGCATATTTTGAGCAGAAAAACTCTACGGAAAAGTGGCGTAACATGGCGCAGTCAGATGAAGTGAATGCCTTGTTCCGTCTCCGTACGATTCCCGGACTTGCTCTTCACAACCGCCATGTTATCGTATGCGAGGGCAAACGCTACAACATATGCTCGGTTGAAAATGTAAAGGGCCGAGGAATGTATCTTGAAGTATTGGCGGTGAGCGCTGATGGCTAAGGTCGATTTCAAGATGCCGGAGGAATTCCTGCTCAAAGTGTCAAGGTTGGCTGAAAAGACCGATGAGATCATACCGAAGGTTCTTGAAGCCGGTGCCGAAGTCGTATACGACAAGGTAAAAAGCAATCTTTCTTCTGTGGTCGGTAAAAACACAAAGGTTAAAAGCCGCTCCACCGGAGAACTTGAATCTGCGCTTGGTGTATCTCCGGCGAAGCAGGACAGAGATGGTAATTTCAACGTGAAAATAGGCTTTGCAGAGCCGCGCTCTGACGGCGGCAGCAATGCCAAACTTGCCAACATCCTCGAATACGGAAGGCACGGTCAGCCTCCGAAGCCTTTTCTGAAACCTGCCAAAAGCAGATCCAAAGACGCTTGTATTGGGGCTATGACCAGCAAGCTGGAAAGTGAGATTGAGAAGCTATGAGCATATTATCTGAACTGAACACACTGTTTGAAACCGCAAATATCCCTGTCGAAACAGGCGTCTTCAGCGGAGTGCCACCTGATGAATACATGGTGCTGACCCCGCTTACTGACACCTTTGCCGTTTACGGAGACAATAAACCTCTTGCGGATATAAACGAAGTCAGGATCTCGCTGTTCAGTAAAAACAACTATTTACAGAGAAAGAATCAGCTTGTGAGGATGCTCCTCCAGGCTGATTTTGTTATTACCGACCGCCGGTATATCGGACACGAGGATGATACCGGCTATCACCACTACGCCATCGATGTGGCGAAATACTACGAACTGGAGGAATAACAAATGGCTACTATCGGGCTTGATAAGCTCTATTACGCAAAAATCACAGAGGCTGCAGACGGTACCGAAACCTACGGTACTCCCATCCCGCTTGCAAAAGCAATGAAAGCGGATCTGTCCGTCGAGCTTGCTGAAGCTACGCTTTATGCTGACGACGGGCCTGCTGAGGTTGTGAAGGAATTCAAGAGCGGTAAACTCTCCCTCGGAATTGATGATATCGGTGTGACGGCCGCTGAGGATCTGACGGGTGCAAAGCTTGACGACAATCACGTCGTTATTTCCGGAAGTGAGGATGGCGGCGCTCCTGTTGCCGTAGGCTTCCGTGCGAAAAAGGCAAACGGAAATTACAGATACTTCTGGCTCTATAGGGTGAAATTCGGCATTCCGGCGACAAACCTCGCCACCAAGGGCGACAGCATCACCTTTTCTACACCGACCATTGAGGGCACGGTGTTCCGCCGCAATAAGACCGACGGAAACGGTAAGCATCCGTGGAAAGCCGAGGCCAATGAGGATGATACGAGCGTCCCTGCTTCCGTAATTTCCGGCTGGTACACATCTGTCTATGAACCGGTCTTTACTCCTGCTGCGGGAGGTGTTGATTAATGACTAATGACAGAAGTGCAATTATCAACATTGGCGGTAAAGAGTATGAGATGCTCCTCACCACCAAGGCTACAAAAGAGATCGCCAGGAGATACGGCCGACTATCCAATCTCGGCGAAAAACTCATGAAGTCAGAAAACTTCGAGATGGCGCTTGATGAGATCGTTTGGCTCATCACACTGCTTGCCAATCAGTCGGTACTGATTCACAACCTTCAGAACCCTGCCGAAAAGCAAGAACTGCTGACCGAGGAGGCTGTGGAGCTGCTCACTTCTCCGCTTGAGTTGGGTGAATACAAGAATGCCATCATGGATGCCATGCATAAAGGAACCAAACGCCATATTGAAAGCGAGGAAGAACCCTCTGGAGGTAACACCTCAAAAAACGCGAAGGTCGGGTAAGCGATGAAGAATCGTTTGCCCGACTGATTTTTTACGGTGTGTCTCTGCTCCAACGCACCGAGCAGGAGGTCTGGCTGATGCCTATCGGCCATCTGCTCGACCAGTGGGAGATATATAAACAATTCAACGGTTTGTCGAAGCCGAAACGCGAGTATTACATCGATGAAATCATACCGGGCGGTATCTAAGGAGGTGGTGAGACATGGCAGATAACTTCGGCTTGAAAATCGGAGTCGAGGGTGAAAAGGAGTTCAAAAAAGCGCTCTCTGACATCAACCAGACTTTCAAGGTTCTTGGCAGTGAGATGAAGCTCGTCTCCTCCGAATTTGACAAGCAGGATAAGTCTGTAGCGGCGGTTGCAGCACGGAATGAGGTTCTGAACAAGGCAATTGATGCTCAGAAAGACAAAATCGCCACCCTCGAATCCGCCTTGAAAAATGCCGCCGACAGCTTCGGCGAAAATGACCGCCGTACTCAGAACTGGGCTATACAGCTAAACAATGCCAAAGCCGAACTCAATGGTATGGAGCGAGAACTGGACAATTCGGCAGATGCCGCTGATGACCTTGGTGACGAACTGAAAGAGTCTGGAGATGAAGCAGAAAGTTCCGGCGGTAAATTTGAAAAGCTGGGCAGCGTATTAAAAGGTGTCGGTGCGGCAATGGGCGCTGTTGCTCTTGCCGCCGGAGCAGCCGCAGTTAAACTCGGCAAAGAAGTCATTTCGGCATACGCTGACTTTGAACAGCTGGTTGGCGGTGTAGACACCCTCTTTGGTGATGCATCACAGACAGTGCAGAACTATGCTGCGAATGCCTTTAAAACAGCCGGAATGTCGGCAAACAAGTATATGGAAACGGTCACGGGTTTCTCCGCAAGCCTGATCCAATCACTCGGCGGCGACACAGCAAAAGCTGCTGAAGTTGCTGATATGGCCATCACAGATATGGCGGACAATGCAAATAAAATGGGTACGGATCTGTCCGCCATTCAAACGGCCTACCAGGGTTTTGCCAAGCAAAACTATACGATGCTCGACAATCTGAAGCTTGGCTATGGCGGCACCAAGTCTGAGATGGAGCGGCTTCTCGCCGATGCCGAGAAAATCTCCGGAATCAAATATGACCTGTCATCTTTCTCGGATCTGACTGAAGCAATTCATGTAATTCAAACAGAAATGGGCATCACCGGGACGACGGCAAAGGAAGCCACTGAAACCATAAGCGGTTCTATGGCCGGTATGCAGTCGGCTATCGACAATCTGATGGCCGGACTCGGAAACGCCGATGCAGACATTGAAATGTTAGTCGGCAATGTAGTCGAGGCATTCGGACACGTGGTGGATAACATCGTGCCTGTCATTGAGAATATCGTCAAGGCTCTGCCGCCTGCCCTCAATGGCATACTCAGGGCAATTGGGGACTTGCTGCCGACGCTCCTCTCCACCGTGGTCGACCTGTTTACGCAGGTGCTTGAAACACTGCTCAGTCTTTTGCCTGAGCTCATCCCCGCAGCCGTTGATGCGGTGCTCACTATTGTAGCCGCATTAATTGATAATCTGCCCTTGCTCATTGATGCGGCTGTACAGCTAATCACCGCACTCGTTATGGGACTTGGTTCCGCTTTGCCGGAATTGATTCCTGCGGCGGTTGAGGCGATTATCACCATCGTTCAGGGTCTTTTGGACAGCATGGATCAGATCCTTGAAGCGGCCTTTGCCATTATACAGGGGCTTGCGGAAGGTTTGCTGAACGCTCTGCCGGAACTGATTGACGCTCTGCCCGAAATCATCATGACTATCATTGACTTTATTACCGACAACTTGCCCCTCATCATTGAGATGGGCATTGAACTTATCATACAGCTTGCGGTCGGGCTAATAAAAGCCATACCGCAGCTTGTGGCGAGACTGCCGGAAATCGTCGCGGCTATCGTGACCGGCCTCGGCAAGGCAGTTGGGGCTGTGTTTGAAATCGGTAAAAACATCGTCACGGGACTATGGGAAGGTATCAAATCCCTCGGTTCCTGGATAGCGGACAAAGTCTCCGGGTTTTTCTCCGGTATTGTAGACGGCGCAAAAAGTCTGCTGGGTATCCACTCGCCCTCAACTGTATTTGCCGGTATCGGTGAAAACATGGGCCTCGGTATCGGTATGGGTTTTACAGATGCCATGAGAGGTGTTGAAAAAGATATAGCCGGTGCGATTCCCACCGACTTTGATTTAGATGCCGATATCCGCAGGACGGTGCGGGATACATCTGCAGGAAACATTGTGCGGCAGCTGATGGAGCACACCGGCACCATTCGGGTGGAAGGTGTAACCGACAGCGGTGCGCTTTCCGGAGTTGTGGATATCATCATGGGCGAATTGAGACGGGAGGTGCGTGTCTGATGGCATATATAACAAATGGAACCACTGGAGTTTGCATCACCCACTTTGTCAGCCTTGAGGTGAAGCAGGAGGTAATTCGGACCACTCAGCAGCTTTTGAATGGTAGCGTATATATTCAGCGCATCGGTGAGCCGAATGTGTCCTATACTGTTTCAGCCTATGTGGACAGGGCCGGTAAAGCCCTGCTCCAAAACGCGGAAGACACCGCCGCACTGCTTGAGGTTTCGGTTAAGCATGGACTCTACTATGGTCGAATCATCGAGCTTTCCTTTTCTGAACGGTTAGCCGGAGACTGGTATAAAGCCACTCTGCTCCTAGCAAAGGAGGCGGTCGTATGAAAATACTGCCTGCCGAACTGCGCCAAAAACTGCTGCAAAACACGCAGGTTAAGGATGCGGGTTCCGCACCGAGACTTCGTGTAATAGCAACACAGTCTACAACAAACACCCTCTTGTCAGAGCTCATTCATAAAGATATTCCGGCAGACCTTGGCGATGTGGCTATCCGTCAGCTAAGCGGAGAAAAGGAGCCTTCCCTCGCTTACGCCATCTGCGTCGATAACGGTATTGCAACAATATATGATCGCCGTTTTCCTGCGTACATGGAGAATCCATGGAACTATGTGTGGTCTCTGGGCGAGGCTTCGGAGGTCGCCATTGAATTTAACGGAGTCTGGGAACTCGACCCTTCAAAACAATGGTATTATCTTAGGACTGAACTGACGCCCTATATTTTCTTTGTCAACGGAGGCACTCTGTATGTGCAGAAATGGAACGATGCGGATACCCGAATCCCACTGGCAGAAGGCGTTTCACAGATATCCGCTTGCCGTGCGTGGCAGTCCACAGATGAGCCGTTACTGGATCAGGGTTTGATCATCGGCTATCTAAGAAGCGGAGCCGTATACTACCGAGCCTTATGCCTGCAGGAAAGCGGAGAGTTAGTATGGGAGACCGAACGTCAGATCAGTGAGCTCGGCAGCGGAAATGAAACTCTGAGTGTTTTCCGGACGAACGACTTCCGAGTGGGCTTTATCTGCGAAAATTCCGGCGGTTTCCGATATGTTCTTTCCGGGCGCAATTACGCAGGTCAAAGCGTCCGTCCGGAAAGCGTTTACGGACAGATTGTAGAGAACTGTTATCTAAGTGTAACGTCAATACGGTATATAAACGCTTATGGTGATGAGGCCAATAATACTCGCTCATGCATTCCGCAGTTGGATTGTTACGTTGGCTCATGCAAAGAGTATCCGGTTTTTGAAGTTCTATCGACTGATAGAACCAGCGATACGGAGTATGTGATTGCCTGCAGCCACGAAATGCAGGAGCGACTGCCACTGGCTGGCTTCATATCCATTGTGCCTGATGTTTCAATCGGGTCGGCTCCGGTCGCGGTATCTGTTGTAATTGAGGGAAATGTACTTCGCATTACAGCAGACAAACCGGTTTCCTTTCGGCAGCGGGTGCAGATTATCTTGAACAACTACAGCAGCTTACGCTTTCATTCCACGGAAACAAGCTGGCTTCTGGTTCCTGCTTTCACAGCGGTATTTCCGCCGGAGCCTGTCTATGCGGATGATTCAACAATCACTGCTGCACCGTTAGCCGGAACATTAATAAACAAACAAGTTTACTACTCTCATAATGAGTATGAGGAACAGTCCTCAATCAATATTTCATATTCCTGCACTTTAGCGGCCACACAGGTCGGCCCGGTGCCAATTTAAAGGAGGAAACAATATATGGAGAACATCATACGGCCTGTGGTACACAACCGCTTTGATATCGAGGTGGCTGATGCCAGGACGGGCGAGATAAAGCAGCGCGTCACATCCTATAATATTGTACTTGACCAATACTTCAACAGACTCATCGGACGCGCATCGAAGATTGGATACATCCACCTGGGAACCGGAGAAGGAAACCCTACAGTTAATAGAACCTCTATGTTTACCTTTCTCGGAGCGAAGAGCAATTCTGTCGTTGAGACAGTAAAAGCGTATCCAACCAGTTATACCAGAAGAAAAATCGTTCTTTCACCCTCAGAATACGTGGGAGCCCGTATCACTGAGGTAGGCTTTGGGTACGGCGCCTCCAGCGGCAGTGCAGTCACGCATTCGATGCTCAAAGACAGCGAAGGTAATCAGATAGCCATTGAAAAAACGGATACCGATGTGCTGACCATCTACGCGACCTTTTATCTAACCATCGGTGAAGCTGTGTCGGGCGTTTATGTGCTCCCCACACCCAATAACAACGCGATTATACCGGCGGTGCTGGAAGATTCCTATACGACTTTAACTCTGGCGCTTGGGGCGCACAATTCGCTGGACACGGCCGATGATCTGGCGAACAATTCTATCTCGGGCAAATCCAGTATCACTCCAACTTCCGATCTGGCTAACCGAAAATGGCAAATTCCTGTCACCAGATGGAATTACAGTGAAGCCAATTCGCACATGATAAGTTCTATTGGTTCTCCCACGATAGCGGCCTGGCTCTTGCCAAATCCTGATATTTTTCCTCAGATTACCTTATCCAACCTTCCGGTAGCTGTAGGAAACGGAAGCAGCACAAAATTCACTTGCCCCATACCAAAAATAGTCCCCGGCTCCGAGGCTGTCCGGGTAAACGGAGTATTAATGACCCGAGATGTGGACTATACCCTCGATTACAACAACAATGCCGCTGAGTATCCTGAGTTGTTCATTAGCACTGATCCACGAAATTATATTTTTTCAGGTGGATATAGTACAACAAGCTATAACAGATACTCGTTTTTCAAATGGAATGCAGTATATTCAAGTCCAAGTGTTGGCGTAAACAGCGCGAATCCTATCTATTTGGATTTTGGTTCGGCGATTACTGTCAATCGATTAATCATTCCTGCTGGCACTTTTAGCCAAAACTTTTCATCAACGGGTTCGCCGACCACTGTTATAACATTTGACTATTCGTTGGATGGAGAAAACTGGTCAAATGCATTCACCAGCCAAGCTCTCTCGGGCTATAGCATAGAAGCCAACTTGTGGTTTGATCCGGTTATAACAGCACGCTATTTTCGCCTTACTTCAAGCTTTTATGCTGGTTATGGGGCAGGTACTAATCCAAACATTTTATTTGGATATATAACGCCTGGTCTTAGTTTCGCCATACCGCCAGCAGAAGGCGCATCAATAGAGATGGACTGTGCGATTGACAGACCTATTAAGAACGAAAACTGGGTGCTTGATTTTTCATTTGCTGTTCAGTTTGAAAGGGGCTGATGCCTATGATTCTCACCTTTGAGTATAACGAATCGATAGGCAGCGGCCACTCCCCGCAGGTAGTTCACATGATGGATAACGGCTTTCGTATCCTTTACGTGGATGACAGCGGTCTGGTTAAAGGAATCGTTTCGTTTCCTGAACTTGGACTGTATAGCGATTTAAGTTGGGAAACCAAAGGACGGATGTCTCCAGATGAAAATATTGCTTATCCCAGTTTGAAAAAGATCGCACACTACGGAGCCTTTGGCTTTTGGAGCGCTGGCACGGAACACCGCTTTGTGATGTATATGCTGCCGACGGATATTTCTGAGACGCTTATTGACGGGAATATCAATCACACAAAGGACAGCCCAGTGTCAAGCGCCTCCTTTAACTTTCAAAACGTCAACGGTTATTTGCTTCGCAGGTACCGGTCGCTGGTTTCACCCAACGCAATGCTTGAACT
>DIRG01000004.1:0-981 GCA_002427475.1 Mageeibacillus sp. UBA5442
ACATAGATATCCTCTTTTTGGATGTGGGGCAAGGCGATGCGACCTTGCTCCTGACTAAGGAGAAGACGATTCTGATTGATGGCGGAGATGCAGGAATGGGCTATCAGCGTATTTTACCGGCATTGCGCTCGCAAGGGCGGGATCACGTGGATCTAGCCGTACTTACTCACGGACACGCAGATCATGTCTTGGGTGCGCTCGAATTGATGAGTCTGGGGCGTATCGATTGCTTAGTGCTGCCGCAACCGCCTCAGGCTAAGGAGGCGCAAGTTGTGGAAACTCAAGGAGATCTCGACGTCCCGGATTTAGGCAGCAATCCTTTTGAGCAAAATGAGGTGGACTGGATGGATTATTTGTTGTTCTGTGCTGCCAAGAAGGGGCTCAGTGTTAATTATGTTATCTCCGATGATAGTCTGAGCATGGACGGCTTAAACTTCTCTTTTATTGCGCCAAACTTGGAGGATTTGGGCCGCGGGGATGACCTTAATGACTCCTCACTTGCTTTTTATCTCGATTACTACCGGCACAGTTTTCTTTTTACCGGCGATATGACCCGGGAAACAGAAGAACGCCTTGTTCGTTCGCAGCAACTGCGGTCTGTGGACTACTTACATGTCGCTCATCACGGTTCTGGAATGACTACTAATGACAGCTTTTTGGAGCAGATTAAGGCACGTTGGGCGATAATACCGGTAGGCGCTAACAATTTATATAACCATCCACATCCCGACACGCTGAAACGGCTGCAAGAGCATGCTGTCCGCACCGTCAGCTTGGATGAAAAACACGCCTTCTTCTTGCGGCTTTCTGAGGCAGATAGTAGGATAGTGTTATGGCAGTAAAGAAGAAAAAATTGACATATGCAGCTTTGAGCAAAGAATTGGATGCGGAGCCTCTGCGCAAAATATATGTTTTGCTGGGGCACGAGGAATATTTGATCAGCTACTTGCGAGACAAAATCTATGCTCAAGCTTTAGCTCC
>DIRG01000004.1:1305-1502 GCA_002427475.1 Mageeibacillus sp. UBA5442
GATGCCTTAGCCGAGTGGAGCAAGATCGTCGAACATGTGGGTGAGGGGACCGTTTTGCTCTTCGAGGAACGCCAGGACAGCGAGGACAGAGCAGTCAGGCTCGATCATAAATTGCTGCGCTTTATCGAGGAACAGGATGGGGCAGTCGTGCGTTTGGATCGCCAGGGTGAGAGTGAGCTTTTGAAATGGATTAGTGC
>DIRG01000004.1:1855-9442 GCA_002427475.1 Mageeibacillus sp. UBA5442
GACCTAAGTGGTAGGATTTTCGACTTGACCGATGCTTTGGCTGCCGGTAATGTCGATAGCGCGCTGGATTACCTGGATCGCTTGCTCGACCGTCGTGAAGCTCCTCTAGGTATTTTGGCCATGATCTCCAACCTTTCGCGGCGACTACTGATCGCCAAAGAATTGAAGAATAGCTCTGCGATTATTCAAAGTGGAGTTACAACGAGCAGCTATTATGCGAATAAACTGTTACAGCAGGCGCGTTCATTTTCTCTGGAACAGCTCGAAGCTATGGTGGAAGCCTGTTTCCACTGTGATCTCCTGATTAAGACCGGTGAGATGCAGGATCGCGATGCTCTGCTCGTTCTCATAATTCAATTGAGTAGTTTGAATAGAAAAACGGCAAAGAAGTCTTAATTTCAGCCCCGATCAACTCATTTTTCATCAATTAATTAAGAAGAAAGCAAGCATGTTTGTGAACATGCTTTTTTAGAGAAAGGATTGATGTGTATGAGTAAAGATCTATTAACGATGAAAGAGATTCCCGAAACGGAGCGACCCTACGAAAAGGCCGAAAAATTAGGTATCTCTGCTCTGAGCGATGCTGAACTCCTGGCCATTATCTTGCAGTCAGGCCAACGGGGGGTTACGGCAGTAGACTTGGCGCATAAGGTTCTGCTAGAGGCGAATAATCTGGATGGGCTCTTCGAGCTGAGCTTGGAAGAACTGCGCTCAATTTCCGGGATTGGTAGAGTAAAGTCTCTGAATATTATGGCTGCTCTAGAGCTGGGACAACGTGCCTCAGCTCAGAGGGCAGGTCGTAAACGACATAAAGTCCACGGTCCTAATGACCTTTTTTCCTATATTGAATCACAGCTGCGCTTTCAGCCGCGGGAGAAGTTTTACATAATAATGTTGGATACGAGAAATCGAGTTATTCGACATGTTCTCATCTCCAGCGGCGGACTGTCGGCTTCCGTGATCCAGCCGCGGGATATTTTCCGCGAGGCGGTGAAGGCGAATGCGGCAGCGGTCGTGCTCGTGCATAATCATCCTAGTGGAGATGCTCTTCCCAGCGAAGCGGATCGTGTATCGACGCAACGATTAAGCGAAATCGGCCAAATGATGGGCGTACAAGTGCTCGACCACATAGTTGTGGGGGCTGAGGGATGTCACAGTTTGCGCGCTTTGGGGCTGATGTGATTTAGGGTGAATGAAAGCCTTTCCCTTGAGCTGCTTGCTTCGCTTTGGCCTCTAATGTGCTAAACTAATTTGAGTGTTTTTAGATAATATTTTACATAGATCAAGGACGTCGGGACGATGAAAAGAAAAGCTCCGCGTACAATAATAATTGTTTTGGTTAGTGTGGCTTTACTGGCTACGGCCATTCTTACAGCGCTACCGGGTTCCAGCCGGACGGTTGTAGCTGATTTTTTCGGTCGCGTCTTTGATCCCATGATTTCGTTTTTCCAGTCGGGTGTAGATTCAGTAGGGGGCTTTTTCTCTGCTGTCAGCGAGAATAAGGATCTGAAGGAAGAGATTGCTCAGCTAGAGCAAGACAATTTCGATTTGCGACAGCAGGTCAGGACCAATGAAGAAAAGGTCAAAGCCTATGACGAGCTCGAAAATGCTTTGAACTTAAAAAGCCGCTTTGAAGATTATGAGATCCTCGGCGGCATTGTGATAAATCGTTCTATTGGCCCCATGTTCGATCTTTTCCGTATCAATTTGGGCCGTGAAGATGGTATTCAGGTGACGTCTGATCGCTCCTATCCGGTTCTTGACAATCAGCAGGCACTTGTCGGACGGCTCTATTCCAGTGAGTTGGGATCTTCTCGCGTGGTGCCCTTATTGCATGAAAGCTTCTCCATTAGTTCCAAAGTCGCAGCTTCTTCCGGTGCAAATTTCCGCGTAAGAGGCTCGCTCGAGTATAAGGATCAAGGCTTATGTCTGGCGGATCAGATAGCGGAAGGGACTCCGCTGCGCGTGGGTGATGTGATCGTCAGCTCAGGCGACGGTGGTCTTTATCCGGAGGGCATCGCCATCGGTACAGTGCTTGAGGTTTTTACTGATAGCCAATCCAATGCTCTGCAAGCTTTGATTGAACCTATCGCTCAAGTGGAAGAGCTCAATTATGTGTTCGTTCTGCTGGATCATGCGCTCCCGTCGGATGTGGAAGGGTGATCTGATGCCGAGTATTTCCAGATCTCTTCCTTTGTGGCAACGAGTGTTTGTCTATGCTTTATTGCTCTTCATCTTGGCAAGCATACAAGTAGATCCCGGCCTATGGACGCGATTTCCTGCTCCCGATTTTCTTCTCTTTTTGCCCCTAATCATAGGTTTGACGCGCGGCGGTAGAGAAGGGTTCGCTATGGGTCTTATTGCCGGTTTTCTGCGAGACTACTTGGGTGGCAGGCTCTATGGTTTGGGCATGTTGGAAGGGATGATTATCGGTTTGATCGCGGGACTTTTGTTTAGCGATACTAAGCGGGTTTTTTGGCGACGTTTCTTACTTGCTTGGCCGGCTCTTACTTTAAGTCACGAATTGCTCATGCTTATGCTTTCCTACTTTTTCCCTTTGGACCGCAGTCTCCCTCGGAGTTTCGCTTTAATATTGCGCAGCTCAGCTGAGAGATTACCTTACGTGTTGTTGGCAAATATGTTTGCAGCTGTGCTAATATTGTTTTTCCTATGGCTAGGTTTTTATCACAAGAAAAAAAGAGAAAAGTCAGGTATTAGTAGAGGGATATGATCGTGAATCCGCTTACAAACAAGAATACCTTGGAGAAGGAAGACGTTAAACAGCAAAGACGCTTCTCTCGCTTGCAGCGGCCGCGACGCTCGCAGAATTCTTTCCTGCGCAAATTTCTATCAAATCGCTATGCCTTTATGATTGTCCTGCTTTTCATGATTTTTGTTTTGATGCTGCTACGTACTGCCAACTTACAGCTTTTCGGTCAGACTACACATACTGCTCTGGAATCGAGAGGGAATAGCAGCGAGCTGAGCTTGTCTGCACCTAGGGGTGATATCGTTGACCGCAACGGAGTTCCCTTGGCGGTGAGTGATAGTATTAATACTATTTCAATTGTAAATGTGGGCATGGATAATGCGGCTTTTAATCGCATGCTGCTCGATTTGGCACGCTTGTTTGAAGAGAACGATGTGGTGTCGGAGAGCGAATTCAGTAATTACTTGGATGTTTCTCAGGCGGATCGCACAGCATACGAGAACGGAGCTCTCAGTGTAGAGAATTTCGTTTTCAAACGTCCTTGGGAGGAGATCGAAGCCTTCCAAACGGATGACGATACCTTTAACCTCTTCACTCAGGAGGAAGCTTCCAATCTGCGGGAGAGACAAAGGCTGGTTAAACAGAGCCCGCGCGAATTGTTTGATTTTTTGCTCTATGACTTTTTTAAAATTGAGCCCGTTGTGGAAGAAGGGAACAGACTGTATTCAGATTTCGAGGCCTTTCAGATTATGGAACTACGTTATCTGATTTTGAAAAATAATTGGAACTTCCAAATCAGGCAACCGATTCTGCTGGCGGATAACGTTCCTAATTCCCTGATCAGTTTACTGAATGAGCAAAATTTCCGTTTTCCCGGCATTACCATTAGCCAAAGATTCTTGCGCCGCTATACCAGCGATAGTGATATTGTGTCGCACGCCCTTGGCTATGTCGGCCGTATTTCTTCTTCTGAATACGATGCTCTGGCGGATGAAGGTTACAGTATAAATGATGTTCTGGGCAAAACAGGTGTCGAGCAGGCGGCCGAACGTTATTTGCGTGGAACAGATGGCTCGCACACGGTGGAAACGTGGAGAGATCCGGAAACAGGTAACCCTGTTGCTTTCCCCGGCTCAGTGGGGAAAATACCGCAAGCGGGCAATGAAGTCAGATTGACTTTGGATATTAACTTGCAACGTGTGGCCAGAGATAATCTTGAGCGCAAACTGAGAGAACTACGTGGCTTTGAGCGCGGAGACAGAGTGATGAGTGCACCAGCCGGCAGTGTTATTGCGCTAGATGCAAAAACAGGTGCTGTGTTGGTTAATGCAAATTATCCGGATTATCGTGTCTCTGATTTTGTTGATCAATACAATGACCCACTGGCCGCTGCCCGAGTGCAAAAATTGCTGACCGACACGGATACTTTGCCGCTTCTCAATCGCGGTATTTCGCAACCGTACGCCCCCGGGTCGACTTATAAACCGATCACTGCCATGGCAGCTTTTGAGTCAGGAACAATTTCATCTTATGATACTGTATATAGATGCAACGGACATGAGGAAATCGGCGGCTTAACTTGGCGCTGTCTCCAGCAGCCGTATACCGGTCATGGAGAATTGAATCTGCAGGCAGGATTGATGACATCATGCAACCTGTATTTTTATCAATTAGGTGTTGATGTCGGCATTGATGCAATCACTGAAATGTCGGAAAAGTTGGGCCTGGGTGAAAGCGTTGAGCTGGACATTCCTAACGAAAATATAGGTATACGCCCGAGCCGAGCTTTGAAACAAGAGCTCAATCCGAACCCGGCGGACCAGATCTGGTTTGTGGCTGATACGGCTCAAACCTCAATCGGTCAGTTCTATAATTCGTATACTATGTTACAGATGGCACGGGCCATCGGCGGTATTGCCACCGATTATTTAGTAACGCCGCATTTTATTAAAGAGGTTGTTGCGGAAGACGGTACTGTCTTGCTGCCCGAGCAAATTGAACGTATTCCTTTGAATTTAGATCCGGCCGGACGTAGCATAATCGTTCAAGGAATGACAAATTTAACGACTTGGGATCAGGGGCGGACTGCTGAGTTGTTCAAGGATTTTCCGGTTTCAGTTGCGGCGAAAACCGGTACTGCTGAGATAGTTGGAAGGGACGGAAACATATATACCAACGCTGTTTTCGTTGCTTTTGCTCCGGCCGATGATCCGCAAATTGTTGTAAGTAGTATTTTGGAAGATTCTTCATACGGTGATCAGACTGCAGATATCGCGTATCGAATCCTCTGTGAATACTTTGGACATACGCCCACACACGACTATATGGGACTTTATGATGATGAATCTGCACGATTAACTGAAGGATTTGGTGACTTTTAGTTTAAATAATGCTATAATTGAAAAATAAGTATATGCTAAGTGCACAAATATATTGTATAGTGTACTTATTGAGTGCTCAGCGAACTTCGTTTATAATAATGCGAAGAATTCCGGGCTAGAAAAATGGGGAGGTAGAGTGCGCGTTAATTTTATTAAAACGCGCCTTAAGAAAAAATATGAATATTGTTTTGATGGCCGACATTTCAAGGACTGAGTTACTGGTTAACTTCTGTATTGCTTATCAGCAAATTTTGAGTCAGCATGATTTGATATCACCGCTGAACACTGCACATCTCATCAGGGGTGCGACTACCCTAGATGTTTTGCCATACCCGACAGAAGAAACTAGTACAAAAAGTCAACTAGCTGCCAGTGCGCGCTATAACGAAATAGATGCCTTGCTTTATTTACGTGATCCTGAAGGTCCTATAACCGAACCCTTGATTGATTTATTCCGTGCTTGCGACACGAACAGCATACCTTTTGCTACTAATTCAGCAACAGCGGAAATCTTGGTCTTGGCCATAAGTCGCGGAGATCTTGACTGGCGCGAGCTCTTACGTTAAGAGGCGTCGTATGTCCAGATACCAAATACTGCCTGAGCTGAAACGCATTCCGGAAGCGTTCCGCCACGCCAATGCCTACCTTCTACAAACTGAGAAAGGCAGCGTTCTTTTTGATCCTGCCGTTCCGCCGGAGAAAGTTCCCGAAGCAGATGATGTCACGCTCCTTATCGCTACTCACGGACACTATGATCACGTGGCAGCAGTAAGTGCCTGGAAGGAAAGAAATTCTATTCCGTTTTGGGCTGCTGAGCAGGAAAAAGAACTTCTCTCAGACCCCATGGCTAACGCATCTTTCATGTTCGGGCAGCCTACAAGTTATCCGGAAGCGGATCGCTATCTGCAAGACGGCGAGATTATTGTTCTCGACTCAGAACTGAAGTTGAAATGTTTCAATACTCCAGGTCACACTCAGGGATCGATGTGTTTTCAGATTCTACGTCAGCGCGACGAAGAAGAGGAAGCAGAGGTCTTGGCTCTGATTACGGGCGACACATTGTTTGACGATTCCTTCGGCCGTACCGATCTGGCCAGCGGCGATTCGGATCGAATGTATTCATCGTTGCAATTTTTGCGCAGTCTCCTGAAGGAACTGCCTGCAAGCGTTCCCGTTTGCTCCGGCCACGGTGCTACTGTGACTGCGGGCGAACTTCTAAATTCTTCTGTGTGGATTTTTGCAGAATCTCTCATCGGGCAATGAAAATAGTGCCTGAGATCCGGCTAGAAGTTTTTTGAGAAAAGTATAAAGCGACAATTTGCTATCTATTGAAGCCCTGCGCCTTTAAATTGCAGGGTTTTTTTCTGCCCAAAAAGTAAGAATGTATATAAAAGGAGGTGCCTACAATGGCTTTTACTTTGGAGTCGGCTGTAGCGGCGTCAACAGCTTTTTACATTCTTGTACACTCTCTGGGGCTGTCCCTGCCGGTAGCAACAGAGCTGCATACCGGGGCAGACTTGCTGGGAAGAAGCAATGCGGCAGTTCAAGAGGAGGAGAGTTTTTATAGCCAAGGGTATTACCATTACGGAGAGCATGATCTTCCACAAAGCGAAGGTTCTCCGCAGCGTATGGTTGAATTGCTTTCTCTTACTCACGACATAACACGTTTCTTCCGCAACTATTGACGAGGGGGTGAAGTCTGTGCTCACAGAAGCTAGACGCGACAAATTCCGCCAAGCCGGCAGTCTCACGTTAGCTTGTTGCCTGATGCTGCCGGCTATCATGCTCTTGATGATGGCGCTTTTAGTAGGGAGCAGCCGAACGCGTGAGGATCTGGATGCGGTGCGTGCCGCCAGACAGAGTGCGGATTCAGCTCTCGCCTCTTTTGATCGGGAGCTCTATCGCGATTTTGGGCTTTTTGCTCTAAGTGAAAAGGATGTGCAGCAGACAGCGTCAGATTATTTACTGCCGGATACTTATGAGCAAAGATTTGAATTGGACAATAGCCTTTATCATAATGAGCACTTGATGGACGCTATTGCACGCCATATGAGTGTGCGCGCCACCGCAGGTTTGATTGATGAGGGCATTCAACGGATCAAATCAATACAAGGTATTGTGCCTGACAATATGCTCGACTCTCTGGCTCCTTTGAAAAATATCGATCCCGACACTGCGGATCCGGAGCTTCAAGAAGATGAAAGTAATGAAGAGTGGTTTTCAGATTACTCTGATTACTTGGGTGAGGAGTATCTGGACGACTACCACGACTCTCTTTTGGATTTGTCGCCTGTATATATTCCTGCTTCAGATGGCGGAGTGCAGCTGGAGTTTAATCCCTACAAAGTTTCAAATTTGGAGAAACTGGCCCAGGGTTTTGATAGTATGATGTTCACCTTGCCGGAAGGATTCACTGATCAGTTCTTACTGGTGGAATACAGCCTTTCTTACTTCGGCTCTCAGGTGAATTCCTTAGAGCAGAATGGAAGTACTATC
>DIRG01000118.1:0-14032 GCA_002427475.1 Mageeibacillus sp. UBA5442
CAGAATGATTACAATATCATTTTTCTGGCTACCAACAGCTATGCTGATGAAACTCAGCGCTTGTTGGCTGATTATCCGGATGTGATGTTCTTCTTAATCAACTCAGACGTAACGGCTGAGAACGCCCGCTCTTTCGCGATTCAAGATGCTGAACAGGGCTTCTTGATGGGCGCGTTGTCTGCTTATATCACTGAGTCTAATACTGTAGGTTTCATCGGTGGCTTGCCGATCAATCCAATCATTAACGGAGCTAAGGGTTTCGAACAAGGCGTCGCTTACGTGAATTCCGATGTCGAAGTTATTGTTGAAAACACAAACTCCATGGATGACGTTCAGGCTGCCAAAGAACTGGCAAAAGCTTTTGTCGGCCGTGGTGTTGATGTTCTTTCTCCTATGGCGGACCAATCATCTCTTGGTGTAATGGAAGCTGCTGAGGAAGAAGGAGTTTTCGGTATCGGTTCAGGTGCTAACCAGAACGACGTGGCACCGACAATGGCCGTAACTTCAATCATCAAAGATACCTCAGTTGCCTATGAGGCTGCTTATCAGTCTTTCCTTGACAATGATCTTCCTGAGGAAGTTCTGCCGATGGGAGCCGCTCAAGGCGTTATCTATATTGATGAGTGGTATAGCGATGTCGATCAGGACGTCAAAGATGCTATGGAGCAAATAGTTCAAGATTTCATCGACGGGAAAATTACCATCGATTTAGACTAAACACAAGATAATTTGCTAAGTAAAGCCGCAGTCAACAGATTGCGGCTTTTTTTAACGCTAAGTCTAATGTTAGTATGACAATAAATCCATTCGTAAATGTAAGGGAGGATCACAAGTGACAAGTAAAGAATTGAGAGCGAAATTAGTTGATACTGTGCGCATATTTTCTGAGGCTAATGGCCCGGCAGGTTTCGAACATGAGTTAGCACAGACTGCGGGGGAAATCTTACAGCCGTTCGGAGAGACTTATCTAGATAACTTGCAGAATGTTTATCTGGAACGAGAAGGAAATAAGCACGATCGCGTGCTGGTCCAACTAGACGCGCACTTAGATGAGGTTGGCCTTATTGTCCAGTCGGTGAGCCCGCAAGGCTTGTTGCGCATCTTGCCGCTGGGTTCCTGGGTGACTTCGAATGTACCTTCGCATCGTTTCCGGGTCCGCAACTCTGAGGGTGAGTGGATTCCTGCTTTGGCCACGAGTAAACCCCCGCATTATATGAGTGAAGCCGAACGCTCAAAACCGGTTGATTTTTCTGCGATTCAACTTGATGTCGGTGCACGTTCTGCTGAAGAGCTGCGTGATAAGTTTAAGATCCGTGTTGCCGCTCCGGTTGTACCTGATGTAGATCTCTTTTTCGATATTGAAAACGATGTTCTGATCGGCAAAGCCTTTGACTGTCGTCTCGGCTGTACTGCCTTGGTGGAGACTGTGAGCAGACTGGCAACGGAAGAATTGGCCTGCGACGTGATCGCCAGTCTCAGCACGCAAGAGGAAGTTGGTGGGCGTGGGGCCGAAGTTGCTACGCGCATGATCAGCCCGGACTTGGCGATCGTGTTTGAAGGCACTCCGGCGGACGACACCTTCGGCAGCCCGGACAGTCAGCAGACGGTACTGGGGGAGGGCCCTATGCTGCGTCACATGGATCGTTCCATGATTACGCATCCGGGTTTTCAACGTTATGCACTCGATCTGGCGGCTGAAAAAGAGATCCCGGTTCAAGAAGCCGTGCGCTCCGGTGGCGGCACCAATGGCGGCGTGATCCACAAGATGGCAGCCGGCATACCGACTATTGTTCTAGGCGTTCCGGTGCGCTATATCCATACACCCTACGGCATAGCCAAAATGCATGATCTGGAAAAAACCATAGAACTAGCAGTAGCCTTGCTGAAGACGATCAGCGACGAATCGTATGAGAAAATTCTAGCTAGTGAAAACATTTAAGAAAAGATAGATTGCAAGCAACAATAAAGGGCTTCTCTTGAGAGGAGCCCTTTTACAACGGTCGTGTTATTTATTGACTAGTCTTCTTTGATTTCTTCGAGGATCATTTCTTCGACCAGCAGGGGATAGGCTCGTCCGGAGGTTTCTCGCATCACGCGACCGATGATGGCCTTGATAGCGGCCTCCTTGCCATTGCGATAATCCTCGACCGCCTTTTGGTTTTGCGCGATGGCGCTCTCCACGATTGATTGCAGAGTGGCGCGGTCGGTAATCTGCATGAGGTCTTGCTCTTTGACATAGTTTTCGGGATCAAAGTCTTCTTCCAGCAAGAGACGCAAGACCTTCTTGCCGGTATTGCTGTTGATCTTTTCATCACCCAAAAGGTCTGCGAGTGTTGCCAGTCGCTCGGGCGCGAGTGGAAGCTCTGCTTCGTTGTCGTCGTCAAAGAGAGGCGACAACTCCGTCATGATCAGGCTTGAGAGAACTTTAGGGTAGCGGCTGTTTTTGGCGGCAGTTTCGAAAAAGTCCGCCACAACCTTATCTTCTGTCAGGCGCTCGGCCTCATATTCGTTGAGAGAAAATTGGTCGATGTATTCCAGTTTCCGCTCTTCAGCCATCTTAGGAATGTGAGCGCGGATTTCTGCGATCTCTTCCGGGGTCACTTCAATTCGGCAGAGATCGGGATCAGGGAAGTAGCGGTAATCGGCAGCGTCTTCCTTGCTGCGCATGGCGGTGGTTTGGTCGGTTTTCTCATCGTAACGACGAGTTTCCTGCTCGATCGTGCCACCTTCTTCCACGATGGCGACTTGGCGTCTAAACTCGCTCTCAATAGCGCGGGCAATGTAATTGAAGGAGTTGAGGTTTTTCATCTCGGCTCTAGTTCCCAGAACTTCGCTGCCCTTTTCCCTAATAGAAAGGTTGACATCGCAACGCAGCGAGCCTTCATTCATGCGGCCATCTGAAATACCGGTATAGCGCACTAATGAGCGCAGTTTGCGCAAGTAGGCGACTGCTTCATCGGCAGAATGGATATCCGGTTCTGAGACAATCTCGATCAAAGGAACACCACCGCGGTTCATATCGATCAAGGAGGTAGCCTCGTCCGTGTGAATCAGTTTGCCTGCGTCCTCCTCGATATGAATGCGATTGACGCGAATTCTCGATGTGCCGTCTTCAGTGCTTACATCCACATAACCGTTGCGGCAGAGCGGCTCGTCGGCTTGTGAGAGTTGATAGGCCTTCGGCAAGTCGGGATAGAAGTAGTTTTTGCGGTCGATACGTGAAGAAAGCGCGATCTCACAGTTAGTTAACAGACCGGCGCAGATGGCAAAGTCAACCACTTCATGATTCAAAACGGGAAGTGAGCCGGGCATGGCCAGGCAGACCGGACAGACATGGGTGTTCGGTGGATCACCGAAAGAGACTTCGCAGTCGCAGAAAATCTTGTGTTTAGTCTTCAGCTCGATGTGTACTTCTAGGCCGATAACTGCTTCGTATTTACTATCTTTCATACTCATACTTTTACCTCCGCCAATTCAAAAGCCGGGCTGTGTTGATCTTCGTAAGCTGCTCCGACCCGATAGAGAAGTTCCTCGCTGAATGCTTTACCAACTAGCTGCATGCCGATGGGCAGACCTTGCGAGTCCTTGCCACAGGGCAGTGTCAGCGCAGGCAGTCCGGCTAAAGCTTGCGAAGTCGTGTACAGGTCATGCTGGTACAACTCGACGGGATCGTCCGGGGAGCTGCCGATTTTCCAGGCAGTCGTATCGCTTGCGGGCATAAAAATCAGATCGCAGTCTTCGAAGATTTCGGCATATTCTCGGATGACTAAAGTGCGGATTTTTTGGGCTCTTTCAAAATAATCCGCATAGTATTCTTCGGAAAGCGCGAAGTTGCCCAGTAGGATCCGGCGCTTAACCTCGTAGCCGAAAGCTTCGGAACGCGAATTCAGGTAGACGTCGTCCAGGTTTTCAACATTCGGGCTGCGATATCCATAGTGGATGCCGTCGAAGCGGCCTAAATTGGAGGCTGCTTCTGCGCAGAGGAGAATATAGTAGGCTGAAAGGCCGGCATCGATGGTCTTAACATGCGTTTTCTTAATTGTCGCTCCCAGAGATTCTAGAACTTTCAGGGCGTCTTCAAGGCTGCTACGCAAATCTGCCTCTAGTTCATGATCAAAGTATTCCTGGGGCAGGCCGATCTTGAGTCCGTCTAGGGGGCGTGCATCCGTTCTGCTCGCCAAGAGATCTGCCGGCAGTGTGAAGCCCTGATGGACTGAGGAACAGTCTTTCGAATCGCGGCCGGCAATGGCGGCAAGAATAATGGCGTTGTCACGTACTGTTCTGCTCATGGGGCCGATAGTATCCATCGATGAGGCCAAGGCAGTAACGCCGCGGCGCGAGACCAGCCCGTATGTGGGGCGCAGACCGACGATGCCGCAGTGGGCAGCCGGTTGTCTGATCGAACCACCTGTATCAGTACCGAGGGCGTAGATAGCCTCTCCGCTGGCGACGGCTGCGGCGGAACCGCCGGAACTGCCACCGGGGATGCGGCTCAAATCGTGCGGGTTTTTCGTGGTCTTGAAATATGAAGTTTCGGTGGAAGAACCCATCCCGAACTCATCCATATTGCTTTTACCGATCAGGATAGCTTCAGATTGTTTGAGCTTATCCCAGACAAAAGCGCTGTAAGGAGGACGGAAAGTTTCCAACATACGCGATCCTGTTGTACAGGTCAGTCCTTGGACAGCAATGTTGTCCTTAACGGCTACAGGAATGCCTGCCAAAAGCGGCAGTTCTTTTCCTTCCGCAAATAATTTGTCGACTCGATCAGCCTCCAGCAAAGCATTTTTTTCATTAAGGCTAATGTAGGCGCCAATGTCCGCTTCCTGCTCCGCACATTTAGCGAGCACAGCCTGGGTCAGTTCGCGCACGGAGAAGTCCTTGCGCCGCAAGGCACTACTAATTTCATATATTGTCATTTTATCTGCAATCATTTATAGCTCCTGTTCCACGTCTACAGCGACAGGCACAACGAAAGCGCCATCTTCAGCAAGTGCTGTATTTGCCAACGCTTCCTCTTGGCTGAGCGAGGGTTCACGAATTTCACCCTGGAAAACTCTTTGCTCCTTAATCATGGAGCGAGTGGGCTCGACGTCGTCAGTATTGTGTTCCTTCATCTTGTCCGCGAAAGTGATCAGATGGCCGATTTCTTTTTGCATAACTGCAGTCTCGGAAGGAGTAAGCCTGAGGCCGGAAAGTGCTTCTAAGTGCTCCAGATCGAAAGTCCTGGCAGCTGCAGCAGCCTCACCTGCACTCGCATAAAGTCCGGCGGCAACTTCACCGCTAAGAGCAATGTGTAAGTCATCGAGTTGAGCTTGATTAACCGGTCCGGGGGCAGCGGTGAGCGGATCGGAAGCATTGCTGAGTTTGGGGAAGGCGATAACTTCACGCAGTGAAGGCGCTTTCGCCAGCAACATGACTAGGCGATCCAGACCGAGTGCGAAACCTCCGTGCGGTGGAGTACCGAAACGGAAGGCGTCTAGCAAAAAGCCGAAGCGCAGCTGCACTTCCTCGTCGGATAGACCTAACTGGCGGAAGACTTGAGCCTGCAGTTCTCTGTCGTGAATACGAATACTGCCGGATCCAAGTTCGGTCCCATTCAGAACTAGGTCGTAGGCCTGTGAGTTCATGCGCTCAGGTTCCGTCTCCAGATATTGGAGATCCTCAACTTTCGGCATAGTGAAAGGATGGTGCTGAGCTACATAACGCTTCTCTTCTTCGCTGTATTCAAACATGGGGAAGTCGACGATGAAGGAAAAATTTAATTCTTCCGGATTACACAGACCCAGAAGTTCAGCCAGATGGAGGCGGATAGCTCCGCTCACGCGTCGCACGGTATTGAGTTGGTCGGCGGAGAAGAGGATGAAGTCGCCCGGCTGGGCATTCACGCGCTCCAATAAGTCCTGCATCAGCTCTTCGGAGAAGTACTTGTCTAAGATGGAGTATACTTCGCCGCTTTCACGCCAGGCGATCCACGCCATACCTTTGGCGCCCTGAGCGATCGCGAAATCCGTCAAATCGTCAATCGTTGAACGCGGGAAATCTGCCTTGCCCGGGACTGTAATGGCGCGCACTACACCGCCGCTCTTCAGAGCTTGGCGGAAAATGGAGAAGTCAGATTTAGCGGCAATATCGCTGATATCTACTATCGGCAGGTCGAAGCGCAGATCCGGCTTGTCAGAGCCGTACTTGTCTACCGCTTCCTGCCAAGACATGCGGGGGAAAGCTCCCTCAATTTTGACTCCCTTAAGTTCCCAAGCAAGATGCTTCATGAGAGCTTCCAGAAGTTCTAAGACGTCATCCATTTCTACGAAGGACATCTCCAAGTCGAGCTGCGTAAATTCCGGTTGACGGTCAGCGCGCAGATCTTCGTCGCGGAAACAACGGGCGATCTGGTAATAGCGATCAAGTCCGCTGACCATTAATAATTGCTTGTATATCTGAGGCGACTGCGGCAGGGCATAAAAGCTGCCCGGATGCACGCGGCTGGGCACAAGATAGTCTCGCGCTCCTTCCGGTGTGCTCTTGCCGAGTACCGGTGTTTCAACTTCAACAAAGCCCTGAGAGTCCATGAAAGAATGAATCAAAGAACTGGCGCGATGGCGCAGCAGCAAATTGTTGCGCAGATCGCTGCGTCTAAGATCCAAATATCGGTAGCGCAGCCGCAGTTCGTCTCTGACGTGGGCGGACTCTTCCGGCACAAAAGGCAGGGTCTCGGCAGCAGACAGAAGTGTAGCCTGCTTCACCCGCAGCTCCACAGTTCCCGTCGCTATTTTCGGATTGACCGTTTCCGGATCGCGCAGGTGCATTTGCCCCTTAACTTCCAAGACGGACTGATTGCGCACCCGCTCAGCCAGAGCGAAGGTTTTGGCATCGGTGTTTTCGGGATTGAATACAATCTGTAAAACGCCTTCTCGATCGACCAAGTCGATAAAAATAACGCCACCCATATCGCGCTTGCTCTGGACCCAGCCATAAGCATACGCTTCTTGCCCTACATCTCTCTCCGAAAAATGACCACAATATTTCGTTCTCTTCATCTGTTTATCCATTCTTTTGTCTCTTGCAGACTAATGATTCATTAATTCCTGAACTTATGTATTTTATCATACACTATAGGTCTTTTATAGCGACAGAGCCGGCGCAGAAAGCTTGAATATTGAAGGATTAAAGAGCAAAATTCGTTCATACATGTTAATTTATAAGGTGGAACTACTGTATTGCAGACCGTAAGAATCAGAAAGGTATTATTATGACAAAAACTAATCCACGCATGATATTGTTCGATTACGGACAAACATTGCTACATGAGGCGAGTTTTGACCGCCGCGCAGCATTGGAGGCTCTAACACCTCATCTCTACCCCAAAGAAAACATCGACATAGATAAAATTTTGGAATTTACTGATGACTTGTACGAGGATCTACGTGAACTGGCTTTTGCCAACTCAGTCGAAGTGGGCTTTGACGTGACTTTAAACTACACATTGGACATGTTTGGTCTTTCCTGTGATCTACCTATGCTTGAATGTGAAAAGCTCTACTGGTTCTCAGCCTGCCCGGGCGAACCCATGCCCTATCTACAGGAAACCTTAAACGAATTGAAGGAGAGAGGAATCAGGACGGCTGTAGTGTCTAACATTTCTTTCAGTAGCGAGGCCGTATTAGCACGCATTGATAGCCACCTTAAGCACGATTTTGAATTCGTGGTTGCTTCCAGTGAAACCATCTTACGGAAACCGGAAAAATGGATCTTCCTCAGCGCCTTCAAACAGGCCGGCCTAGAGCCCGAAGACTGCTGGTATGTTGGTGACAACATTTACTGTGATCTGCATGGGGCTTTCCGCTTAGGAATGCACCCGGTCTTCTATGACAGCGGCCATGAATGTTTTTATCCGCGCGAAGAAGCTGAAATCACAGAAGAGATGCGACCCAAGGTGGACATTATTGAGCATTACACAGAGTTGCTGGATCTTCTGGAGGCTTAATGAAGTCGGAACGCGCAGCTTTCCTAGCTCTATTCGAGGCAGAAGACGATTTGCTCTTGGGCCTAGCACCGATGGCCGGAACTAGCACGCCGCCTTTTCGCGGACTAGTCAGTGATTTGGGAGCCAGCTTTACCATTAGCGAGCTGATTAGCGCACGCGGGATTGTCTATAATCCGGATATGGAGAAAGTCTCACGTTATCTCCAAGCCGATCGGAGAGAAAGACTCTACGCGATCCAGCTCTTCGGTCACGAACCGTCGGATTTTGCAGCCGCCATTGACATCGTGTTGCGCCATCCTGATTACGGTCAGTGCCAGTGGATCGATATTAATATGGGCTGTCCGGTGAAGAAAGTCTGCGGCAACGGTGCCGGAGCAGCCCTAATGCAGGACCCGGACTTGGCCTCTGCGATAGCGGCCTCTGCTGTAGAAGCTGCAGCCAAGTTTGATAAATTCGTTAGCGTTAAAATGCGCAGCGGCTGGAGTGATGACGACAATAGCGCCCCTGAGCTGGCGCGCCGCTTAGAAGCTGAAGGTGTTGCCGCTATCACCGTGCATGCCCGCAGCCGCGAACAATTTTACGGCGGTACAGCCGATTGGCGCGTGTTTGCCGCCGTACGTGAAAAGTGTAGCCTGCCACTCTGCGTCAATGGTGACATTAAAAGTGCAGAAGACATTCGCATACTGCAGAAGATGGCAGAACCGGATGCGTATCAGATCGGGAGGGCAGCCATGGGCAACCCCTTCATCTTTGAGCAGATTCGGCAGGGATTTCACAACGAAGGCTCCGTGCCCGAAATTCCCGCTGAGCGCTGGCTCGCGGCAGTCCTGAATCATCTGGACGGAATGATAGACCTCTTAGGTGAAGAGCTTGCCTGTCGCGAAATGCGAGCGCAATTCGCCCAGTATGTACGCGGCGTACGCAATGCTGCCGACTATCGCAATCGACTGATGCAGATTGAAGATCGCCAAAGCGCTGTAGATATTTTACTTGAACTTGCAGAGATGAGGAAAAACGATGAAGAGAGACATTAAGCAAATCCTATCCACTGATCAGAAGACACAGCTCAATGTGATGAGCTGGCTGCCTGAGGAAAAGCCTTGGGCCATCTTACAAGTAGCACATGGCATGGTGGAATACATTGAACGCTACGACCGCTTTGGCCGCGCCATGGCAGAAGCCGGGGTGCTCGTACTGGGAAATGACCACTTAGGTCATGGCGATTCGGTGGAGAGTACTGAGGACTGGGGCTTTTTTGCAGAGAAAAACGGCAACGAATTCGTTCTGCAGGACATTTATCAGATCTACAAGCAGACGCACGAAGCGTATCCTGACGTTCCCTACTTTTTGCTAGGGCACTCGATGGGATCGTTTTTCGCCAGACAGTTTATCTATCGCTTCCCGGAAGCGGACTTGGCAGGCGTTATCATCATGGGTACGAGTATGCAGCCGAAAATCGCTGTCCAGTCCGGACGTTTCCTCGCAAGCGTGATCGAGAGGTTCCGCGGCCCCCGCTATCGCAGCCCATTGATGAAGAAGCTAGTACTAGGGGAAAACAACAAGCCCTTTAAAGAGGAGAGGGAAACGGGATCTGAATGGCTGAGCAGAGATCACGAGATCGTAGATAAGTATGTCAACGAGCCGCGCAACAGCTTTTTGTTTACCGTGCGCGCATATATCGACATGTTTGACGGGCTGCTGACACTATATAATGAGGATAATCTCAAACAGATGCGGCGAGACCTGCCTGTTTTGCTCACCAGCGGCAGCGATGATCCTGTCGGCGGTATGGGCCAGGCGATTGCGACTTTGTCAGCTCAATATAAGAAAATCGGCATGAGCAAGGTGCAGGTGAAGGAATATCCCGGTGCCAGGCACGAATTGCTGAATGAGATTAATGCAGAAGAAGTCGATCGCGATCTTCTGGCTTTTTTAAGGGAAAATGTATAGGCGGAAACAACCGGCTAATAAAATAAAGACAGTATAAGAACAGAAAGAGGGGGAATTTATGGCAAAGTACATCCCGGAACCATACCGGATTAAAATGGTTGAGGCAATCAGGCAGACGACGTATGAAGAGCGGACGGAAGCGGTCAAGGCTGCTAATTACAACATGTTCAGCCTTGCCAGCTCGGATGTCTATATTGACATGCTGACTGATAGCGGCACCAATGCCATGAGCGATCAGCAGTGGGCGGCAGTTATGCTTGGCGACGAGAGTTACGCCGGCTCACGCAGTTATGAACAATTGATGGAAGTAGCGCACGACATATTCATGTATGACTATATCCAGCCTGTTCATCAGGGTAGGGCAGCGGAGAACATGCTCTTTCCCCTTTTGCTGAAAGAGGGCATGGTTTCAATTTCTAATTATCACTTTGATACCACTTCCGGACACGTACAGTTGGCGGGCGCAAAAGTTATTAACTGTGTTTCCCCGGAGGCCAAGGATACACAGAACTATGCTCCTTTTAAAGGCAATATGGATACGGAAAAACTGCGGGAACTGATCGAGGAATACGGCAGAGACAAGGTCGGCTGTATCGTTATGACGATAACCTGTAATTCCGCAGGCGGGCAGCCGGTATCGCTGGCCAATATCAGGGAGTCGGCAGCTATCGCACGCGAACATCAGATACCGTTTGTTATTGATGCGGCACGCTTTGCAGAGAATGCCTTTTTCATTAAAGAGCGCGAAGAAGGCCAGCAAGATCGCTCGATCAAGGATATCGTCCGCGACATCTTTGCTGAAGGTGATGCTTTTACTTTGTCTGCAAAAAAGGACGCTGTCGTCAACATAGGTGGACTTGTAGGCGTCCGTGAAGACACTGAACTGATCAAGGGCATTAAAGGACGTGTCGTGCCTTATGAGGGCTTCCTCACTTATGGTGGCCTCAGCGGTAGAGATCTAGGGGCGATGGCAGTAGGTTTGACTGAAGGTATTGATGAGGATTTCCTACGCAGTTATGTAGGTCAGACGAAATATCTGGGAGATCGTTGCCGCGAATTAGGTGTGCCGATCCAATATCCGACGGGTGGGCACGCGGTTTTTGTCGATGCCAAGAAAGTGTTTCCGCAGATTCCTTATTATCGCTTCCCCGCACACAGCCTCTGCGTGGCCTTGTATCTCGAAGGTGGCATCCGCGGCTGTGACATCGGTTCCTTCATTCTGGATCCGGACCCGGAAACAGGCGAGCAGCTGGAGGCAGACCTCGAGTTGGCACGCTTCTGCATACCGCGGCGCACTTATACACAGGCCCATCTCGATTATGTAGCCGAGAGTCTGGCTGCAGTCATGAAAAGAAGTGATGAATTCGCTGGTTATGAAATAGTAGAGCAGGCAAAAGTGCTACGACATTTTACAGCAAAACTGAAGCCTTACACAGCATAAAGCTGTGGCTATGGGGGCTTCTTGTCAGTCTCAGCTCGGAACTGTATAATGGCTGAGGAATAACAAATTCAAGGGAGATTATTAATGAAATTCACAAGAGAAAATATTCGAAATATCACCGTCATGGGGCATGGCGGCGCCGGCAAAACTGCTTTTGTCGAAGCCGCATTATTTAATGCCGGAGTCATCAACCGTATGGGCAAGTCTAATGAAGGCAATACGGTCAGTGACTTTGACAGCGAAGAGATCCGTCGCGGAATTTCCATTAACACCAGTTTGGTGGCTTTTGAATGGAAGAAGAACAAGATCAATCTAGTTGACACTCCGGGAGACTTTGATTTCCTTGGTGAACAGATGCTGGGAATGGGCGTGACCGATGCAGTGCTGATCGTTATGTCTGCTAAAGATGGCTTGTCCGTCGGAGCAGAGAAAGCGGTTCGCAACGCAGGTAATGAGAGCATGCCGATTTCGTTCTTCGTAAACCGCATGGATGAACCCAACGCTGATTTCCTCGCTACGGTGGAAGCTCTGAAAGAAGAATATGGTCATCGAGTTGTGCCAATGGCCTTGCCGATTATGAAGGGCGAAGAGATGACCGGATTGGTTGACGTTCTCGCTATGAAGGCTTATACCTTTAGCGGCAAAAAAGGTGAAATGACGGCCAGCGACATGCCTGCCGACTTGGAAGGCTTAGCTGAAGAGTATCATGAGCAACTGGTCGAGCAAATCGCGGAGAGCGATGAAGAACTGATGGAGAAATATTTCGAAGGCGAAGCTTTCTCAGCCGCAGAAGAAGAACGCGGCTTGCGCAAAGCAATCTCACAAGCTTCTTTGTTCCCCGTTTTTGTCGGATCAGCCAATGCTAATTGGGGCATTTCTCACACCCTAGACCAGATGGTGAGATTCTTCCCCACACCTGAAGACGGGCATGCAGTAACCGCAGTCAATCGCAGCGGCGAAAGCTTCCAGATCAAAACTGATCAGGACGGCCCCTTAGCGGCATTTGTCTTTAAGACGATAGTTGACCCCTTTGTTGGAAAAATCTCCCTATTCCGTGTATATTCCGGCGTCTTTACCGATTCCGGTTCAGTTTATAACGTAAACAAGGAAAGCGACGAGCGCATCAACGGCCTCTACAGCATGAGTGGCAAGAAGCAGATCTCTGTTGATTCAGTCATTGCCGGCGATATCGGAGCCACAACCAAGCTGAATGAAACCAGTACATTGGATACTCTCACTGAGCGCGACAATCCCTTGAAGATTCAAGCGCCGGAGATGCCTGTTCCGAGTTTGACTCTAGCAATTTCGGCTGTTAACGAGGGTGAAGAAGATAAGATTATGCAGGGTCTGGCTAAGCTGAAAGACGAAGACATTGTCTTTGAGATTGAGAACAACCCGGAGACACATCAATTCCTGCTTTCAGGTTTAGGTGAAGTCCAGCTGGATGTTCTGACTGCCAAACTCAAGAGTAAATTCGGTGTTGAAGCCAGATTGACAGAGCCTCGAGTAGCTTACCGCGAAACGATCACGAAGAAGGTGAAGGTACAAGGTCGCCATAAGAAACAAACCGGCGGTCACGGCCAGTTTGGTGATGTCTGGATTGAGTTTGAACCCGGAGATGAATTGGATCTGGATTTCCAGGAAAAAATCTTTGGTGGCTCAGTGCCTAAGAATTACTTCCCGGCTGTTGAAAAAGGCCTACGCGAAGCTATCTCTGAAGGCCCCTTGGCATCCTATCCGGTCGTGAATTTGAGGGCAACTCTAGTGGATGGTTCTTACCACGATGTAGACTCGAACGAAATGTCCTTTAAGCTGGCGGCACGACTGGCTTATCGTAACGGTCTGCCTCAAGCGAACCCGATCTTGCTCGAGCCGATTTCCTCATTAAGCGTTCATATCCCGGATGATTTCTTGGGAGACATTATGGGCGATCTGAGTAAACGTCGCGGCAGTATCCTCGGCATTAATCCGGATACAATCCCCGGTTTCCAGGTAGTTGAAGCGGAAGCTCCAGCAGCTGAAATCGCGAGATACGCCACGGATCTGAAGTCGATGACTCAAGGTCGCGGACACTTTACAAGAGAAATGGCACGTTACGAACCCGTGCCTCAGAATATTGCAGACAAAATTATTGCTGCAGCTAACGAAGAAGAATAAGTTAGATAAATAAAAATGTAGTTTGTTACACTAAGAGAGGAGCGTTTAGCGGTTAATCTGCTTGCGCTCCTCTGGGCATTGAGTCTTGGACTCTACCCACATAGGAGAAAACAAAAATGGACCCTCACTCTACGAGCGCGGTCTTTAGTTTTAATTACTTGGGCACCATGCTGCTCTCCCTGCTATTCTTGCTGCTGAGCGCCGTGTCGAAAGCTTATGACATGAGCCTGCTCGATTTTAATCGCAGCACCAGTCTGAAACAATTTGCAGAACAAGAGATTGAACTGCCGAAGTCCCTAATAGAAATCTGTGAAGGAGAGACCATGGAGTTTTTGTTGCGCGAGCTACACCTCCTGCGCTTGTTTTTTGTCTTCCTTTATTTCTTTTGGACATTGAGCTTTGCGCCGCGTCTGCTTATGCCGGAAACTATGGACGTATGGCTGAGAACACTGATCTTTGTGGCTTATTTCATAGTGGCTGTTTTCATCTATGCTTTT
>DIRG01000118.1:14357-29301 GCA_002427475.1 Mageeibacillus sp. UBA5442
TGGCCCAGCTTTTCACAGGCAGATCAGAGGATACAATAGAAAAGATGCAGGTGGAAGAATATTTCATGCTTTTGGATTCTGATGAAGCCAATTGGGACGAAGAAGCTAAGGACCATGCCTTTATCCGCAATATCTTCCGCTTCGATGATATTAGCGTCTCCGATGTGATGACGCACCGCACAGATATAGTTGCGTTGCCACTGGATGCCAGTTTTGAGGAGACCCTGGAAGTAATCAAAGAAGAAAAATATACACGTGTGCCCATTTACGAAGATACTATCGACAGGATCGTGGGGATATTGCATGTTAAGGATCTTTTGTCCTTATTGAATGATGAGGAGCGCAAAAGTAAGTTTTCCTTGGCAAGTGAAATGCGTCAGCCGATCTTTACTCCGGAAACTCGTGTGGTTAAAGATCTCTTTTTTGAGATGCAGGGACAGCATGTACAGCTAGCGATAGTAATTGATGAGTACGGCGGCACGGCCGGCATTGTTACTCTGGAAGATCTGATTGAGGAGATTCTGGGTGACATAGAAGACGAGTACGACGAAGAAGAACAGTTGCTACAAGTCCAAAGTCCCAACAGCTGGCTAATCTCAGGTTGGTGCCCGCTGGAATTGCTGTCAAATGAGATTGGACAGGAGCTACCCGGAGATGATTATGATACGGTTTCCGGCTTTGTGATTGACCTTCTGGATCGAATTCCGGAAGAAGGTGAACAGGTCGAGGCCACATACAACAACTTGACCTTTACAGTACTTTCCGTGGCTGACAATCGTATTGAGCAGCTGCGTTTGACAATAGAAAACTAATGGAGAAATGGATGACAAAGAACCCGAATCAGAAGAAGATTGAAGTTGAAGCTGTGCTTTTCGATATGGACGGCACACTAATTGACACAATTGGACTTATTGTTGCAGGACACGAATACACCTGGAAGGAACATACCGGAGCGGTGCCTCCTCGCGAGGACATACTTTCCAAGATCGGCAAGCCTCTTCAACAAGCCTATCCGGGCTGGGAAGAAGAGACTCCGGACATGCTTGTCACCTATCGCAACTGGTGCGCAGGCAAAACAGATACACACACCGGTCTTTACGTAGGTGTGGTTCCCATGTTGGAAGAATTGCAGAAGATGAACTTTCGACTGGGCTTGGTCACATCGCGCTTTCGTGTAGGCATAGATGACTGCATGCGGGTATATGGTTTAGATGATTATTTTGAGATCCTTTTGGCACAGGAGGATTCTCACGGCCACAAACCGGGACCGGAACCCTTGCTGGCCGCAGCAGAACGCATGTCGATCACTGACATGTCCCGGATTTTATATGTTGGTGACAGTGTTCACGACGTGAAGAGTGCCCAGGCAGCGGGCTGCCTAAGTGCAGTCGTAGACTGGACCAGCATGGATAAAGACGAATTGAGAGCCTTGCAGCCGGATCTGTGGATTTACAAGGCCAGTGATCTACCACTGTCATTATCACGGATTTGATTGTGTTTGATCGTTTTTCAATACATTTGTGATACACTCTTGTTTGTAGCTAAACAAGCAGTCACTCAGGGGGATACTCTGAGTGGTTTTTCAATATAGGAAGGTTAAATTATGGCCAAAAAAACTACTGAACAAAGCGATTGGAAAGCTAAAGTCGAGCGAGCTGAACGTAAACAGCGACTGGCAAACCTTAAGGACAGTGCCGGGAAGAAAAAGAAGATCTCGACCAAGAGCATCGCTAGCCGCATTGTCACCATCGTCATAGTCGTGGCTCTGCTACTTGTAGCAGCTGTCTGGGCTATTGCACGCTTTGGTATCTTACAGAGACATTTGCCGGCAATAACGATCACTAACTCCGAGTTACCCGGAGCCAGCATGAAGATGAGTCCTGCGGACTTAAACGTCGAATTCGGCAACTTAACCATGCAGGTGCAACTAGGCTATGCCTTTACAGATGAGGCTCAAGATGTCTTGGATCGTTCGTCTACAGGAGGGGAGCGTACTGTCAGAGATGATTTGACCGATATGCTCTTGGAACAGATGAAGACAACTTACGCCATGGTTCTGGCCATGAATAACGACGATACTTTTGTTCTCTCAGAAGAGAAGCAGACTGAGTTGGATGAAACCATTGATAGCTTTGAAAAGGATCTGGCTCGCGGTGCGCAAGAGCAAGGCGTCGGTGCCGGCGTAATTTTAAACAGTTATTTTGGCCCGGGGGTTTCTTCTTCCCGCTATATGAACTTCGTGCGTCAATCTCTTCTCTTGCAGGAGTACAATCAGCATTTAGCTGACACGACCGAAGTATCAGCCGCTGAGATTGAAGAGTACAAGGCAGAGAATGCTGCGGTACTCAAGAACTATGATTATTCCTACTACATGTTCAGATTGCCCGAAATCGAAGATGGCGAAGAAGATCGTACTGATGCCGAATATGATGCCGCCATGCTTGCATTGGCTGAAGATGCCAATGCCGCATTAGAACTTTACCGCAGTGGCGAGAAGGAATTTGCCGAAGCCATGGCTGAGTACGAAGAGGACGAAAGCAGGGTTGAGACTCTCTTGGAAAACCCTGATAGCGTAAATCTCAAGCTTCAAGGAGATCGCCTGTCCGCCACCTATAAGGACTGGTTGATCGATGAAGAGCGCGAAGCCGGCGATACTACAGTTGTGGAGAGCGAAGGTTCAGTAATCGCACTGGCATTCCATAGCGCAGAACTCGAAGAGTACAACGTGTACAGTGTCCGCCATATCTTGATTGATAATAGCGCCCTTGGTGATGATGCTACTGGAGATGATCTCGATGAGCGACTCGAAGCCCGCGCCAAAGAAATCTTGGCCGAGTTTGAAGCCGGAGAGAAGACTGAGGATGCCTTTGCTGAGTTGGCTAGCAAATATAGCAGCGATATGGGCAGTGTTGAAAATGGCGGTCTCTACGAAGATGTTCCTTATGGCATGATGGTGTCAGCATTCCAGGATTGGAGTCTGGATGATGCACGCAAAGCAGGTGACACAGGCATCGTTAAGTCATCACACGGCCAGCATATAATGTATTTTGTCGGCTTAGGCGAGAGCAAGAGTATCGACAAGCGCGTTGAAACAACCCTTATGACCAAGAAGATTACTGACTGGTCGGAGAGTCTAGTAGAAGGCGCAGAAATCGAAGTTCATGATTTGGGCATCGGCTTTGTAGGTAGAACGTCCTTCTTCCAATCCTTATTTGCCGGAGCGCCTGAGCCTGCTGAGACGCCAACGACTGAAGATTAGACTCAAAACAATTAAGCATTATAAAAGGCCGGAATCGTGTGATTTCGGCCTTTTTCAATCTAAGTGATAATTTTTTATTTCTTTTTCTTCAGTACTTTCTTGTCGAAATGACGGCTGAGATCTTCGCGGCGCAGTTTCGCTGCCGCCATGAGATCGGCTTCGAAGGGAAGTTCTCCCTCATAAGCAAAAAGGCTGAACAACCATTTAGTGAATTCCGGATTGAGTATGAGGAAGGGCCCGGTCAGGCTGCTGGCGAAAAAATTCTTCTCAGCGATTCCTTCTGTCTGCACAGATGGGTTCATGCCGCTGCCGTTTTTGACTTCTATAAAGGGGTAGGCGGAGCTGTCTCCTTTGTGCGAGGTAAATTGCGAGCGATAGCCCATAAGTTCAAAGTCTCGGAAATCTCCGGTCACGATTTCGTTAATGCGGTCAAACTGATTGCAGTAGGTGTCGAAAGGATACAGGCCCAAGGCTTGGATTGTCCTTCCCTCCTCATGGATGATGTTTCTGCCCAGCAGATCTAGGGAATTGCCTGCAAAAAAGCCACACAATCCCTTGTCGATCTGGCTGCGGAACTGATCGGCATGAGGGCGCCAAAGTTCCAGCACTAGCTCTTGACTATGTTCAGTCATTCCCCCCATGTAGACGAAATCGACGTCATTAGTGAAAAATTGAGGCAGCTCAGGATAATGAGTCCAGATGATTTCCTCATCCTTGAAGCATTCCCGCAACAGTTGCTGCGTGCCGTGTTCGCCTAGAAGATTGGCAATTTCCGGATAGATGATTTCAATACGCATCGCTAATTACCGTCCCATTCACGCTGCAGATCCTGAACAATTTTTCGCGAGATACTTTCCGAATAAAGCTCATAAAGAACAGCCACTGTCGCCGCTTTGTCGGGCAAGTGCAGTTGCTCAAAGCTGGCTTCCTTGTCACGCGTGGTGACGATTTTCGCTGCCGGAACTCCGGCCAGCAGCAAGGCCAGTCGAATGTCTTCTGAGCGCATGCCGGCGACGACTATTTGTTTGACCTCGTCCGAGTTCAGTAGGTCAAGGTCGGCATCAAAGATCCAGGCTACATTGTCTTCCGGGCTCATTTCCTTGAGGCTGGTGTCCACTAAGAGGACGATGTACTTATCTCCCGGACGCCTCATCATGGCATCCAAGACGCGGGTAACAGCGATCGGGTTTTTGCCCTTGGCCAGCATTCTGTAGATAGTGTGCGGACCCGCTGTGATGATTTCTTTGCGCGATTTCCCGATGGCGGCCTGCGAGAGAGCTTCTGCAATGCGCTCCGGCTGATAACCCAGCTCGGAAAAAAGGCTGATTGCTGCTAGGGAGTTATAGAGGTCCAACATGTTTTCTCCGACAAAGGGGAAGACTTGCTTGCTCTCATCGTTCTGCCAGCGCTGAGATTCGATCACAACCGCATCAGCCTCGGCCAGATCGTTAACGCTGATTTCTTGGCCCGGCTCTGAGCGCCGCTGCAAGACGGTCAGCTCATAGTCAGCGGGACCGTTACGCCAACCGCAATTATCGCAATGGGCGCGGCCGATATGGTGATAACGGATAAAGTCATCTACCAACGGTTGGTAGCAGCTGGGGCAAAGAACGACGTCTCGAATCAGGTTTTTGTTAATTCTGGCTTCGTCGGGCAAGCGGGCAATAGAAAAGCTGACAGATTCATGCCCCGTGGCCAGATTGGAGGACAGCATGTCATCGGCGTTCAAGATCAGCTTGGTCTCGGCCGGTATATTGTCTTCTAAAATCCCGTAGATAAACTCAGCATGAGCGTTCCGCAGATACGATTCGCGAAAGAGGTTGCTGACTATGAGATAGTCGGGCTTTATATCAGGAAAAACGATGCGTGTTAAGCGTTCGTCGATTTCGAGGATAGCTAGGCTTTGTTTACGCTTGCCGAAAAAACTGCTAGCTTCCAGCAAAGTGGTGATAATACCTTCCTCGATATTACTTCCGTAAGCGTTGTGGGCGAAATCAAGTCCGAAATGTCTGGCTAGGTCTGCCAGTAAATTAGAGATGGTAGTTTTGCCGTTTGTACCGGTGATTCCGATGATTTTTTCCGGTTTTTCTAGACGAGCCAGGAAGTCGGGACAGAGGCGTTTGGCTAGCTGTCCTGGGAAGTGGGTCGCGTTTAAACCGACTAATTTCATGAAAAGCGTAGTCATTCGAACAACAAAAATTGTCATTAAGAAACGTATATTACGGTTCTTCATCCTTGATTAACTACTTTCTATACAAATTCGCAAAAGTGTTTGACGGGAACGCCCGAATGCGATAGACTTATTTAATGTGTCAATAGACCCGTGCGACTTTTGTCGCGCAATCAAGCGCACTGATAAAGGCGCATTTGATAGGTCGATTATATCATGTAGAGAGATGCCGTCAAGACCGGTCCGCGACGGTTTCTCAATGGGATGACCGGTACAATCGTGTGAGGTGGCTACTGATGTCAAAGTCCGTTCAATATGGACGAGTTCAGAGATTGTCTTATTCAAAGATTGACGAGATTCTCGATATCCCAAATTTATTAGATATTCAATTGAGTAGTTACAATTGGTTCCTTGAAGAAGGACTTATGGAAGTCCTGGAAGAGGCATCACCAATTACTGACTTCTCAGGAGATATCGAACTTTCGTTTATCGATAGAGAATTTGACGTCAACAATCCAACACATTCCTTGGAGGAATGTAGAGAAAAGGACGCAAACTTTGCGTCAAAGTTATACGTAAAAGTTAGGCTTCATGACAAAGCCAGCGATACTATTAAAGATCAGGATGTGTACATCGGGGAGTTCCCGATTATGACTGATACCGGAAGCTTTATTATTAATGGAGCTGAGAGGGTTGTCATTAGTCAGTTAGTACGTTCTCCTGGTGTCTATTATGGCATTGAGCGTGATAAGAACGACAATACCATTTATACAGGACAAATTATTCCTAACCGTGGAGCATGGTTAGAGTTCGAGACAGATGCTAAGGGATTGCTGTGGGTACGAGTTGATCGCGCCCGTAAATTCCACCTGTCTATTTTGCTGCGCGCTTTGGGTCTGGGTACAGATGAGGAAATCATTTCTGTACTAGGCGAAGAAGAAGCGCTAATGAATACAATGGCGAAAGATGGCTGCCATAGCGTGGATGACGGGTATCAAGAGATGTTCCGTAAGCTGCGAGCCGGCGAAGTTTATACTCGCGAAGGCGCCAAGAACTTGCTGCAGAATTTGTTTTTCGTAGACAACCGCTATGACTTGGCTCATGTCGGGGTCTTTAAGGTTAACAAGAAATTATCATTAGCTAGACGTCTGGAAGGACACCGTGCCGCTACAGATATCCTCAGTGAAGACGGAGAAGTTCTAGCTCTTCAAGACGACATTATTACCCGTGAAATGGCGGAAGCCATTCAAAACGCAGGCATTAACAGCGTCGATGTTTTTCCGATCCAAAAAGTCGGAGAAAGCGTCATTCAGTATGATGATATGCTGCGCGTTGTCGGTAATAACACCGTCATGTTGGAGCCCTTTCTTAGTCGTTACTTCCCTCAGGAAGATTTGGC
Source organism: Mageeibacillus sp. UBA5442 (assembly GCA_002427475.1). GTDB lineage: Bacteria > Bacillota > Clostridia > Saccharofermentanales > DTU023 > DTU032. The sequence goes on from DIRG01000118.1 coordinate 21,186, forward strand.
GTCACTGGATTTCCAAAAACTTGGCTATGATGAATATGTTTACACTCCCGTACTGCGGGACATCGTTGCGCAGGCGCGCGAAGAAGACGACAAAGCGGAAGCTTTACGTCAGCTGCTGCGCCAGCACAAATCCGAATTGATTCCGCGTCACCTGACTGTGGACGATATTTTAGCTTCTTGTAGCAGCTTTATCGGCCTAGAGTACGGTGTCGGCGAAGCGGACGATATCGATCATCTCGGCAACCGCCGCATTCGTTCAGTGGGTGAACTCCTGCAGAATCAGATGCGCATTGGTTTCTCACGGATGGAACGTGTTGTGCGCGAGCGCATGCAGACAATTCCGGATATTTCTCAGGCTACGCCGAAAGATATCGTAAATACCAGACCTGTATCGGCTGCAATTAAGGAGTTCTTCAGCTCCAGCCAGCTGTCACAGTTTATGGATCAGCCTAACCCCCTAGCCGAATTGACGCATAAACGTCGTCTTTCCGCTTTGGGCCCCGGCGGTCTGTCGCGTGAGCGCGCTAACTTCGAAGTGCGTGACGTACATCCTTCCCATTACGGAAGAATGTGCCCGATCGAGACTCCTGAAGGACCGAACATCGGTTTGATCAACTCTCTGTCGACATACGCACGTGTTAACCGCTTCGGCTTTTTAGAGACGCCTTATCGCCTTTACGACAAGAAGAAAGGCGTCGTAACCGAGGATTACAAATACATGACCGCTGACGAAGAGGATTATTTCAATATCGCACAGGCGAACGAACCTCTCGATGAAAAAGGTCATTTTGCCAACAAGAAAGTTTCCTGTCGTTATCTGGACGAATTCTTAGAGCTCGATCCGGATCAGGTTGATCTGATGGACGTGTCGCCGAAACAGCTGGTTTCAGTGGCAACTTCGCTGATTCCTTTCTTGGGCAACGACGATGCTAACCGAGCACTCATGGGTTCAAACATGCAACGTCAGGCAGTGCCGTTGATTAAATCAGAGTCTCCCACTATCGGAACCGGTATGGAATACCGTGCCGCTAAGGACTCCGGTGTCTGTGTCGTGGCCAAAAACGACGGTGTGGTCAAGCGCGTAAGAGCTGACTACATTGAAGTAGAGAAAAAAGATCAGACTCGCGATAAATATCATTTGTCGAAATACCGTCGCTCCAACCAAGGAACCTGTATTAACCAGCGTCCGCTGGTCGTACAAGGTGAAAAGGTTAAGGCCGGCGATATTATCGCTGATGGTCCCTCGACGGATCAGGGCGAAATGGCATTAGGTCGTAACGTACTGATCGGATTCATGCCTTGGGAAGGCTACAACTTTGAGGACGCTGTACTCATCAGTGAGCGCTTGGTTCGCGATGACGTGTACACGTCAATCCATATAACGGAATACGAGTGTGAAGCCAGAGATACCAAGCTCGGACCCGAAGAGATCACCCGAGAGATTCCTAACGTAGGCGATGATGCCTTGAAGGATCTTGACGAAGACGGCGTAGTCCGCATCGGTGCTGAGGTTCATGCCGGCGACATCATCGTGGGTAAGGTAACACCTAAGGGTGAAACTGAACTTACACCTGAAGAGAGGCTTTATCGTGCTATCTTCGGTGAGAAAGTCCGCGAAATCAGAGATACATCCGTGCGTGTACCGCATGGTGAGTCCGGTGTCATCGTAGACATTAAGACATTTACACGTGAACAAGACGACCAGCTCAGGCATGGCGTCAACAAACTTGTTCGCGTTTACATCGCTCAAAAACGCAAGATTTCCGTCGGTGACAAGATGGCGGGCAGACACGGTAACAAAGGTGTTGTATCACTGATTTTGCCGGAAGAAGATATGCCTTTCATGCCGGACGGAACACCATTGGATATCGTACTGAATCCTCTCGGCGTACCCTCGCGTATGAACGTCGGTCAGTTGCTCGAGGTCCATCTTGGACTGGCCGCACACAAGAAGGGTATCAAGATCGCTACTCCTGTCTTTGACGGAGCTGGTGAAGCAGATGTCCTTGAAGCCTTCAAAGAGGCTGGCATTGAAGAAAACGGTAAGACTATTCTTTACGACGGTCGTACCGGCGAAGCTTTTGAAAACCCTGTCACCGTGGGCATCATGTATTACTTGAAGTTGCTCCACCTGGTTGATGACAAGATTCACGCTCGTTCTATTGGACCGTACTCCTTAGTAACGCAACAGCCTTTGGGCGGTAAAGCTCAGTTCGGTGGTCAGCGTTTCGGAGAGATGGAAGTCTGGGCGCTTGAAGCCTATGGCGCAGCTTATACCCTGCAAGAAATCCTGACTGTCAAGTCAGACGACGTTCAGGGTCGTACTAAAACTTACGAAGCTATCGTCAAAGGCGAGAACGTACCCGAACCCGGCGTTCCGGAGGCCTTTAAGGTCTTGGTCAAGGAACTGCAGTCACTCAGTCTTGATGCTCGCGTCTTAAGCGCAGAGGAAGAAGAAGTGTACTTGCCGGATTCTTCGGAGGATGATGACGATGTAGGTCTAATCGAAGCTGATGCTTTGTCTGAATTCGAGGAAGGCCGCTTCAAAGAAAGCGATCAGAGACTGCGTGAAGCAGGATTCTCTGCCGGTAGACTTACAGATGAAGGCGGAATCGACGAACTGATGACTGCGGATCCCGCAGATGGTCTGGACGCAGGCGATTTTGAGGATTAGGAATAGGGAGTAAATAATGGCAGATTTGAATCATATTGAAGCAATCGGGATCGGCCTGGCGTCTCCTGAGAAAATATTAGAATGGTCTCACGGCGAAGTAAAAAAGCCGGAAACCATCAACTATAGAACGCTGAAACCGGAGGCCGACGGTCTCTTTTGTGAGAAAATTTTCGGTCCGACCAAGGACTGGGAATGTTATTGCGGAAAATACAAGAAGATCAGATACCGCGGTATTGTCTGTGACAAGTGCGGTGTTGAGGTCACTCGATCCAAAGTAAGACGTGAGCGTATGGGACATATTCGTCTCGCTGCTCCGGTCTCACATATCTGGTATTTCCGAGGAATCCCGAGCCGCATGGGCCTCTTACTGGATATGTCACCGCGCAATTTGGAGAAGATTCTCTATTTTGCTGCGTATATTGTGATCGATCCGAAGGAAACAAACTTTGCACGAAAGCAAATCATAAATGAACGCGACTATCGCACGGCGTTGGCTGAATACGGCCGTAATTCGTTCGTTGCCAAAATGGGCGCGGAAGCGATTCGCGATCTCTTGGCAGAGATCGATATCGATACTTTGGCAATAGAACTGCATGCGGACCTGGAGACAGCTCGCGGGCAGAAAGAACAGCGCATTATTAAGCGTCTGGAAGTTGTAGAGTCTTTTCAGCAGTCCAATAACCGTCCGCAGGACATGGTTCTGGAAGTGCTGCCGGTACTGCCACCCGAATTGCGCCCCATGGTGCAGCTGGATGGCGGCCGTTTTGCAACCTCAGACTTGAACGATCTCTATCGCCGTGTAATCAACCGTAATAATCGTTTGAACAAACTCTTGCAACTCGGCGCACCGAACATTATTGTTCGTAACGAGAAACGTATGCTGCAAGAGGCTGTCGACGCCCTGATCGATAATGGTCGTCGCGGTCGTGCCGTAACCGGCGCGGGCAATCGTCCCTTGAAGTCTCTGTCCGATTTGCTCAAAGGTAAGCAGGGCCGTTTGCGCCAGAACTTACTGGGCAAGCGCGTTGACTACTCTGGGCGTTCGGTAATCGTTGTCGGTCCGGAGCTCAAGCTGCATCAGTGCGGTTTGCCGAAGGAAATGGCTCTGGAGCTGTTTAAGCCTTTCGTCATGCGTGAGCTGGTGAAACACGATTATGCTCAAAATATTAAATCTGCTCGACGCTTGGTCGAGCGCGGCGGAGACGTCGTCTGGGATACCCTAGACGAGGTTATCCAGGATCACCCGGTCCTCTTGAACCGCGCTCCAACCTTGCACAGACTGGGTATTCAGGCTTTTGAGCCGGTGCTGGTCGAAGGTCGGGCTATTAAACTACATCCGCTGGTCTGTACCGCTTTTAACGCCGACTTTGACGGCGACCAAATGGCAGTACACGTTCCCTTGTCAACTGAAGCGCAGGCTGAAGCTCGTTTCCTGATGCTCTCAACGAATAACCTCCTGAAACCTCAGGACGGCAAACCCGTTGCAGTGCCGACTCAGGATATCGTACTCGGTTGCTATTACTTGACATTAGAACGTGAGAACCCTGAAGCAGATAAAGACGCTCCCATGCGTGTCTTCTCCAATATGGATGAAGCCGTGATGGCTTACGAAGACAAGCAGATTACCCTGCAACAACCGGTGCGCATCAGACGTACTGTTGAACTTGAGGGCAAGACCTATCGTGGTCTAGTCGAATCTACGCTCGGACGCTTTCTCTTTAACAGCGTCATTCCTCAGAACCTCGGGTTTGTACAGCGTGACGACAGTGTTGAAAGCCAGATCGCTCTGGAATGCGACTTTGTCGTGGGAAAGAGAGAAATTGGATCCATTATCGAACGCTGCATTACAGTCTGCGGCACAGCGAAAACAGCTGAAGTCTTGGATGAAGTAAAGGAACTCGGTTTCCACTATGCAACCGTCGGTGGTGTGTCTATCGGTGTTTTCGACATGGTGGTTCCTGAAGTTAAGGAAAAACTGATCAAGGAAGCTGAAACACGTGTTGATAAGATCAACACCCAGTTCCAGCGTGGTCTCCTGAATGATGAAGGCCGTTATCGCTCAGTAGTTGATACGTGGCGTACGACGACCAATGACATTACGGAAGCCCTCAAGAAGAATCTTGATCCGTACAATCCGATTTACATGATGTCTCAGTCCGGAGCCAGAGGTAGTATCGACCAAATCAAACAGTTGGCCGGTATGCGCGGTAACATGACTGACACTTCAGGACGCACGATTGAAATTCCTATTAAATCCAACCTGCGTGAAGGCATGAACGTATTGGAGTTCTTTATTTCCTCACACGGAGCGAGAAAGTCTTTGTCAGATACAGCCTTGAAGACTGCTGACTCAGGTTACCTCACACGCCGCTTGGTCGACATCTCACAGGATGTCACCATCCGCGAAGAAGACTGCGGCACCGAAGAATACATCGTTGCGCATACAATTGCTTACGGCAAACAAAACCAGCGCGTCTTAGCCTCTCTCTTTGACAGAATTGAGGGTCGCTTTGCCGCTACCGATATTTTGCATCCGGAAACTGATGAAGTCTTAGCTTTCAAAGACGAGATGATCACAATGGATCAAGCTCGTCACATTGAAGAGGCTGGGATCAAGGAAGTTCCTATTCGCAGCGTCCTCTCTTGTGATTCACCTAAAGGTGTCTGCGCCAAATGCTACGGCAAAAACCTGGCAACCGGCAGTCCTGCCGTTGTGGGTGAAGCTGTTGGTATCATGGCAGCTCAGTCCATCGGTGAACCGGGAACGCAGCTGACGATGAGAACCTTCCACTTGGGTGGTATCGCCTCAGCGGGTGACATCACACAAGGTCTGCCGCGTGTTGAAGAACTCTTTGAAGCCAGAAAGCCCAAAGGGCAGGCAGTGGTTGCCAACGTGTCCGGTGTTATTGAAGTCGAAGAGACTGACAAGCGCCGCCGCGAAGTCAGAATTACTGCTGCCGACGGCACAGTTAAGAAGCATCAAATCTCCTTGTCGATTCCGCTATTAGTGGAACACGGTGATCAAGTTGAAGCCGGTGATCTTATCACTGACGGCTCGGTCAATCCGCATGACATCATGAAGATCAAAGGTGCTCGCGGCGTTCAGAACTATATCATTAGAGAAGTTTTGAAAGTGTACAAGAACAACGGCGTCGATATCAACGATAAGCATATTGAGATCATCGTACGACAGATGCTGCGTAAACTTAGAATCGACGATCCGGGAGATACCGACCTGCTTACAGGCAGTACCGTTGACTTCTCGAAATTCGTCGAAGATAACCATGCAGCGGAAAGAGTAGGACTCAACCCCGCTACAGGTACTCGTATTTTGCTGGGTATCACGAAGGCCTCACTGGCTACAGAATCTTTCCTCTCAGCCGCCTCCTTCCAGGAGACCACACGTGTCCTAACCGATGCTGCGGTCAAAGGCAAGATTGACTACCTCGACGGTCTGAAAGAAAACGTAATCATTGGCGGATTAATCCCCGCAGGAACAGGTGTTAAACGCTATCGCGACATCAGCGCCGTTCCGGTAGTAAATGAAAACGTGCCCTTGCTGATAGAAACCGCAGAACAAGTGCCGGTTCCACCCAGTGGAAGGGAAGCGGAATTGATCGAAAATTACGATCCTATAGAAGCTCAGGCTGAGGCTGAAGAAGTAGAAGATGAGTCTTTAACTTCCTTGCTGATGGAGGACTTCTTTACCCTACCTGCTGACGAGTAAAAGCTAGTAAAATCAATGCTTTCAAGGGGACTGTTTTCGCTAGAGAACAGTCCCCTTTTTTAGCGAGTAACTGAAGTTACATGCTTCCACAACGTTCTTGAATATCAAATTTCGTAGTGATATATTGTAAAGGACAAAAAAAGTTAAAGACTAAATATTTTAAATATTTCTTAATAATCGAGGAGGATCTACATGGCAAGTAAATCCGATCATATTGAACAAATGATAAAGAAATTGCTCTTGGAGCATGGCGGTTACTACGAGATTTCTCGCAACTCTTTCGCAGAAAAATTAAACGTCGTGCCCTCTCAGATTTCCTACGTAATCGAGACGCGTTTTAAAACGCAACACGGTTATCTGGTTGAGAGCCGGCGCGGCAGCGGTGGTTCCATTCGCATTCGCAGAGTTACCAATGCGTCGAAAGCGCAGCAACTCATGCAATTGGTGGAAGAAAGTGGTACCTACCTCGGGCAGCAGGAGGCCTTTATAGCCTTGCGCAGTCTGAGCGAGCAAGAGATCATCACTCCCAAAGTAGAGCAAGTGATGCGCGCCGCCATGTCCAACAAGTCGCTCAATGCGTTAGAGACAGATGAGCGCGATCTGGTGCGAGCCGGAATTTTTCGTAATATGCTGACGAGCTTAGCTGCGTTAGCGAAGGAGGAATAAGAATGCTATGTGAGAATTGTCAGTCGCGCGATGCTAGCGTGCATGTTAAACGTACGCACAATAATCAAGTGACAGAGTACAACCTTTGCTCTGCCTGTGCACAGGAATTAGATAAAGGCGGACAGGCAGCCTTAAATGACTTCTTCGGTGGTATTTTTAATTCGATGTTTTGGGGACCCTCAAGTTTTACCTACCCCAAGCAGCAAATTCAAGCTACGGAGAGTCTCAAGTGTCCCAATTGCGGCTTGACTGAGAGAGAGTTGCTCCAGAAAGGCGTCTTGGGCTGTCCACACTGCTATCAAGTATTTGCCCACATTTTGAACCCTGTATTCCAGCGAGTTCAGGGACATACTGCTCAAGCTGAAGCGGAGAAAATTAAGATCAGTCCTGAAGGCTTTGCAGTTTCAACCGCCGATGAAACGGACCAAATCAGTCAACTGCGCTCTGAACAGCAGCGGGCGATTGAAGCGGAAGACTACGAGAAGGCGGCACAGTTGCGTGATGAAATCAAGAAGCTGGAACTGGCAGCCAAGGATGACGCGCTGGCTGAAAGTGAAGAAGCGCTGACCGAAAATCAGGCCGAAGCTGACTCAGATGCGGAAGTCGACGCTGCTTCCGATTCCGACGCCGAAACTGACGTTGACGATGAGGGTGAGCAAGAGGAGGAAAAATAATGAGCTGGTATTTAGAACAAGGAACTGACGCGGATGTTGTTGTCTCCTCTCGTGTCCGCTTAGCACGCAACCTCAGCGATACTCACTTTCCGTGGCGTCTCTCCGGCGCAGAAGCTAGGGGGGTGGCAGAGAGGGTGGCAGACGCCTTCGCCATCGTGGCTGAAGACAGTGAGCGCGGCCTCTTAAAGGTCCCGCTGGATTCGGTGGGGGATATCAATAAACTTGCCTTAGCAGAGCGTCGTCTAATCAGCCGCAATATGCTGAAAGACGATCTGCCACGATCATTGCTGCTTTTTTCCGTTGAAAAAGGCGGCGTCTTGGGCAACGAGGAAGACCATCTGCGGATTCAAACTATGCGCGCAGGTTTTGCTCTGG
>DIRG01000074.1 GCA_002427475.1 Mageeibacillus sp. UBA5442
TCTACACTGTCTTTCCTTTTGGCGACAGGCACATTCTAACTGTCGACCTCTTCCATCAATATGCACCTTTTATGGCCATGTTGCGCCGTACTATTCTTTCAGGAGAATCAATTTTATTTACTTTTTCCGGTGGCCTGGGAATGAATTTATATTCTCTTTTTGCTTACTATCTAGCCAGCCCCTTGAATATACTCCTCTTGCTCTTTCCTGAAACATTATTGTCAGAAGCCGTCTTTGTTTTAACCTTAGTTAAAGTCGGGTTCGCCGGGCTAGCCTTCCATCTGTTTTTAAAGGAGACTTTCCAGCGTCGGGGAGCATTCAGTGTTATTTTCGGTGCAATGTACGCCCTCTCTGCCTTCGTCATGGCTTACTCTTGGAACATAATGTGGCTGGACGCTCTAATCCTCTTACCTTTAGTCTTATGGGCTTTGACACGCTTTATTAAAAAGGGCAAATTTGCACTTTATGTTGTATTTCTCGCCTTGCTCTTGATCAGTAACTACTATGCAGCCTTTTTTGCCTGCGTGTTCATGTTGCTCTATTTCCCGATTCTAATGTCCCAACATACGGTGGGCTGGACCGGCGGCAGACGCTTTAAAGTGATTATGCAAATTATAGCTGCAACTGTGATCGCAGTTGCACTCACAGCCTTTTTGCTCTTACCCGCCGTACAAGGTCTGCAACACACTAGTGCGAGTGGGGATAAATTCCCTGCCACTGTGGAGTTCACCGCCAATCCTCTCGCATACCTGGCACAACATTTTATGCTCTTGGAGCCCACGATTCGTAGCGGTTATCCTAATCTTTATTCCGGCGTGGGGACGATTCTGCTGCTACCTATCTTCTTTATGTCAACTCGCATTCGTTTGCGCGAAAAATTGATGTATCTGGGCTTAATGCTCTTCTTGATTTTATCCTTTGATCTGAATATTCTGAATTTCCTTTGGCACGGCATGCACTTTCCCAATCAGTTGCCTTATCGAAATTCGTTTGTCTATATATTTCTTGTGTTAACGATGGCTTATTCTGCGCTAAGATCCCTGCGCGATCTCAAAGGCAAGGATATAGTGCTTCTGACTATGCCGCTGGTGTTGGCGGTTCCTATCAGCGTTTTGCTCTTGGAGGATTTGGCTGTCAGCGTCGCCACGCAATGGGCGACCATAATCTTTTTACTCCTGTATATGTTGGTTTTTGCTGCCGTCGGTCTTTCCGAGTCGCAAACGATTTTGAGCGATAGAACTGCGAGGAGAGACTTTAGACGCAGCACTATTTCGTCAGTTCTGATCCTGCTCATGTTATTCGAACTCTTGGCGCATTCAATTAGTAGTGTGCATTTTGTAGGCAAGAATGAGTATTTCGGCTTGCGTGATGGTTATGCAGCGGGTGCTAAGCCCTCAGCGATACGCGCAGCATTAGCTGATATTGAAAATAATTACGACGATGGTCCGTTTTATCGGGTGGAAATCAATAAGCAAAAAAGCTCAAATGATCCCGCACTCTATGGCTATAACGGTCTTAGTATGTTTGCCTCGACCTCAGCTGAGTCGCCGGTGAAATTTTTTGAAAATATGGGTTATTACAGCAATGGCATTAACAGCTACAAATATACCGGATCAACCTTATTCCTTGATTCACTCCTTGGTATCGAATTCTTGCTGGCGCGAGAGCCGATAAGTCACGAAGAGGTTCTGCGCGAACAAGTCTTAGACAATGGGGAAGTGCAAGTGTATCAGAATCCTTATGCCTTGCCTTTGGGTTTTGCAGTCAACAGCAGTGTTCTCACCTACAAATCGACCGGCGGCAGGGTATTCCAAAACCAAAACCGCTTGGCGAAGCATATGTTCCCTGAACTTGGAGATGTTTTCACCGAATTGAACGTTAGCAATCTGGACTCACCTCCGGGAACCGGGAGCGCCGGCGGGGACTCGAGTTTTAATTTCTACAAAACTTATCCCGAAGAAAGCTATACATTGCATCTGCAAGCTGACGTCGAAGAAGCAGGTACGCACTATCTTTATTACGATAGTCAAGGGCATGACATGGATGATCTTATCCTAAGGACAGCATCCGGTAACGTGCGTCGGATGAATGACGATGGTTTGACTGAATTAGGTTTTCTTGATGAAGGGGAACATACGCTGGAGTTGAACTTCAGCGCTTCGGCTGCTGATAGTGGCAACGTCGTCCTTCGACTCGCCCGGATAGATGAAACCATGCTCGAACAATTTTGTGTTCAAGGCAATAGGGCAGGTCTAGAACTGACTACTTTCCGTAACGATCAATTTAGCGGTAAATTTGAAAGTCCTCAAGACGGCGTGTTGCTTTTGACCATGCCCTACGATCCCGGCTGGATAGTATGGATCGATGGAGAGATTCAGGACAATATCCGACAAGTGAATAGTGCTCTGATGGCAATACCTATTACTGCCGGTGAGCATAGGATTACAATGCGCTTTTGGCCAGAAGGCCTGAGTGAGGGTCTCTTGATTTCGGCTATTGCCTTGGCTGTCTTTGCTCTCGCCATTATCTTTAGTGTTCTGCGGCGAAAAAGACGAAAGCAAGTAGCGGTGGGAGAATACATAGCGTCAGATGAGTTTTTAGCAGCTCCTAGTAGTGAAGGAGGGCCGGATCCTGAGAGCGTAGGTGCAGAGGGTACTTCAGAGGTTACTTACCTTGAAGAAACGCCTGCTTCGACAGAAGAGGAACGCGATTTACGTTTTGACAATTTTTTGGAAAACACTGCTGAATTACGTGAGCAAAGTGAAGCGGATGACTTTTCTGATAAGATGGAACAATATTACAAACGGACTTATTCTTATCCGCGTGAGACTGTGAGTGAGGATCTTGACACAGACTCAACAGAAGCAATAGATGATCAATACAAGAATGAAAATTCTGAGAATGATGGAGACTAAAGAGAACTATGAAGAGAAAAGATTACTTATCTTGGGATCAATATTTTATGGGCGTAGCTTTACTGTCAGCAATGCGCAGCAAAGACCCAGGCACACAAGTAGGAGCCTGCATAGTTTCGCCACAGAACAGAGTGGTCAGCGTTGGCTATAACGGTTTACCTTTCGGTTGCAGCGACGATGAATTCCCTTGGTCGCGTGAAGGTGAATTTCTGGACACGAAATATCCTTATGTCTGCCACGCTGAATTAAATGCGATTTTAAATAGTGCGGGACAATCAATGCAAGACTGCAGTGTCTACGTACCCTTGTTTCCTTGTAACGAGTGCAGCAAGGCGATTATTCAAGTGGGGATTAAAGAAGTTATCTATTTGTCAGACAAATACGCAGACACTGACATTGTTAAAGCCTCCAAACGGATGCTAGATGCTGCCGGTGTTAGCTATCGGGCACTGGAGCAGGAGAGTTTTGAAGTCTGTCTCTCCTTTGACCCGCAGAAGGTTTAGGCACCATCTTCAAGTGCTTTGACTGCTTCAAGTTCTTTCTGACTGAGATGCCGCCAAGAACCTTCACTTAAACCTTCTAGAGTGATATCCATAATCCGGGTACGCTGTAAATCCAAAACTTCATAGCCAAGGGCCTCACACATACGTCTGATCTGACGGTTGAGGCCTTGTTTAATTTCAATGAAAAACTCATCATCACTAATTTTT
>DIRG01000053.1 GCA_002427475.1 Mageeibacillus sp. UBA5442
GGCATTATGGGTCCTACCGGTTCCGGCAAAAGCACGATCATTCGCCTACTTCTGCGCCAATACGATGTCAGATCGGGCGAAATTTTGGTGCGCGGAGTCAACATCAAGAACCTGCACAGAGAAGACCTGCACAGTTTATTCGGCAGCGTATTCCAGAACGATTTCCTCCACAGCGGCACTGTCCGAGAAAATATTACTTTCGGCAGAGATTTTTCTGATGAAGAAATTCTGAAGGCAAGTGAATATGCTCAGGCTTTCGATTTTCTTGACAAAAAAGAAGGGGGTCTCGACTTCATGCTGGCTTCAAAAGCGGTCAACTTGTCTGGTGGTCAAAAACAGCGCCTCCTGATCAGCAGAGCTCTGCTCGGAGATTCAGCAATTCTCCTGCTTGACGACTCTTCCAGTGCCTTGGATTTCCGGACTGAAGCAAACTTGCGTCGCGCCATACGAGAAAACTTCGCCGATGCCACTTCGATTGTGATCACTCAGCGAGTAAGTTCTGTGCGCACAGCTGAGGAAATCCTCTTCCTTGATCAGGGCAAAATCTTAGCTCAGGGCACGCACGAGGAATTGCTGCGAACATGCAGACCGTATCGTGAAATCGCGAACATGCAGACACGTGAAGGCCAAGATTCGGATGATTATGATCTTGCTTATGAATATTAAAGAGGTTGATAAATGGCAATGCTAACGGAAAGAGATAAAGATCAAGTCCAAGCGAGAAATTATCGCGCAATTTTCCGCAGACTTTTATCATATATGAGATCTGAAGCGTGGCGCTTCTTGCTGGGCATGATCCTTGTGATTGCGGCGAACGTGGTAGCACTATGGGGACCTCGCTTTGCCGGTCAGGCTATTGACGCGATGGGCGTCGCGGTCGGTCAAACAGATTTCTCTCTAGCCATCACGCGAGCATTGCTAATGCTAGTAGCTTACGCGAGTTCAGCCTTGCTCAATTTCTTCATGGTCAGACTGGTGGTACGTGCCGCTCAAAATGTAGTTGAACGTATGCGTCAAGATACTTTCGACAAGATTGTCGAATTGCCGATCTCTTATATTGATACGCACCAAGCCGGAGACTTGGTCTCTCGCATTTCCTACGATCTCGATCTGGTCAGCCAGTCGATGACGCATGATTTCGTGCAAGTGGCTGCCAGTAGCATTACCGTGCTCGGCTCCCTCATCATGATGATGCAGATATCCCTGACCCTCTCAGTTGTCTTCCTGCTTATCTTACCCGCAACTGTAATCTTCACAATCTATCGTGTTAAAAAGACCCGTCCCCTCTTCCGGATCCGCTCGAGGAAATTGGGCGAGATGAACGCCTATGTTGAAGAGATTCTCTTTGGTCAAAAAACCATCCGAGCTTACGACAAGGAAGATTATTTTGCTGATCAATTCGGCGAGGTAAACAATGAGAGTATTGGAGCCTACTTCAAGGCTGACTATCAAGCAGCTTTGAACGGACCTTCCATCTCCCTGATCTCAAACCTCTCACTGGCACTGGTATCACTCTTCGGCTCTCTCTTGTTTTTACAGGGACGCTTCAGCATCGGTAATTTTTCCTCGTTCATTCTCTATTCGCGCCGTTTCTCCGGCCCGATCAATGAGATTGCCAATATTTTTGCAGATTTGCAGTCTTCATTATCTGCTGCTAATCGTGTTTTTTCTCTCTTGGAACAAGATTCCGAACCCGCTGATAAAGAAGACGCGCACGTCCTGACTGACGCCCGCGGCGAAGTAGAATTCGCCAATGTCTCTTTCTCCTACGTCGAGGATGTGCCAGTAATTCAAGACTTCTCTTTCGTTGCTGAGCCCGGCAGCTTAGTTGCTATCGTTGGGCCGACCGGAGCAGGCAAAACTACACTTATTAATCTCTTGATGCGCTTTTATGATCCGCAGGAAGGCGAGATCCGCATTGATTCTTATCCCATTAAGGATTTGAGCCGCAAGAGTTTACGGCGCTCTTTTGCTATGGTTCTGCAGGATACATGGCTTTTCAGGGGCACGATTCGGGAAAATATTGCCTATGGGCGTCCTGAAGCTAGCCTTGAAGAAGTTATACAAGCAGCAGAAGCTGCGCATATCCACGACTTTATTGAGTCTCAGCCTTTGGGCTACGACACGATGCTCAGCGACGAAGCATCTAACTTGTCGCAGGGTCAAAAGCAGCTGCTCACTATTGCTCGCGCTATGCTTCTGGACACACCAATGCTGATTTTAGACGAGGCGACTTCTAACGTTGACAGCCACACAGAAATCATCGTTCAAGATGCAATGAACAATCTTATCTCAGGACGTACGTCTTTCGTAATTGCGCACCGCCTCTCGACTATACAAAACGCTGATCATATTCTGCTTTTAGTCGATGGAGAGATTGCCGAAGAAGGCACGCATTATGACTTGCTCAATAAAGAGGGCGCCTACTACGACTTGTATCAGTCGCAATTTGCCTAATCAATATTACTTTCTCCCACCACCGGGACGCTGTTTGGATGGCCGAAAGGTCCAGCGTCCCGGGGATACTCCTCATATTGCAAAAGGGGCCTAGCTGCTAAAAACAGCTGGCCCCTTTACTTCTTTTGTATTTTTTGCAGAAGATCTATCCTCTTTAGCAAAACACAGACTTTAATTGTTGATCACTTCGACCGAGATCAGCCCCAAGAGTGGTTTCTTTAGCTCTTGTGATATTTCCAAAGAACGCAACAAGCTCTGCATCTCTGTCTCTCGTGGACGCACCATAATTATGGCCGCATCTGTCGCTCTCAGCGCATCAATTACTGCAACTTCGCTCATCGAGTCTGCGAGAGAGATCAGTTCGAAACTCTTACCCCCGTTTAACTCAGCTGCCTGATTGATAGCAGCCAAGGCAGTCTGCACGGCAGCATCCTCAGTCGAAAGAGCTGCGATCTTATAGACAGAAGCATCTGAGTCTTCCCTGTTTTCACTGACGCCAGAGATGACTGAGGCAGCATATTCTGCGCTCACTTCTGTCGCTTCTGCATCCCGTAGTTTGGCTCCCAGATAGCGACGCTCAATCCAGCGATCAATCGCCGAAGCGAAACGTTGTTTCTCCTTTGATTCCTCAGCAGAAACAAAGATTTCATTAATGTACAGCAGGCCGATGCTGCGAGCGAGATCCGCAGGATGCAGCAATTTGCCGGCAGATGCGCCGCGATAGAAATTCCACATCACAGCAATCATAATACCTACGAGCAGGCCACCGATGGTGTACAAGGGCACGCTGGCGCTCTTAGCCAGCTCTTCCTCTACTTCTTCTTGTTCTGCCTCTGCCTGTGCCTTAATCTTCTCTTCTAATGCCAATTCAAGCTCGAGTTCGAGTTCTGTTTCTAAATCTTCTTCAATATATTTATCTAAGGTGTCAATTGTACTTTGTAATTCAACATCGAGTTCTTCGATCTGGCTTTCGACCCTTTGTCTTTCTCGGCTGATGGACGGGTTTTTAACAGTTCGAAAGTTCTCATCAACAACATTTAGTGTATGAGGATAGGAAAAGCTGATCTGGTTCTCTGCCTCGAGAAAGATATACTCCTGAGCGGCAGTGCTCAGTTTACGCACGAAACCTTGGTCGGGACCGGTAAATTCAAATTCAATGCTACCGTCTGCCGCAAGGTTTACCTCTACTAGCTCTCGCAAATTGTCACCTGTGACTGATGAAAAAATCTCTCTCCCTAAATGGGTGTAAAAGGCATTACTGCGCATTGATCGTAGATAATCGAGGCTTAAAAGCAGGTGTCTTTGTTCTATAATTTCATCATTTTCGTTAGTGATATTATTCATCACTATCTCTAGACTGAAAGTCCCCAGAGGCTGAGAGTCCGGATCCAAGGATAGATAGACACTATTACTCAGATGTTCGCTCATGATGCCAATATTTTCTCTCAGGAAGGCTATGCGCTTGTTATGGCGAATTACAGTAGTATCGTCAGCAATCAACTTTTCGCGAATAGCAGCGATTTCTTCATCTGTCAGTTCCACCTCTGCTTCTTCAATTGATTCGGTGCTGACGACAGGCACTTCCTGTTCTCGATTGCGGTAAAGAGCCACTCCGGCTAAGAGAATTGCACCAATCAGAGCAAATAAAACTATCTTGCGCCAACCCTTCAATGCAAAATAGATGAAATCCTTTAAATAATATGCTTCGTAGTCTTTTTCCATATCTACCTCATATCCTGTCCCCACCCCTGCAGGAACGTAAATTTGTCTAGCAAAAGTCAAGCCTTCATGGCTAACTGATTCAATTGGCAACCTGCTAAAATCTTAACCACTAAACTGGCCTTTTGCAAGCTTAGCATAAGCAAGGAAATGGTCACATTTAGATATTTTCCCAAGTTGAAATCTGCTATTTTAAATTATAGTAAGAGCTTTCTCTAGCAAGCGTAAGCAGATCTACTACGATCAGGAAAGGACGTATCACATGAACTTTGACAATACGCAATGGCTAATAGAAGGAGAATATAGACTGATGGAAGATGGTATCGGACTCCGTTCCTTGCCGGAATCAGACTATTTCGTCAACCCGCTGGACGGTAAAGTTAAGAGCGATGCCGTTTTCCGTTATCGCGAAGTCGAAGGAGACTTCATCTTCAAAGCCCGTGTCAGCTGCTACTTTGATCAAGACTTCGACGCACCCATACTCATGGCCTATGACAATGAAAAGCTTTGGACCAAGGTCTGTTTTGAGCAAACGGATCAAGGAACTCCGGCCATAGTATCTGTCGTCACGAGAGATCGCTCCGATGATGCCATCGGCGAGTATATCAACAGAGAAGAAGTGTGGCTATTATTGGCCCGCCAAGGCGATACCTTCTCCGCACATTACTCACTGGATGGCGACAAATATTTTATGGTGCGCCTCGCTTGGCTGCCCATGCCTAAGAAAATCAAAGTAGGTTTTGGTGTACAATCACCTACGGGTGGCGGTGTCAGGGCATATTTCAGAAATATGAGTTTAAAGGAACGCACACCGTCAGATATTAGAGACGCTAACAAGGATTAAAGAAATTAGAGGGATTTGAGTGCAAGATTTACTTTTAGTCGTGGACATGCAAAATGATTTTATCAGCGGTAGCCTTGGGAGTAAGGAAGCTGAGGCTATTCTGCCTCGCGTGCGTGAACTGATCGACAGCTATCCGGCAGACAAGGTCTATTTCACACGCGATACTCACCAGGAGGACTATCTCGAAACGCAGGAAGGCCATAAACTTCCGATTGCACACTGTTTGGAAGGTAGCGAGGGTTGGCAGATAGAAGAGTCTTTAGAAAAAAGACGGCAAACCGCAATTATTGATAAACCTGCTTTCGGTTCTGTAGAACTGGCACGCCTCTTGGCTGAGCTAAATCAAGAAGAAGTCATTCGCAGTTTGCGCTTTGTCGGTCTTTGCACCGATATCTGTATTATTTCCAATGCACTGATCGCTAAGGCTGTCCTGCCCGAGGCTGAAATTATCGTGGACGCTTCTGCTTGTGCAGGCGTTACTCCGGAGCAGCATCAAACCGCCTTGGATGCCATGAAGGTCTGCCAGATTACAATCGAAAACGAGTAACGTTGGCCAAGCATCACCCCAAACCAACGTTACTCGTACTTTACTTAGTATTTCTTTTTACTCGCTTAGAGCATTAAATACGGCTGCCTTGATCACCTCGCTGGAGTGTGTAGCGCCGCTTACTGCGTCAACAGAGAGGCTGTTTTCCCGCACCATCTCTTCTGTGATAGTTTCCGCAGCTTTGCCTCTTCCCTGTCGGTGCGAGATGATTTCGATGGCTTTGATCTCATAATCACGGAGAATAACTTTAACTTTTACTTTGATCAAGCCGGCAGATTCTTCGCCGTAGTATTCTCCTGGTGCAATAGTCGCAAGGTCCAAGGAATCATAATCGTTCTCACTGAGTTCGTTACTGCGTACGCTCGTCAAAGTGAAAGCTACAATAATCAGTAGAACTAGCAGAAAGGCAAACAGCGCTGCCGACAATATCATGTACTTTCTGCTCTCCAATTATTTCCCTCCGAGCAATCTTTTGTAGGCTCCTTCTAATAGCGGCCAATTATCTCCAGAAAACGTTCAAAAAAGCGGTCGCGATCCACAGCCAAGACGACATCTACAGTACGATCCTGGAAGTGAAAATCACTATATACATCCGAGACCGTCTTGCCGCGCGTCAACTTACCCTTGGTCTCTATCTTCACACCGGCTTTCTCTGAGTAAAAAAGCTCCGGATAGACCAGATAAAGGAAGGTGCAAGGATCGTGCATGGCTACAAAGTCGAGACCAAACAGCTTTTCCGCCCAAGTAAGGGTCTGTTGCATAGATTTGGCTAGGAAAGCTCCTTGCTCATTCACGTTCCCCAATTGCTCAATATCTTGGGCTTTTAAAGATGCCTGCATAGTAACGTCTAGTCCTAGCATTGCTATATCCAAATCTGAAGAGAAAACAATATCCGCTGCTTCCGGGTCAAAGTAGATATTAAATTCGGCTGAAGGGGTCGTATTGCCATAGGAAACGGCTCCACCCATCAGGACAACGCGCTTGATCTTTTGCTTGAGATCGGCATATTTAAGTAAAGCAATAGCTAGATTTGTCAGAGGTCCGATCATCACGAAAGTCAAGTCTTCATAGTCGGACGCAGCTTGGTAGATGGCATCCCAGGCCGGCAAATCTTCATGCTGAGCGTTAGAAGGCGTCAGCGTCTGCCCTCCCAAGCCATTCTCGCCATGAATTTCCCGTGCAAAATAAGGTTCTGCCAGAAGTGGTTGCTCTGCCCCTTTATACACCGGCACATCGAGACCGGCATAGGTGATCAGGTTGCGTGCATTCTCATAGGTATATTTAAGCTCTACGTTACCTGCGCAGGCGGAAACGCCAACAATTTCAATTTCTGGCATTTTCGCCGCTAGTAAAATTGCGGCTGCGTCATCTATGCCCGGGTCGGCATCGAGCCATACTTTCATCGTTGTCATTGTTCCACCTCCCCATAAGATTCCAGTGCTGAGCAGATCAGATCGACGAAATTCTCTCGTTCGATGTCGAACACAAGATCAACATTTGCTTCTTGACCCCACACACCGTAACGATCCACTACCGTCTCGCCTCTACAATAGTCACCCGTCAACTCCACGTCGACAAAGCAGGTTTTCTTTGTCAGAATCTCAGGATTAGTTAGAGCGATTACGGCCACGGCGTCGTGCACCGGAGCTCCCGGATAGCCTTTTTCTTTATGAAAAAGGTAGAAGAAATCTAGCCATTCGGCAACAATCTGTGCGACAGGATTCTTAATCTGTCGCATCCGTTCGATGTCCTCAGGCTGAACCAAAGCCTTCTCCGTCACATCCAGGCCGCACATGGTTAGAGGCAAACCTGCGTGGAAGACTACGTGAGCGGCTTCCGGATCGACCAGAATATTAAATTCTGCCGCCGGCGTCCAATTGCCATAGGCAGCTCCGCCCCCCATAAAACAAATCCGGGCAATCTTCTCTTTCAGCTCAGGATAAGTTAACAGAAGTGTCGCCACATTCGTCAACGGTCCGGTCGGAACGATCGTGATTGGCTCCTCGGCTTCACGTAGCAATTGCGCCATCAAGTCAACGGCACCCAGCTCATGTAATTCAATTTCGGGATCAGGTAGAGCGGGACCGTCCAGTCCTGATTCTCCGTGCACGGAGGGCGCATCAATGTGTTCCGTGAATAAAGGTTTAGCAGCACCTTGGGCGATTACAACCTCTTGACCCAGCATAGTCCAGATCTTTCTGCTGTTTAAAGTTGTTTTATCCAGAGTGACGTTTCCTGCGACTGTAGTAACAGCAAGAATGTCCAATAATGGCGACGACGCCGCCAAAGTCCAAGCAATGGCGTCGTCGTGACCAGGATCTCCGTCCAGAATGACGGGGATTTTCTTTTCTAACATATTTACTCCCAATCAGATGTGCTGATCATCCTCCGACGGCGCTCAGCTTTGCGCTTGGAGCTCCAGACGAAGAGGACCAGACCAACGATAGTAACAAGATATGGAATCGCCGCTACCAAGAAAGACGAGACTCCTTGAATACCGGATACTCGGCTTTCTAAAGCTTGAGCAAATCCAAAAATCAGTGAACTGAACATGGCTCCAACCGGCTGACCACGTCCCATCGCTTCGGCCGCTAGCGCGATGAAACCGCGACCTGCGACCATGCCGGTGTTCCAGCTTTGCGAATAGTACATGGACATAAAGGCTCCGCCAAGACCCGCCAGAGCACCTGACAAGATCAGCGCTATGTACTGAACGCGCTTAACAGAAATCCCGACAGAACGAGCAGCGTCACTGTTCTCGCCCACAGCTCTAATATTCAAGCCGATGGACGTGCGATTAAGCATAAAGCGCACGACAAAGACCAGAATAAAGGCTAGGTACGTCAGAACCGCATGGCCGGAGAAGATCGGGCCAAGAATCGGTATGTCCTTTAAGAGGGGGATGTTTACTGTGGGGATAAGAATATTGGGCGAGCTCAATGAACTCGTGTTGCCCCTTAAACCCGTAAACATATATAGCAGGAAGATCGTGCCTCCGTCCCCCAACATATTGACGGCGATACCGGTCAGGATAATATCTGTGCGCAGGCGCAAGGCGAAAAATCCCATCATCAGTCCAATCAGCATACCTACGATCACTGCGCCTAAGACACCTACTATCCAGCTCTGTGTCCAGTAGCTGATCAGGGTGCCGAAGAGGGCTGAAATCATCATAATGCCGTCTAAACCGATATTGGTGACGCCGGCCTTTTGTGCTATTACCGCTCCTAAAGCTGCAAAGAGAATGGGGGCAGTGATCCGAAAGATCGCAAAAACAAAGTCAGTTGTTAATACTGTGCTTAAAAAACCGGACATTTATTTACCCTCCTGTACTGTTTCAGCTTCCAAGGCAGCCAGCTCATCTCTGGTGTTCTTAACCACCAGTTTCTGGCGTGCGCCGGCCAAGAACTGCTCAGCCGCGAAGAAGAGGAAAATTGAAGCTTGGATGATCGAAATCATTTCCGAAGGTACGTCACTGTGTGTTGACATCAACTGACAGCCCCGGTTCAGATAGGCCAGGAAAAATGCCGCGAAAGGTACAAAGGCGGGATTATTTCTGGCCAAAATCGCTATCGTGATTCCGGTCCAGCCGAAGCCGGGTAACTCTTTCCATAAGAAGGTATTGTAGCGACCCAGAACTTCAATTGCGCCTCCCATCCCGGAGAGGAAACCGCCGATGAACTGCGCCAAAACCAAAGTGGACATCACGTTCATGCCGGAGTACTTAGCGAAGTTTGGGTTGATACCGATCATGCGTACCTGATAACCCCAGCGGGTACGGTACATAAAGATGGCAATGATCACCACGAAGACCAAGCCCACAATAAAGCCGTAGGTTAAGCGGGAGCCGCCTGAAACCATCTGCGGGATCTTAGCAGTTTCCAGAAAGGGAAAAGTCTGCGTAGCACCCTTGGAGCGGTCTGCGAAAACGTTGTTTAAAAAATGCATAATCACATAGAGGACAACGTAGTTCAGCATCAGAGATGAGACCATTTCACTGGCTCCAACCCGAACCCGGAGTAAAGCGGGAATCAGAGTGATCAAACCACCTATCAAAGCTCCCAGCAGCACACTGACAACTGGGTGAATTCCTGCAGGCATCGGTACATAGATACCAATCAATGCACCAACGAAACCGCCGGCCAAAACGGCACCTTCTCCACCGAGGTTAAACATATCAGCTGAGAACATAACACAAACACCAAGGCCGGTGAACATTGTCGGTATCATCAAAGCCAGAATCTGGTACAGGGACTGCGGATTAAAATTGGCGCTGTCACCATGGAAGGAAACCAGGGGCGCAACCAAGAGTTGTTTTAGAGCTTCAAAAGGCTCGTCCGAGGCCAAGAAAATAAAGATTGCTGCCACTGCCAATGCTAGCAAAATAGCTGCTAGGCCCCGCAAGATATTAAATGCGAGCATTCTTCGTTTATACATACGCCGCCTCCTCTATTTTCTCATCGTCCTGCCTTCTCAGACCCAGCATGTATTCGCCCATAACTTCGTCAGTTACAGTGTCTGTGTCATCGAAACAGGCCGCAATCTCGCCACCATAAAAGATAAGCAGCCGGTCAGACATCTCCATAACTTCGCTTAGATCAGCTGAGACCAACAGTACGGCAGCACCTTCGCGGCTGAGTTCGACTAGCCGTTTACGAATGAATTCCGTAGCTCCGACGTCGATACCGCGCGTGGGCTGATCTGCTATGATCAGATCCGGCTCACTGGAAAACTCGCGCGCAACGACCACTTTCTGAATATTTCCACCCGAAAGCATCTCAACTTCCTGTGTCTGGTTCCTAGCTACTATGCGATACTCTTGAATCAGCTTATCGGTGTCTTCGTAGATTTTTTTCGTCTTGAAAAAGGGGCCGCTATTGTATTTTTTGGATGCGAAACGGTCCGCAATAATATTATCTGTTATGCTTCCTCGAGCGGCAATACCGTAGAGCATGCGGTCTTCAGGGATCAAAGAAACGCCCTTGCGGCGGATCTCCCTTTGACCTAAACCCAGAATGCTTTCTTCGTTGACTGTCACTTCTCCCGTGTGCGCCTCGCGCAAACCGAAGAGTATGTCTACCAGCTCTCGTTGTCCATTACCTTCAACGCCGGCAATGCCGACTATCTCGCCTGCACGCACGTTAAAGGACACATTATTTAATACGAGTTTATTCCACTCGTTGGTGTGGGAAACATCATTAACAGCAAGAACAACCTCTTTGGGTTGGGCTTCATCTTTTTCCAACTGCAAAACAACATCACGTCCTATCATCAGACGGGATATTTCCTGCTCACTTATATGCGCGGTCTCGTAGACGCCCATGGAGCGTCCTCCCCGCATAATAGTCATTCGCTCTGTGAGCTCTTTGATTTCATTCAGACGATGGGAAATAAAAATGATGGTAAAGCCTTCGTCGCGCAAATTATGCAACTCGTGGAAAAGCTCTACCGTTTCGTTTGATGTTAATACCGCCGTAGGTTCATCCAGAATCAGGATCCTAGCCCCACGCAAGAGAGCCTTCAAAATCTCAACTTTCTGTTTCATACCTACAGGGATATCCATGACGCGCTTTTCTGCATCAATCTTAAAATGATAGCGCTCTGCTATCTCAGTGGTCATCCTGACAGCTTCATCGTAATCTATGGCGATGCCTTTTTTCGGCGGCATGCCCAGCACCATGTTCTCTGCCACAGTCAAACTTGGCACAAGCATCAGATGTTGGTGAACCATACCAATTCCATGCTTGATTGCTTCT
The DNA here is from genome assembly GCA_002427475.1 of Mageeibacillus sp. UBA5442. Classification (GTDB taxonomy): domain Bacteria; phylum Bacillota; class Clostridia; order Saccharofermentanales; family DTU023; genus DTU032. The sequence goes on from DIRG01000053.1 coordinate 11,324, forward strand.
GCCGGAGATGACAGTTCGGTTTTCTCTCCGTTGATGAAAATATCGCCTACAGTTGGCTGTTCCATGCCAAAGAGCATCTTGACAAGTGTAGATTTGCCGGCTCCATTCTCACCAATCAGTGCATGTATTTCGCCTTTACGAACCGAAAAATCAACATTGCGATTCGCTGCGATTCCGTTGGGATATACCTTGGAGATTCCTCTCATATCAACAGCGAGCTCCACATCCCGAGCCGTTTTTTCAGCAGCACTCATCGGCCTCTCCTCTCCTCCACTTCCTCAGTTATATAATGGCGGATGATCGCTTTGACCATCCGCCATGAAATATCCGCTTTTACGGAATATTTAGTTTATTGTCTTATGGTTGCAGTGAATCTCTCAATTCTTCAACTGCGCCAGTCTCATCACCAATAGCTGTTGGGACTTCAATCTCACCACTTACGATGCCTTCCTCTGCAGCCTGGACTTGTGCTTTAACTTCATCAGGTGCATAGGTGTCGAAGTTTTTGTCAGTTACGATGCCAACTCCGCCTTCAGTAATACCGAGCAAAAGGTCTTCGCCGTAGTGTTCACGTCCGGCATCCAGCTCATCAAAGAACCAGATAATTGAGTTGCCGATATTTTTGAGTCCGCTGGTCAATGTAATAGAGGCCAGCTCTTCAGAGAAGGTCAGCTCTTGGTCAGAGTCAACGCCGATGAACCATGCTTTACCGGTTTCGAGTGCGGCTTCAGCTGCACCATTACCGGAGTTACCGGCAACGCCCCAGATAATGTCAGCATTGTTGTCGTTGATCATGGAGATGGCCAATTCTTTTGCTCTGGCCGGGTCTACGTAACTGTTGACGTAACGGGTATCCACTTTGACGTCTTCATTAGAATACTGAGCACCTAAGAGGAAGCCATACAGGAAGTCATTGATAACCGGGCTGTCAACGCCGCCGACAAATCCGAGTACATTGTCTTCATTGATTTTGTCGAGGCTGGTTTCCTGTGTCATTGCTCCTGCAAAGACACCGACCAAATAACCCATGTCATTTTGTTTGTAGTTGATGTTTACGATATTGTCGCCTACACCGGCTGAGTCGTAAATCAAATACTTCTGATCAGGGTATTCAGCAGCTACTTCGTTCACGTAGTCAGGCATCTGGTAGGTTCCACAGATGATGAGATCATATTGTCCTGATTCAGATACTTCATATAGAGTACTGAGCCACTGGGGTTGATCTTCATCAGCGCCGCCCATTTCGATGGTGCGATAGGTAATGCGGCCGGCTGCTTCCAATTCTGCCAATCCTGCTTCTGCTGAGTCGAAGAAAGATCTGTCGCCGAGAGTTCCGTTAACTAAGTTAACAACATTAAACACTTCGTCTTCTGGATCTTCTGGATCTTCGGGATCTTCGGGGTCTTCGGGGTCAACCGGGTCGGTTGCGCCTGGCTCATTAGTTTCTTGAGCCGGATCCGATGGTTCTGCTGGTTCTGAAGGTGCACATGACACCAACATCGTCACTGCTAATAGCAGGCTCAGAACTGTCAATAATATTTTTCTCATTTTTTCCTCCTAGAAATTGCATTTGAAAATTTTTACTTGCAATTTACATTACAATTAGTATAAACAACTAAATTCACTTGTCAATTAAGGTCCTAAAATATGACACATGCTACATAATGATAGCTATATAAGTATTATAACGAGTAGTATAATTATGATCAAATTTAGTAAATATAGAAGGAAATTTTAAAATGGAAAAATTGCTTTTTATCGATTCATGCATTCGCCGGGAGGAATCTCGCACGAAAAAAGCTGCCGATTATCTGATGCAAAAGCTGGAAGCCACCGGTAAGTATGAGATTGAGTCGCTGTGTTTGATGGATGAACCTCTTGTTTATCTAAGCGGAGACTTCTTCAAACAGCGTGAACGCTTGCTCGCAGAAGGCAAACGAAATCATCGGCGCTTTGATTATGCCCATCAGTTTGCGCAGGCCGACGTCATTGTCGTAGCGGCCCCCTTCTGGGATCTGGGCTTCCCTGCTCTGCTAAAGACCTATATTGAGAATGTTTCGGTCGATGGTATTACTTTTTACGCGGACGCGGAAGGCTGTCACGGCATGTCGAGGGGACGGCACCTGATCTTCGTCACCACCCGTGGCGGAGACTATGAGGATACACCTTTGGAAATGGGCTCTCGTTATATGGAGGCCTTGGGTGTCTTCTTTGGCATTGATGACTACAGTTGTCTCTTTGCAGAGGGCTTAGACGGTGAAGGCAACGACCCTGAAGCCTTGATGCAGGAACTCTTCGCTGAAATCGACCGCTCCGTAGCTGAACTCTAATTGTGTGACGGTGTTTCCGGCACAGTCTGCTTGTTGGTAGAAGGTGCCGGACGTTTTCGTTTTATTGCTGATTAAGATCCAATTTCATATAGTCAGCTGCGTAATATTTGCCCTCCAGCTTATAAAAGCGATCTAGAACCCCGAATTGCTCAAAGCCGAATTTCTTGTACAGAGCTATGGCTCGTTTATTCTCGGACAAGACCTCCAAAGTAATCAATTCGACCTCGAGCGAGCGGGCAAATCCGATCATTTGCCGCATCAAAGCGGAGCCAATCCCCTGCCCCCAATGGCTCATTTTCACACTGAGAGCTATATTGGCTCGATGTTGCATACGCTCTCTAGCGTAAGATTGGATATTAGCATTTCCTACTATATCGGCACCGTCAAGAGCAAGGAAATATTTAGAACGCTGAGAGCTCTGCATAGACTCTAGGAAGCGTCGCTCTTCTTCCACGCTAAAAGGAATACCCTCCGGACCAAATGTAAGGTTATGAGTCTCCGAACCAATCTGTCTGAGATACTCCAATAGATCAGCGGCATCCGCCGGTCTCGCTTCCCTAATGATAAAACTATCTAATTCATTCCTAGACATCAAACTTCCCCCGTAATTTTCTGTACAAATTTTGTCTGCAAACTTACAGTACCCTAAAAAAGATTCAAAAACTACAGCCTCTAGCGACAATCAATGCTAACTTGTCAAAGAAGTTAAGTTTCGTGCCAGGCACGATATGTGAATTGGAAGGATCATCTAGATGGCTAAGGTACTTGGTGATAAAGATAAGGACAAACTTCTGAACATCATAGAAGAACGATATATTCAAAGCCTCGAGAGTAGAAAGCTTTCTACAGTTAAAGGTTGGAATGAGATTGAATCACGTCTGAGAAGACACTGGTCAAAACTGTGGTCTTTGTCCCAAATGGAAACGAGTGGCGGCGAGCCTCGTTTAATTTCTGTTGATGATCAAGGAAATTTATTATTCATAGACTGCTCTGAAGAAACACCTGCAGGTCGTCGCAATGTCTGCTATGATCGCGAAGCCTTGGAGTCTCGCAAGAAGCATAAACCTAAAACTAGCTGTCTTGATATGTGTCAGGAAATGGGAGTCGAGCTTCTATCCGAATATGAGTATCGTGATCTGCAGAAAATTTATGATTTAGACTTGAGGACATCTAGCTGGGTCAAGACTCCAGACAAGATACGCAAGCTAGGCGGAGCCCTGTTTTGTGATAGACGTTATGACACAGTCTTCCTTTATCACAACGGAGCTGAATCCTACTACTCTACACGAGGCTTTCGCGCCAAATTGGAAATCTGAAAGATTCAATTCATGAATCAGTCAAACCTGATAACAACTCACATTTCGTGCCAGGCACGATTTATGAATTAGTCAAGTCTGTCAAACAACTCAAGTTTCGTGCCAGGCACGACTAGAGATTAAACAGTGCGATCTTCTCTGCCCTACTCAGCTTCTTTATAGCAAATTCTCTGCTCATAGCTTTTTCTTTGGTATCAAACTCTTCCAAGTATTTTAGCTTTACCGGGTACCTGCCTCGAGTATACTTAGAACCTATTCCTGAATTATGCTCCTCCAGCCTTCTCTCAATATCCGTCGTCCAGCCCGTATAAAGCGTTCCATCGCTACATTCCAGAATATAAACAAAATTCACGGATCTTAATCCTCAGGAAGTTCGTCCAGCTCATCTAATCCGTCTATATACTTCACTCTAATATGCTGACCATCACAAAAAGGCATATTCTTAGATTTTCCGCATCTACACAAAGTAATCCTATTTCTCACTTCATAGGTCTCGCCATCAGCTGAAACAATCGGAATACCGCCCTTCACTGACAAAGGTCCACTCACACCCATTTCCGGATCTTGCAGCACTTCAATCGTGGGATCGTATTCAGTTTCGATTTCCTGACCGTCCTCATCAGTCAACACCAATCTACCTGACGGGCACTGACAGGCAGCTTTGATCGCCTCTTCTCTGATCTCGTCGCCATCATCAGTCATCTCCACCAGTTCCCAGGCATCGCCGGCTTCACGATGGCAAAACCTGGCATAAGCACAACGACCATCATCGTATAATTCCATGTCCGGACCCAAAATCCTCTGTTTAACTCGATCTATATAATCGTCCTTAGAAGCGGTCTCAGTGCCATCGAAGTTTTCATTTATATGTCTTCCGTCACAAAAAGGCGGATTCTTCGACTTACCACAACGGCAAAGAGTATACGTATTTGCTTGAGGCAGCTCACGACCATCCTCATAGACATAACCCTTCTCCCCGTGAGGAGTAATTATCTTTTCAACCAAAGGCACATTTCCCGTCACAACGTAAGGACCGTCTTTAATAATTTTTATTTGTGGATTTCTTCCCTTGTCGCTCATTGCTTCACCTCAAGTAATTAAATTAATTTGCGAATTAACATGAATATTCTAACAGAGATAGGAACGGACGATATCGTGCCTGGCACGAAACTTAACTTAGATCGTTCACATGATACGGTTAAATAGCTCTCTCTACTGCAACATAGCCTAGGAGTGATAAATGTGCTTCAAATAAGCACTATATAATTTCTTAATAGCTAAGTACTCATTAAAGGGAGACACAATGACAAATATACATTTCATAGATCACAGCGGTTTCTTGATAGAACTGGAAGAAGTGTTTCTGGTTTTTGACTTTTTTCAAGATCCCACCCAAGTGCTAAGCAGATTCAGCAAGAGCGAGAAGCCCTTTGTTTTCTTCGTCTCTCATTCCCACCAAGATCACTGGAACCAAGAAATATTGAACTTCAAAACCAACGCCCCCATCTACTACATCCTCGACGGCAGCTGTGATAGCGAGGAAGTGCGCCAAGCCGCTACTAAAGATCAACGTGAGCTCATTCTCGTCAAACCTGGTGACCTGCTTCAAGGTCAGCTGCACGGCATACCTTCCCTGCTCAGGCTTTACGTCTTCGGCTCCACAGACGAAGGCTCTTCCTTCCTCCTAGTCAGCACGGCAGGCAGTTTCATCCATATGGGAGATCTCAACGACTGGGATTGGCAAGATGAAGATTCTGAGAAAATGGAGGCCGACTACAAAGCGGAACTTACACGTATTGCTGCCACTTGGTCAGAAATACATCAGGACGAAACTCTGCCCTCCGAATCTAAGCACTTACAACTGAGCTTCGTCCCTGTTGACAAACGACTCGAAGAAACTGCCCTAAAAGGCGCACTAACTTTCCTTCATTATTTGCAACCTGAATATTTACTCCCCATGCACTTGAGTGGCGGCACTGAACTGCCGAGAGAACTCGCAAACACCTTGAGACAGCCAGGACACCCCAACACAGTGCAAGTTCTAGAACTAACAGAGCCCGGACAAAACATATCATTAGTTTGACAATTTTCCACAAAATAACTCACCATAATAAAGCAAATCTAAATTGCTAACATTTTCGTGCAGGTTCTTAACTTTTTAAGACCTGTCTCTGTGATAGGATTAGATGAAATACTAGAAAGGTTGACCCTTATGACAGCGAATGAATTACAGGAAATAGCGATAGAAAGACTTGCCGCGAGAGGTGTAGAACTTAAGGATATAGCTCAGATCGTCCTAGAGCTTCAAAGACCCTTCAGAACAGATTTGACCTTGGACGATTGTCTCAACAATTTAGTTCACGTATTAAGAAAAAGAGAAGTCTCTCATGCAGTGCTGACCGGGATCGCCCTTGATGAGTTGGCAGAACAAAAGCTGCTGCCGGAGCCTTTGCAAAGCATAGTTGAATGTGACGATAATTTGTACGGAATCGATGAGGTCATTCCCCTTTCAATAGTCAACGTCTACGGAACAATCGGCTTGACCAACTTCGGTTATCTGGACAAGGTAAAGTACGGAATCATCAAGGAACTAGATGAGGAAAAGGACGAAGTCGTTAACACCTTCCTCGATGACATCGTTGCCGGCTTGGCCAGCGCAGCCGCTTCCAGAATAGCCCACTCACAAGACTAGACATTCCGTCAGCCATAAAGATAGTCCTCAGGCTTTGACAGCTACCTTGCAATCAGCTAATATTTTGCTTAATAGCGATGATGAGGAAGCAAAGCAATCCCTCATAGACACTGACAGAGAAAGACAGACGTGGCTGGAATCTGTCTCCGGTGATCTGGATTGCCATTCACCCTCGGAGCTGCCGTTTTGCGGCCGGCCCGTAAGCCGTTAAACTTCATTGGAGTGGCGGAGAAAGCACTGAGAAAAGCTGATTCCGCAAGATGGGTGGTACCGCGATAATTCGTCCCATGGAAGATCAATTCCGTGGGATTTTTCTTTATAAATATAATTCCTCAGCTAACACTGAGATGAAAGGTGACAGAATATGTTAGATGAACTTGCACAAGTCAGAGAGGACGCACTCGCAGCGGTTGGAGCCGCTAAAGATCTCGACGAGCTTGACGAGACGAGACAGTCGCTCTTAGGTCGCAAAGGAGTGATCACCGAGCTACTGAAAAGTGTCGGTTCCAGACCTCCGGAAGAACGACGCAGTTTCGGTCAGAACACAAACCAGATCAAAAAAGAGATCACACAAGCCTTAGAAGAAAAAGCCGCTGAGCTATTGAGCTCTGCTTCCGTCTTCGAGCAGGCTCCGGACTTGACCGTCCCCGGGATCAAACCTCAGAGCGGCGGCCTCCACCCTATCACCCAAATGAGCTATGACTTAAACGATGCCTTCCGCTCATTGGGCTTTGAAGTCTATCACGAACACGAGATAAGCAGTGAACTGTATGCCTTCGACCATCTCAACTTCCCTCCGGAGCACCCCGCACGCGAGACTATGGACACCTACTGGCTGGCCGGCACGGAAAACGAAACCGGTGCTACACGCTTAGCACTGCGCCCCCACCTTACCGGCGGATCAGTTCGCTACTTGCAGGAACACGGCGCCCCTGCCCGTTTTGTCTATCCCGGACGCGTCTATCGTAATGAAGCCACCGACGCTAACCATGAACGCGCCTTTTATCAATACGAAGCCTTAATAGTTGAGAAAAACTTTTCTTTCGCCTCGGGACAGCTCTTCGTGCAGACAATCTTATCGAAAGTCTTCGGACGCGATGTTCCCGTACGCATGCGAGCTGGCTTTTTCCCCTTCGTTGAGCCAGGCTTTGAGATCGACATGCAGTGCCAAGTTTGCCTCGGCGCCGGCTGTCGCACCTGCAAGCATGTCGGTTGGATAGAGATCATGCCGGGCGGAGTTCCGCATCCGAACGTCTTGAAAGCAGCAGGGCTTAATCCCGAAGAGTGGAGCGGATTCTATATCAATATCGGACTGGATCGACTGGTAATGATGCGCTACGGCATAGACGACGTACGACTGATGCATAGTGCTGATCTGCGCTTCCTCGAGCAGTATCAATAAGACAAAGGAGCAAATAACGATGAAATTATCCTTAAATTGGATTCGCGACTATATAGATTTACCCGAAGATTTAGAAATCTCACAACTGGCCCACGACCTCACTATGAGGACGGTCGAAGTTGAAGGCGTCGAATCGACGCGTGAACTCTTGGACGGCCTCGTTGTCGGCCGGATCATTTCAGTAGAGCAACATCCGGATGCAGATCTTTTGCGGGTAGTCATGACTGATGTGGGTACAGACGAACCTTTGCAGATTGTCTGCGGCGGTTCCAACCTCGAACCCGGACAATTAGTCGCAGTTGCCGTACCCGGTTCGATGGTTCGCTGGCACGGAGAAGGCGATCCCGTCGAAATCGAGCCCGCTAAACTGCGCGGAGTAATGTCTTTTGGCATGATCTGCGGTGCGAACGAACTTGGCCTGGAGGAACTTTTCCCCGTGGATGACGACCGCATCATCATGGACCTGAGTGAGTTCGAGGTTGCTCCCGGAACAGCCCTAGCCGATGCTCTAGACTTGGATGACCACATCTTAGAGATCGACAATAAATCAATGACGAATCGTCCCGATCTCTGGGGACATTACGGCATCGCCCGCGAACTGGCAGCAATCTACAATCTTGAACTCAAAGAAATTGAAGAGTTCGAACTTCCTGCAGACACGCCCGAATACAGCGTCGAGATTGTCGCAGAAGAAGACTGCCACCGCTATGTTGCCGCTGTCTATGAAGGCGTTGAGAACAGACCCTCACCACTATGGATGCAGCAGCGGCTCTGGTCCGTTGGACAACGCCCGATCAACCTTTTGGTAGACATCAGCAACTACGTCATGATGGCCACCGGGGAACCGACCCACGGTTTCGATGCCGAGCATATTAATGCGGGCATTATCGTTCGCCGTGCTCAGCAAGGTGAAAAGCTCGAACTTCTCGACAAAAAAGATCTTACCCTCACAGAAAACGATCTGCTCATCTGCGACCACAGCGGCCCCGTTGCTCTAGCTGGAGTCATGGGCGGCGCACGCGACTCCGTCCTGCCCGAGACCACAAGCCTAGTGCTGGAACTGGCCAACTTCGACGCTCAGCAAATCAGACGGACAGCGACCAAGTACGACCAGCGCACCGAATCCTCAACCCGTTTTGAAAAAGCGATCGACACACAGCGCATCGATCAAGCCCTAGCACTAGCCGACAAACTGATTCGCGATCTCATGCCGAAGACAAAGCTGATTGCCTTCAAAGATGCTTATTCCCAAAAAACCGAGACGACCCAAATAGATGTAAGCCTCAAATTTTTGGAACGCGGCTTAGGCCATAGCATCGATGCAGACGAGGTGAAAGAACTCTTACTGCCCTTGGGCTTTAAAGTTGAGCAAAAAAATGAAGAAAACATCGTAGTTGATGTACCTTCTTGGCGCTCAACCGGCGATGTCTCGCTAAGTCATGACATCCTTGAAGAAGTCGCCCGCATGATCGGCTACGAAAACTTTGACTTTGTCGCCCCGACCGTAAGCTTGCAGGAACCGATCAATCAGCCCTATGTCGACTTAGATCGCAATATTCGTACTTATCTAGCAGATCGCTGCGGCTTCCGCGAGATATTCACTTATCCTTGGATATCCGATAGTTATATTGAGGCTGTGGGCTTGAAGCTCGAGGAGCATCTGCGCTTGGCGGCCCCTCCGGCACCAAACCAAAGTCATCTGCGGACTTCCCTACTCCCGGGTTTGCTTGAAGCAGCTCAGAAAAATCTCCGCTATAGAGATGAATTCAAAATTTTCGAACTGACAGAAGTCTTCCATCCCGCTGAAATCTGCAGCAACGACTCCGCGGAAGTACTGCCACTGCAAGAACGCTATCTGGGCGCGGCCATCGTAAAACCCGATTCCACAAATCCCTTCGAGCTGCTACGACTAGCCCGCGGTGTCATCGAGTCCCTACCCCGCTATTGTCACGCAGAGACCTTGCACCTACGCGCTAGCACTGCAGAAACGCAAGCGCCTTTGACCGACCCCAACGCCTCCTTGGAAATTATGGATCACAAAAACGAAGTCATAGGTCAAGTAGGCATTGTCTCGCTCCAGACCATGTCCGACGTAAACATTAAACGTTCTTTAGTAGCTATAATTGAACTTAATGTAGAAAAACTAGAACCCTTTACTTCTCGATCGAACTCCTACGAAGCACTACCTCACTACCCGCTAGTAGAGGAAGATCTCTCACTACTGATGGACGAATCCACCAGCTGGAATTCACTGGAAGAAGTCGTCTTGAAACAAGAGGGCGTAAAGCGTGTCCAATTCATGGAAGAGTATCGCGGCGAGCAAGTTCCTGCCGGCAAGAAATCAGTTATGCTACGTTTCTGGATGGGCTCTGATGAAAAAACTCTCAGCTCCGAAGATATCGAGAAACAAACAAACATCATCGTTAGAGCATTGAAAGAAGCCACAGGAGCTGAAATCCGTCAATAAGACTTAGCTCTACGGCTCCAACAGCTAAAATAAATCAAACTAACTTTAAAGAGACTGGGATTCAATTCACCTAGTCTCTTTTTTTAGCTATACACTCAACACTCATCTACTTTTTCACCCTCTTTTACTAAACTCCCCCGCTTCACCCAATGTAGCTCCCACCCACATAGCAAGTGGTTTTCATCAACAAATCCTTTATTGAATTTTCAAATAAACGCGCTAGCCTTTCATGACAGATTGTATAGAATATGTATGGTTTTCTCACAAAGAAAATCTGAGATAAGTAAGAAAGGAAACATTTAATGAAAAGATTTCTCTCATTAGCGCTCGCTCTTCTTATGGCCTTGTCCATACTGGTCAGCTGCGCACCTTCAGAAGAACCGCTAACACCGGAAAACACGAACCCGCAAACTCAGGAGACTCCTGAGGTCACAGATCCGCCGGCAGTCGAAACTGACGCCCCAACAGAGCCAACTGACGCTCCAACGGAGCCCACAGAGCCGGAAGTTGAACTTACTGTCTTCCCTTTGACTGTAACTGACCAGATTGGTAACGAAGTAACTATCGAAGCACCGGCAGAACGTATCGTGTCGGGTTACTACATATCTTCATCAACCTGCTTGGCGCTTGGTCTACAGGACAAGCTAGTGGCCACAGAAGAAAAAATCGAAGCTCGTCCGATTTATGGACTTTCAGCTCCTGATTTGATCGGCAATATCGGAAACGTTGGTTCCGCAAAAGCCTTTGATTTAGAAGCTTGCCTTGCAGCCGAACCGGACCTAGTCATTCTGCCTTCCAGAGCCAAGGATTACGGTGAAACCCTGACAGAAATGGGCATCCCTACTATTATTGTAAATCCTGAAAGCCACGAGCAGCTAGTAGAAATGGTCACCTTGATCGGTCAATTAACTGGTGCTGAAGAAGCTGCAAACAAGCTCATTGACCGTTATGATGAGGTCATTGCAAAAGTCAACGATCTGACCGCAGACCTCACAGAAGATGATAAGCCACTCGTTTACATGAGCGGCACCAGTTCCTATTTGACCACAGCACCTAAAGACATGTATCAGTCTTCCGTAATTACGTCAGCCGGCGGCATCAACGCTGCTCAGGACATTGATGGCGATTACTGGGTAGACGTGTCTTACGAACAGCTGATTGCTATGAACCCGGATGTTATCATCATCCCTACAAATAACATGGCAAACGGGCAACCGGACTTTAGCGCAGAAGAACTGATGGCTGATGAGGTCTTGGCAGAAGTTGCAGCAGTCGCAAATGGCGCGGTTTACAACATGCCTGCCGGTTACGAAGCTTGGGACTCACCTGTACCCTCAGGAGTACTGGGAATGCTGTGGATGCTGTCCACCTTGCACCCTGATCTCTATTCTCTAGACGAGTTTGCACTTGATGCACAGGACTTCTACAAGACCTTCTACGGTTTTGAAATGGATACAGCTACTATACTCGACTAAGAGAGCGCCTCAACAATGAGTTTAACAGCCGAAAAAAGAGGGCTAAAGCCCTTAATCTTTATTGGAGTCACCGCGGCCATCTTCGTTGCCGCGGTGGTTTCTATTTGTGTGGGGAAATATCAGATAAGCCCTGCAGAGATCATTAACATCCTCAGCGGTAAAGCTGACGTGAGCGACATGAGTCGCAAGGTATTTTTCACCCTGCGTCTACCGCGCACCATCATGGCCATCATGGCTGGTACCGGTCTGGGCATAGCTGGCAGTGTTTACCAAATAATCTTTAAAAACCCCCTCGCCTCGCCTGACATTATTGGAGTCGCAGGCGGAGCTAATCTGGGAGCTGCCGTCGCCATCGTCACAATTTCTTCCTCCGGCATGCTAGGCATTGCTACGGGTGCTTTTTGGGGCGGACTGCTAGCTGTAACCTGCGTCATGTTGTTAGTTAAGGCAACTGGCTCAACCTCAACTTCCACCTTCGTTTTGGCAGGAATAATTATTAATGCAGTGTCAAAAGCCGTGATCATGGCTTTGAAATATTTTGCTGATCCGGAAAACGAACTAGCCGCCATCGAATATTGGTCCATGGGTACGTTTGGAACGACCACCCAATCCAAATTACTGTCGATTCTACCCATGTTCTTAATCGGATTAATCGGCATACTTCTGCTTCGCAGACAAATAGAGCTTATGTCACTAAGTGACAACGAAAGCCGAGCTTTGGGAGTGCGTTTGCGTCCGATCAGGATAACTGTGCTGCTCTTGTCTACGCTTTTGGTAAGCTCCATCATCAGCATCACCGGCCTGATCTCCTTTGCAGGCCTCATAGCACCTCATATCTCACGACTCATGCTCAAACGAAACAATTCCGTCACGATGGTAATGAGTGGTTTAGTCGGTAGTTTTGTGGTCTTGGTCGCAGATATCTTTGCACGCATCGTCTACAGTTCTGAATTACCGATTTCCATCCTTACGACGGTTATCGGTGTACCGATATTAGTCTATTTCCTAGTCAAGCGTGGAAAGGAACTAGTATGAGCGAACTCTTTCGTCTTGAAAATATGCACGTCGCCTATGGGAGTAACGAAGTAGTCCGCGGTGTTAATCTCAGTCTTGAGCGAGGCGAGTTCTCCGCCCTTTTAGGTCTGAACGGCAGCGGTAAAACTACCATCCTGCATGCTGCTTGTGGCTTTTTGCCCATGAGAGGAACTTGCATCTGTGCCGGTCAAAATTGCGCCGGTCTTCACGAAAAGAAACGAGCTCTACTCATGTCTTTCATCCCTCAAGTCTGCAGTTTAGAGGGCGGCAGGACAGTTTTTGAAGTTGTGATGATGGGTTTCAATGCGCATTTACACCTGCTTGAGTCTCCTTCTGCCGAGCAAAAAGAATTGGGCATGGCAGCCTTAGAGAAGCTCAACTGCTCTCACTTAGCACATACGGATTTTGGCGCCTTGAGCCAAGGTCAACGCCAAATTGTAATCTTAGCTCGCTGCATCGTCCAAGACGCCCCCGTTATGTTGCTGGACGAACCTGACAGTGCCCTCGACTTTCTCAACCGTCACATGGTTTTAGGCAAAATCCGGGACCTAATCAAAAACGAAAACAGAGCTGGCTTGATCACCCTACATGATCCCAACTTCGCCATGGCCTACTGCGACCGGCTGCTCTTACTTCAGAACGGCATTGTTGCGGCGGAGCTGGACATGCGGACAGCGTCTGCTGATGAAGTCAAGCAAAAACTGTCGCTCATCTACGGCGACATCGAACTACTACCCTACCAAGAAAGCTATCTGATGACGAAAGCAAAATAAAGGCTGACGCAGCTTAAGTCTAAACTGAAGTCGACTTATGAGCTGAAATGGTAAGAGATCTAGATTAAACAGGAGATAAGAGTGTCAAAGATATTAGTAGCAGATCTAAGTAAGCAAAGCATTAGCCGAGATAAAGCAACGGACGAGCACTACGGTCGCGGGCTGGCAGTTCATCTGCTAAAAGAGCATACACCGTTAGAATGCTCCAGATTATCTCCTGACAACGCTTTTATCGTCGTGCCCGGGCTTTTCACCGGCAGTCTAGTTTCTTGTGCCACCCGCGCAGTAGTTGCAGCTCGCGGAGATGGAGGTGGTCGCTTGGCAATCAGCAACATCACAGGAGACTTCCCTCAGAAGCTAGCTTCACTCGACTTGGCTGCTGTCGTAGTCAAGGGTAAAGCTGAGACCGGCAACGCAGTCTTATATATCGACGAAAATGAAGCAAAACTGCTGCACCTGCCGGAGCTTAGAGACTTAACCTGCGGCGAGATCGTAGAACACTTGCGCAGCCGTTTTGGCAACGATGCGGCCATTATCGGCTCGGGTCCCATAGCCGACATGGGACTGCCCTTGAGCAATCTTTTCACAAGCTATCCCGAAGGCACACCTCGCTACACTTGTCCACGCAACAGCTTCGGCGACGTCCCCGGCAGCAAAGGTCTAAAGGCGATCGTTGTGAAGACGAGTAAGTACTTCGCCGCTCCCTGTGCAGATAAAGAAGCTTTGAAGCAAGCTAACAGAGAGCTGACACAGCATCTAATCAACGACCCGATCTGCGGTGGCGCATTGCCCGGACTCGGTTCTATCACCATCTTGCATCTGCTCAAGAACAAAGAAGCTATCCCTTCAGTGGTAGAAAAGACCACTACAGCCAAACATTCACAAGTAGAAGGCCGAGTTAACTACACCTGTGCTCCCCTTTGCGCCATTGGCTGCCTTAACCGTCACAGTTCCAGCAGCAATCAAGTCTTCGCCGCACCGGAAGTTGCCGAAGTCAGGGCTGCTATGGAACACTGCTTTGCCGTAAACTTCTCTGAAGTCGATCTGGACCGACTTGCCGCTCAACTGTCCGCCAGAGGTTTCGAGCTGGGTCTGAATACCACCGAATTCATCAATACAGTCGCCCTTTACCTCCAAGTAAAAGAAGAGCAGGTAAGCGAAGAAAACTTGACTTCATTAATGGAGGAAATTGCCGCTGGTAGCCTCCTCGGCCGTCTTCTCGGCAGTACCACAACAGGCTTAGGCAAACTCTATCCGACTGATGAAAGGATCCAAGCCCGCATTACGCGACCCGCCAACCGCAACGAAGACGAGCAGCAACTCAAACTGGACAGCCTCTACCCTGACTTTAAAAGCCTCGATGATCTGGATCTCCTGTACCGTCAGGTTTTTCTCGTAGAAAATTTAGGCATCTGCATTTTCACCGCTTTTGCTCTGCTAAACAAAAAAGATACAATGGATTTATTGGTCGAGCTTTATTCGCATAAGACAGGTCAGCCGGCAAATGCCGAAGATCTATTGCATTACGCCGGCAGCTGTTTAGCCGCCGAAGAAGCCTTGCAGCGCGAATCCGCTTTGGCCGGAGTCAAGCGCAGCATTCCGGAGTTCGTCAAAGTTCTCTACACTTACTTCAGTGCTTAGGTGATGATAATGAAGCCGCTAAGATTAACTTGCTGTCCTAATCTAAGAGATCTCGGCGACCTGCCCGCTCAAGCCGGTTTAAGAATCCGACCCCGCAGACTGATCCGTGCCGGGGCCTTACATGAGATTAGTGCTGAGGAAGCAAAATCTCTAGGAAAGCTACTCGCAATCTTTGACCTGCGTAGCGAAACAGAACGCCGCTTCAAACCCGATCCCAATTTCGGTGCTGACTACTATCATATGCCTCTGACCGAAAAAGGACGGCGCAAACTGATCCACAGCAAGAAAACTTTGGAGGACAAAGTTGTAGATATCATTGCCGGTTATAATCGTGGTGAGAACTTGGCTTCCGTGCGCATGCGCAAAATCTATCGCAGCTTAGTGCTTTCGCACCAAACCGCGAATTGTCTGGAACAGATTATCCACATCCTTAACGCTGAACCTGAAGGAGCCGTCCTCTGGCACTGTTCCGTAGGGAAAGATCGTGCCGGTGTAATAGCCGCGATTTTACTGCGTCTTCTTACAGTTCCCGAAGAGCTTATATATGAGGATTATCTTTATACTAACGTCGCTCTTCAACACGAGTTGGAAGAGGCAGAAAGCCTAGCTTTTTCCCTAAGCGGAGATCCTGCTGTAGCAAGCTACGTCAAGGGTTTCTTTGCTGCTTGCCCCTGCTGGCTGAAGGCTGCACTCGATACGGTTGACCACTGCGGCTCGGTTGAGCAGTACCTTCTCCAAAACACAAAGCTCGAGCAAGCAGATTTCAACAAATTCCGTGCAGCCTGTCTTTAAATCAGTCAGCGCCTTTCTCATAGCCAACCGTTACCGTACCGTCCTCGTTAACCTCAACAGTCATTCCGGTCTTAACATATTCTAGGAAGTCATCGCCTAGGTTGTCGATTGTAGGCATGGAGATGTCAGTCCAGACGCCTGCCAGAATCGAGCCGGCAGCAGCCAGACTGTCAATGGGCTTGGAGAATAATAGACAGGCAGGCTGCCTTTCCATCTTGACGGCACAATACAAAACCATGCCTCCGGTTGTACTACCTATAGTCTGCGGCAAACATAGCGCTTTGCTTTTCATAGGTTTTTCATAGATGTCCGAGTTGTTCTGGTCTGAGCACTTAGCCTGCTTATCGCCGAACATCAGCGCTTTCTGAAAGGAAGCTAGAGTATTAAAACCTTTGGTCGAGACAAGAGCCTCTGCTTTAGCCCTTCCGGGCACCACCACACGTCCTTTAAAGGTCTTCATCTTATAGGCCTCCTTTCACGATTGCTTCTAGCACCTCAGCGTCAGAACAATAACGAGAGCTGGTATATGTGCGTAATTTATTGCTGTTGGTAATGACAGGCATTTTGCCACACAAAGGATTGTTCATATACATCAGCGGACAGATACTGGATACTACGACACCCATATCCTGAAGCCGCATGTAATCCGCTGTCTGTTTGAACTTCTGGG
The DNA here is from genome assembly GCA_002427475.1 of Mageeibacillus sp. UBA5442. GTDB lineage: Bacteria > Bacillota > Clostridia > Saccharofermentanales > DTU023 > DTU032. Next base: position 27,917 of record DIRG01000053.1, read on the forward strand.
CCACGGCTGGTGCGGTAGTGAATACGGTTGGAATTTTAACTTTGCCCTTATCTAATCTTTCACTCAAGTTACGAGTCCACTCGTGCAACTGTCGCAAAGACAAGTGTGGACAACCCACAAAGCACAGTTTGGGCACAGCATCTTTATTCTTCCACATGACAGGGTAAGCAGCCTTTACTCGTGCGAGTTCTTCATCATCTATGCGAATCGTCTGAGCTCCCTCCGCTATGAGATCTTCTCCTTGTGACCTGGCCTCGGGTGTGAGATCTTCTACATGAAACAGCCCAACAGCACCATTGGAGGCAGTGGCAGCACCCATATCTTTCAGATAGTCCTTAGCCTGTCCATTAAGTTCAGTACCGAGCCATTTGGACAAACCTTTGATATAAGGGACATCTTCCATTACAGCCATACCAATTGCGCTGCCCAAAACCTGAGCCTCCGGCTTTTCCTTAGTGTCGACTTCTATAATCCAAGTGGCCTTGCGCCCCTCGTCTGTGAGAAGACCAAAGTGAGGTACAAAGGCAGCTATGCTGCCAAACATTTCAATAATTCCTGAATTGCGGTTACACCTTGCGCCCAAGACACTGTTGGCATATACCACTGCGCTACTTTCAGCCCAAGATAATATCTCGCCTTCTTGAGGGGTATTGCCTACCTCGTCCATGTAGCAAGTGCAAGTAAAGGCATCATCGGAAATAAGTCCCATTTGCTCTAACTGAACTTCGTAATCCGCCTGCTTGGAATACATGATTTTAAAAACTATATCTTGCAGGAAACTTGATGGTACATTCTTGTCGAGAGGACGAGGATCAACGGTGAACTCTTGTGCGGAAACTACCCCTGCAGCAATCAGTTCATCCATAAGTTCAAACACTGCCTTCATCATTGAAATACCGAAGCTTGTGACCAGATGGCCCTTTTTACTGCTAACAGGAAGCATTTTGTCCGCGCCGAAACATTCGCCATACATGACGAGAGTTTTCATGACCTTGGCCATTACTTCACCCTCTTCTCCATCAAGTAATGCCTGCTGTTCGGCGGTGAGTTTCATTTTCATCATAAATTACTCCTTTACAGTTTCATCGCTACATCCCAGGCGTTCCAGATTACAGTACGCAGATTGCCAACTTTTTTTGCATCTCCTACAATCGGAGCACGCTTACCTGCAACCTTGAGTGGAGCGGGTTTGTAGCCGGTGGCAAGGATAACGCTGTCGGCTTCGATTTTCTCCTTTTTGCCGGCTTTATCGACTACGATAACACCGTCAGCAAGAACTTCATGTAGTTGGGTTTCCAGTAGAACAGGAACCTTATTCGCCGCGAAAAAGTCACGCAGATAGCTTGAGTTTGCTAGACAAACTCCGGTGACTGCGATCAGATCATCCTTCATTTCTACAATGAGGGGTTTTTTGCCTTCTAGATACAAGTCATAAGCAATCTCACAGCCCGTAAGACCGCCACCAACGATAACTACAGTATCTCCAACCTCCTGTTCGCCTAGCAAGAAGTCAATGGCCTCAACGCAGCCATCTACACCCTTGACAGGCGGTTTGCACGCAACAGACCCCGTCGCCAGAACGATTTTATCTGCGTCGAGCGTAGTGAAATCTTTTACTTCTGTATTCAATTTCACTTCTATAGACGGATATTTTTCTACTTCGCGTGAATACCAAGACAATAGAGCTCGATCCTTTTCCTTAAAAGAGTGAGCTGCAGCGGCAATGAAAACACCTCCCAACTCATTAGTTTTTTCGTAGATGGTAACTGTGTGTCCACGCTTTGCTGCTACGAGAGCGGTTTCCATTCCTCCTACACCGCCACCGATGACAGCGATTCTTTTCTTTTTTGCGGCAGGTACAATCTTGTATTTCTTCGACTGCATGACTTGAGGATCAAGAGCACAGCGAGCTATATGTGACGCATCGTGTAGCGACTGATCATTGGCTACTCCTTTGTAATGGGTCATATTGAAACAGGCGTTGTGGCAACAGATACATGGACGGATGTCTTCCAGTCGATCCTCGATCAGCTTTGTCACCCACTCGCTGTCCGCAAGAAATTGCCTTGCCACTCCCATCGCATCTATTCTGCCTTCTTCTATGGCTTGCGCTCCCACGTCTGCTTCCATGCGCCCGGCGCAGACAACAGGTATATCTACAGCCTTTCTGATTTCTGCGGCATCGTCCAAGTTGCAATTGTAGGGCATGTACATCGGCGGATGAGCCCAGTACCAAGAATCGTAGGTGCCGTTGTCTGTGTTGAGCATGTCGTAGCCGGCTTCTTCCAAATATTTGGCTGCGCGCAAACTTTCTTCTAGATCGCGACCGATCTCTTCATACTCTTCTCCGGGAAGTGCACCTACTCGGAAATCTTTTACTTTTGAAACTGCACTGTAACGCAATGAAACAGGATAGTCCTTGCCGCACTCAGCTTTAATTGCTTGGACAATTTCAACCGGCAAGCGATAACGGTTTTCGAAAGAGCCGCCGTATTTGTCAGTACGCTTATTTGTGTATTTCAGCGTGAATTGATCCAGCAGATAGCCTTCATGTACTGCGTGTACCTCAACACCGTCAACTCCGGCTTCCATACAGAGCTTAGCTGTCTTTGCAAAAGCATCGATAATATCTTCGATCTCACGATTTGTGATCTCACGACAGGTAACCTTGTCCGACCAGCGGGACGGAAGTTCGCTGGGGCTGGCAGATTGGTACGGCACGTCGATGATCGGCTTGGCTAACTTGCTGAGTATAGGACTGTTGTGGATCATGACCACATGGTCAGTAATTGCCCATGAGCGTCCCATGCCGGCAGTTATCTGAACAAATAATTTGGCACCGGCCTTATGGATCTCATCCATAAAAGGTTTCAGTTGCTTAAACATCTTTTTGTTTTGCCAAAGCCAACGGCCGCCGATAGTATCTTTGATCGGGGCGATGCCGGGGATAATCAGGCCGACGTTATTTTTAGCTTTTTCAATAAAAAAAGCTGCAGCTTCCTTGTCGAAATGGTTTGGCTCCATCCAGCCAAATAGCGAAGTGCCCCCCATGGGGCACATTACAATACGATTCTTGATTTCGACATTGCCAATTTTCCACGGTGTAAATAGGACATCATATTTTGGATCCATAGCTCCAACTCCTTTTTCAGCTAAACATGCTACTTATATTTATGCATAAAATAGCATTAGGTCATATTGATGTCAATTTATTTGTATTACATTTACAAAATCAATGAAAACATTCCAAGTGTTTTTCAGCAAAGAACTCTTAAATAAAAACAAAACACCTTATATCACAAGATAAAACATTGTAATAAGACGTCTTGCTCTTAGCTATGAATCTTTCGTAGATTATATTTTATTAGCGAAATTTATCTACAGCTTGTCTATAAAGCCGTGAGCTATCCGTTCACCCATCTCTTTTTCCGGAAGTACCACACGATTGACGCCAATTGACTCCAAGATGTACTTTTGTCTGGGACCGTTGGCTTTGGCCATGATGTAAGGCACGCCCATTTCTTTTAGAATTGTGGCAGTGATCGCAGATGCTTCGAAATCCGAGCTGAAGGCAATAATCACGACATCAAAATTGCCGATGCCGATCTTTTCCAACGCAGCCTTCTCCGATACATCAGCCACATATGCGTGGGTTGAGTAAACCGAGGCCTCTTGAACTAAGTGCTCATTAATATCGCAACAAAGCACATTTAGTCCATTGTCAAACAGAGTCTCGGTAATGCTTCTTCCAAACTTACCCAGCCCCAAAACCGCAAACAGCGTCTCTTCATTTATGTGGATTTTATTATTGTCCATATTTTGCATGTTTTTCCTCTTATCTTTCTTCAGCCAATAATCACGTCTTCTGAGGGATAAGCGAGCACTTCGTCACCAAAGTCTTTCTTGTGTGTGAGAGAAATGATCAAAGTTATCGGTCCAATTCGTCCAATGAACATACAGAGCATTAAGACCAACTTGCCTACTAACGAGAGATAAGGAGTAATGCCTGTCGTCAAACCTACAGTACCCAAAGCTGAGGATACTTCAAACACAATGTCGGCCATGCTATGCGGGAAGGCGGAAGTTCTTTCACTTATTAAGAGTATGCCTGTACCGACAAAGAGTAGAGCCAACATTAAAACAACTACAGTTAAGGCCTTTTGCAGACTTAGAGCTGAGATGCTGCGCTCGAAGGCTACGATCCTCCTGCGGCCTCTCACAAGCGACCAGACACCGAGGAAGATAATTGCCAGCGTCACCGTCTTCATACCGCCGGCGGTACCACCAGGTGAACCACCTACAAGCATGAACATACTGGAAAAGAATTTTGCAACTTCGGATAGGCCACCTTGTGCGATGGTAGCAAAACCTGCTGTTCTCAGTGTTACCGACTGAAACGCTGAGGCCAAAAGTTTTTCTGACAGAGGCAAACCAGCTAGCGTTTCAGGATTCTTCCCTTCCACGAGGAAAAAGAAGATTGTGCCGCTGAGTAAAAGTAGTGACGTGACAATTAAGGCGAGCTTGCTGTGCAAGGAGATATGATACTTCTGTCTCGTTTGCTTGGAAAGAGAAAATCTCAGCTTCGTCAGCACATCTCTCCACACCACGAAACCAATACCCCCGATAACGATCAGCAGCATGATAACAATGTTGATAGAGAAATCTCCTACATAAGGCATCAGACTATTGTCTCCGATAATGTCAAAACCCGCATTACAAAAGGCTGACACTGCATGAAAGACACCGTAGAAAAGTGCCTGTGGCCAAGCTACACCTTGATAAAGAAAGGAAGCAAACAGCACAGCGGCACCGATTGTTTCGCAAATAAAGCTTCCCTTAATCACCAGCAATACCAAGCGAACCATGCCGCCCAGCGACAGATTATTTGTAGCTGCTTGGATGGCAAGTCGGTTTTTGAGAGATATCTTCCTCCCAATATTGATCAGGAAAAATGTGAAGATAGTAATTAAACTCAAACCACCGATTTGGATCAGTAACATGATAATCAATTTACCAAATACACTCCAAGTGGATGCGGTTACCACCGTCACCAAACCTGTGACACAGACTGCGGATACCGCAGTAAAAAAAGCGTCGACCGGAGCTACTTCAACGTTCGGCTGTTGTGAGATCGGCAAGAGCAAGAGAAGTCCGCCAACAATGATAATGGCAAGAAAACTGAGCGAAATAATACGGGCGGGAGTGAGTCTGCGCTGAAATCTTCCGAAAAGTACGGGCGTTTGCGATTCGTGTCTACGAATGCTCATAAATGCACCTTCATTAACTCATCTGCTGAGCCTTGGAAAACCTCTTTGCTCAGCGTGAGTCATTCTAATACTTTATTTGCTTTTGCGCTAGCACGAAACTCTATTTAGTATCAAAGGCGTATACCGGTTCTAATTTACTCTGTACTTCGATTTTTTTGTCCAACTTTTGCAACATCCGTGATCGATCACGCGGCAGCTCTCCGCGGACGCGAAAAGCGATTGCATCGTGGAGGCCGTCATAGCAAAGCGCAGTGTCGAGCAGATCTATCAGGCGACGCGCTTCTTTCAAGTTCTCAAGCTCGGAGGCCGGCTGAAAGTCTCCCCTTTCAATGTCATTATAGATGGGTGCCTCTTCATGCAGGAAAAGAGAAAAATTGATTATGCGCTCCGGCTTATGCTGATTGAAAAAGAGAGCCAGCTTCTCAGCATTCTCTTCTCCCCTAGCTTGGCCGGCTAGACCTGTCATGATATGTGCATTGAAACTAAGTCCCGCTTGTCGCAAGCGCTCGATCTGCTCAACAGCCGATTCCAAATTATGATCCTTAAGCATGAAATCCAATACAGAAGGCAGACCGCTCTCGATGCCCAAATAAAGACGCTTCAGGCCAGCTTCGCGTAATTGAAGCAGTTCTTCGTCCGACTTGCGCTCAATGTCCGTTACAGTGGCATCAAGGTTTACCATCTCGCAAGAAGGTAAGTATTCTCTAATCATGAACATTATCTGCAAGAGCCGATTTGTAGGCATGGCTAAAGCATTACCATCACCCAAGAAGACCTGCTTCGGTTTTCCGCCCACTGACTGTACGCGGCGCAGTTCAGCTTCTACTTGATCTAGAGGTAAAAGCCTATAATCCACGTGTTTAAACAAAGTACAGAACTTACAAATGTTGTATGCACAACCAACCGATACCGGCAGCATAAAAGAAGCCTTTTCCATCGGTGGACGGCAAATTTGACCTTCATAATTCACAGCAACGCCCTCCCTCCACTGGAACTTAGGAACATTGTAGCTGTGTCAGGTCAAAAACTCTACTTATTAGAAAATCAAAAAAAGGTCAGCCTTAACGGCTACCTTATGCATTTATTAGATTAAGCGACCGAAACTACCACGATCCAAGCACTGATTTTGCCTGAATATTGCGGATTATTATCCATAGCATTTTCACTCAATAGGATAGTGTAGCTATAATTGTCTGTCTGAGCCGTAATCATATAGCCATCCTCTGTTTGGATGGTCATTTTGTCTGTCACATCTTTCAGAATTGCTTCGTAGAAATCACGCAAAGTATCAATATTGTTTTCGCTAACGTAGACTACTTCCGTAATTCCGTTTTGACTGTCTTCCTTTACTTCAACGATCACAGCATCCGCAGCCAAAGGCAAATCCTTCTTAGGATAAGTATCAGGCAAACGACCATCCTCGGACTCGCTGTCATTAGCGGGTTCATAAGCAGCGGGATCTGTCTGTTCTTGCCTCGTTTCCTTGCCCAAGTTCCCTGGTTCATCGTCTTTAGGCACCTGTTCTTTCGGCGTGCAGCTTACCAAGACTAGCAAAACTATTGCTACTACTATTACGGTCAACACTCTCTTCATATAAATCCCCCTCTTGGCCTTCGATTTCTTGCTGCGCATAAGTGCCACAGCTGCAGTGCAAGCCTGGACCCTGCTGCGCTGCGCTCGATCATTTAACGGGATTATTATTGCGTAAAGAAGGGATAATTTTTTAAGAAAGTAATCATTATTTTTACGAAAACCATGCGACTAATCATTTGCTCCTACACACGACGACCATGCCTTATAGCATGACAAGGAAGGAGCGGGCTGTGAGAAATCTAGAAGATTATTATCTTGTTATGGAGCTCCTAGTCTACATCAGCTGTCGTTAAGAGTTTTTTGTAAGCTAGGGGTGACATCCCTTCCCTTTGCTTAAAGGAGGCTGAAAAATGTGCACTGCTTAAGAAGCCGCACAGAACAGCAGTCTTCTCAATGGAGGAATCAGTCTTCTCGAGGATTTCCCTAGCCTTGTTGTGGCGGCAATCCATAATGCAGCGATAAGGAGTTTTGCCGACATATTGCATAAACACCCTCTGTAAGTGCGCTGGGCTGAGGAAGACTGCTTCGCTAACATCCTTGACAGTAATGTTGCTACTATAGTTGCTCTCAATAAACCTCAGAGCTTCTTGTACGATAGCTCGAGAACCGCCCTGCTCTCCGTTAGCAATCTTCTGCTCCAGCTTGGCGGCCCGCAACAATAAAATCGCGATTTGATTCTCTAAACTTTCAAGCATAAGTCGATTGCTAGCTTCATAGTCTACGATCTCAGAAATCAAGGCCTCTATAACATCCAACAGGTGATAACCATATGTGGTGTTCAGCTTTTTAAAAACTAAATCACCCACACCTCCGGTCAGCTTGTAGATTTGCTCCATATAATCCGGTTTGACACAGATAGTGATATATTTTGCGGGACTTGCTGCTTCGACAGGATGAACTAGGAGATCATCTCCGGGCGCCATGCAGATGAGACTGCCTTTCTTGAACTGATGCTTAACTGAGCGAATCGTAACAGGAGGCGGCGTTGTGAAGCAGATGACAAAGTGATACTCTTCGACAAACAGCGGTCGATTGACAACGAACTCTTCCGGGATAAAAACAGCCAGATGCTCGCTGATGATTGACTTTGTGTTGTTGTGAATATTTGCAGGTATCTTTTGTTCGAAATAATCGAAGTTCCTTCTCACAACGTTCTCCTTAAAGACAAATATGTTTCTGCTACAGTTTAACCTTCTTTTGAAAAATATTGCGGCCCCAACTGCTCGAAACTCTTTTCACCTGCTGCCAAGAGAGCTGCACAGTAGGCAAGGTCTATGCCGTGAAGTATTTCGCTACCCTGTTCATCTGCATAAGTCGCCTTCAGTTCGCTTAAATCGCGCATCTCTTTAAGGCCGTGCTGTTCCTCCACATATTTAAGGCTTCCGTTGTCCGGCGTAAAAATGTAATAACCGTCCTCCGTTAAGGCGGCGCAGGGTCGAAAGCTCGTCCCCATAGACGGATCTACTACTGAGACAAAGGTTGTGCCTTCAGGCCAGTGTAAGAGCTGCGCGGCTAGATTTTGCCCCGCAGCCTTAACGTTAAACTGAGGCACATGATGCGTAAGATCGAACACCTTCAACTGGGCTTGCACACTCTTGACTACACCGTACATAGCAGCGGCACTATTGCCATGACCGAAGTCTGACTGCAGTACAATACAAGCTGAACTCATGCTTCCTCTTCCTTGACAATGTCGATTCTCCAGGCATCTCCGACGCCAATCGAATAATGATGAGCAAAGTTATTTTGGTTAATAGCCAATCCCATAAAACCGGTGCTGCTGTTATACATGATCTCCTCACCTACTTCGGTGAAACCGAAGGCGCGGTGATACAATACGCATTTATCAAATTTTGTCTGATTATTCCATGTAATTGTTGCTCTAACTACATCACCGTGGGCAATGCCTGTCTTTTCAAAATCTTCAATGCGGATATTGGTCTCGAGATTACCGAAAGTATCCATAATGTCAGTAATATAGCCATGCGCTTGGTTTTGACTTACATCGGCACAGGGAATGTCAAAGGTAACAATATCTGACACGGGATAGGCAGGACCGACCTCTTCATATGTGATGACGCCGGCGGCCAAACGTGCCGCGCAGTATGCGAATAAATCTCGACCGTGAAAAATACTCGTCTTTTCCGTTCCTTTATAGCGATTTGTCTGCTCATCAATTTCTCTGATTTCATCGATGCCGAACTCATGCAGCAAATGCGTCAGGCTACCATTGTCGGGGGTGACAATGTAATAGCCATTCGATGTTTTGGCAATACTTGCTTTCCTCTCAGTACCGACACCGGGATCAACTACTGAAACAAATATTGTCCCCTGAGGCCAAAACGGCATTACTCCACGCAAAGAGGACGAGGCTTTCTGAACATTAAACTGCGGGATTGTGTGTGTGATTTCGTATACGTCCAGCGACAAATCTACTTGCTTGCAGACTCCAAACATTGCTCCGCCGCCACCGACACCAAAGTCAGTTTGCATGACAACACAGGGCTTCATCTCCATATCTATGCACTCCTTCATATTTCTTCTCATTTTTCTATAAGCACTTTATATTCGCAGGCACTGTGGCCTTTTTCACTAATATCCTGAAGATACTTGGCTACAAAACTCCTCTGATTAAGCCCGAAGCCTAAGTACTCACTGGTACTGCCATTAAATAAAATCGGCTCACCTATATCTACAAAACCGAAAGAACGGTGATAAAGCACTGTTTCATCGAAGATAATTTCCTCTTCTCTTCTTATGCGCAGGCGCACTCGGTCTCCTTCTTTGATACCTATACTCATAAACTCTGCGACGGTAATGTTGAAACTCACATTGCCAAAATGCTCTGAAGCATCGAGAATACAGCCTTCAGCTCTACCCTGTGATAAAGTCGCTCGTTTAAACTCGTAGAGGACACAGTCGGAAACTGCGTACTGCGGCCCGACCTCTTCGTAGGAAATCTGGCCGGAAGCTAGTTTAGCAGCGCAATAAGCGTAGACATCGCGACCATGAAAGGTATTCTTATGCTCGCTACCCGGCAGCCTGTTAGTGCTCTCATCGATTTCCCGCACTTCGTCTATGTCTTCTATGAGTGCCGTCAGGCTTCCGTTGTCCGGAGTTACCACATAAGAACCGTTCTTAAGTAAAGCAACAGCAGAACGACGCTTGGTCCCTACCCCTGGATCTACGACAGAGACAAAAACCGTAGCCGCAGGCCAATAAGGGATTGTTGCCCGCAGCAATTCTGAAGCCTGCCTTACGTCATATTGACGAACGTTGTGATTCAAGTCGAACACTCCCAGGGATCGATCAACTAGCTTAATAACGCCGTACATAGCGGCTACGTAACCGGTAGAAAGACTGAAGTCTGTCTGTAAGACGATAAAGGGTTTACTCATCTAGCTCTCTCCTCTTTTTGATTGAAATATTGTACTCACTATAATCGGCGGTTTCGCTCGTTATCTCAGGCAAGTATTTAGCGATAAAATTGTCTTGATTAAGAGCAATGCCCATATAGCCGCTGCTACCGTTAAAGAGAACAGCTTGTCCCTTTGCCACGTGGCCGAAAGAATCCTCATAAGTCATTGCAGCATCAAAGAGAATAGCGTCATTCCGCGACAACTCTACTTGCACGGTCTCTCCCTTTGTAAAGCCTGTCTCCTCAAAGTCGTCAGTAGAAATGTTGAGCGTAATGTTGCCGAAATTGGGCAGTATCATAGCGATGGCACCACATGCTTCTCCGGGCTTAATTTCAACTGCTGCATCTTTGTAATTAACTAGATTCTGCGGCTCTACGAGCTGCCCGAGATCAGCCAGCATCGTCCCTCTATTGGCTAAGCCGGCAGCGAAATGAGCATAAGCCGCCAGCTCAGTATCAAAATCGGAGAGGTCGAGACGCACAGCCTGTGAGATTCCGAAAGTTTTCTGCACCAAAGTCAGGCTGCCATTGTCAGGCGTCAGGACGTATCTCCCATTGCTAGTCAGTACTGCGACTGCCCCGCTAGAATCAGACTGCCCAACCATAGAAACAAAGACTGTCTCCTCAGGCCAAAACGGCAATACAGAGTAAAGCATTGCAGAGGCATCGCGAACGGCAGCTTTCTTAAAACAGTGCTGAACTGAGTAGACGTCAAGCTCACAATCTGCACGCATTAGCTCTCCGGTCAAAGCAGCAGCCTTTCCGTTTTCTAGTCCAAAGTCCGTTTGCAAGACAACGGGTGCCCTCATCTTACTCACTCTCGCTTTTGCTAATCTCCACCAGCCACTCCGGACCATAGCCCAGCTGATAGTCTGTCACGAGGTTACCTTGATTAATCGCCAGCATAGCAGTTGCAGTCTCTGAACTAAGAAGTACCTTGTCGCCAACGGGAACAAAACTAAAGCTAGGCTCATGTGCCAATTCTTCATCAAGAATGACCTGATCAAGATGTTTGATTTTCACTTTGACGCGATCACCATAATGGATGCCGTTATCCGCCAAGTAAGTAAAAGGTATGTTAGTGCCCACAAGGCCAAAATGATTAGTAGCTTCATTAATCATGCCGCTTAGCACATTGTCCTTGACTGCGGGCTTGACATAGGAAGCCATTACAATGTCTTCAACTGGATAGGCAGAACCGACTTCTTCAAAAGTAATCACTCCGGCAGCCAGACGCGCCGCACAATAAGCATAGACATCACGGCCATGGAAGATATGGATGTGTCTTGTTTCAGGATAACGGTTGATGCTCTCATCAATGATGCGAACCTCTTCAATACCAATTTGTTCTTTGACATAAGTAAGTGTTCCATTATCGGGCGTTACAACATAACTGCCGTTTGAAAGTTTCGCCACACAAGATCTGCGCTCCGAACCGACTCCCGGATCGACGACAGAAACAAAGACCGTGCCTGTCGGCCAGAAGGGTATGGCATAGATCAAGGCATCAGATGCTGCCAAGACATCAAACTTCGGTATGGCATAAGTCGCATCAAAGACGTCCAGCTCGTCGCTGACGATACGACACACCCCATACATAGTGCAAACAGAAATATTGTCTGTACCGAAATCTGTCTGCATAACCACTGCTGCTTTTTTACTCATAAATATCCTTTCGCTGCTAGTTTTTATCTGAACCACTCCATAAAGAACAGAGTGTCAAAAATATTAGTCTTCGTTATGTTTTCCACTTCTACGAAGGGAGCCCAAATGGTCACCGGGTAGGGATTGATTATCTTTGTATAGATGATGTAAAAAACGATAAGTCCGGCAAAGACAAGACCTGCTTTGCGCAAAACCTTATCCAATTTAGTCAGTTCGTGTTCTGCAAACCAAGTGCGCTTTTTCAGCTTGCCGAAGCTACGTAAATCCATGGCGTTAGCAATCATCTCCACTCGGTCGAATGAGGACAAAATCAAAGGCACCAGGATTAAGCCCGTTTGTTTTAATCGTTCGCGCAGCGGAGCTTTCTTGCTCATTTCAACGCCGCGCATCTGCATACTGTTGCGTATGGCCATGAAACGGCGGGCAATGTCAGGAATTGTGCGATACGCAAGCGAAACAATGATGCAGATTCTATAAGGTAGCTTGACAAAGTTAAGACCCGCTGCAAACTCAGAAGGTGTTGTTGCCAAGACGAAAGCGATCACGACAGTGAAGGATGCTATCCGCTTAAGGAACGTAACAAACACATACCAGAGCCACTCTTGAGTGATATAAAGCCTGTCCGTAAACTGCCACAAAACAGTGTGAGAACCCACATGTGTCAGGCCGGCATCGGGCGAGAAGAAAAAGAGCATAATATTGCCGATAATGCCGACGGTGAAAAACATGAAGCCAAATAGGAACAGCAGTGGCTTGTAGTTTGGCCTCATTGAAATAATGGCCGCCAAGGGAAAGACCATTAAAGGGATGATAATGCGAATATCGAAGGTCGCTATAATAGCGAGAGTAAAAAGCAGGAAAAGAACTACTTTTGTTCCTCCGGTAAGCTTATGTACCGGAGTGGAGCCGGGAATGAAATTAATTACAAATTTATTATTCATTGTCTCAGCCTCCTCTCATTCGCAATGAAGCCCGAAACAACTGTTTCCGCCTGAAGTCCAATCTGTGCTGCCAGTGAATAAAGTGAGGGCTTAATCAAATTAGCCTGTTCAATAACGGAATCGTCCGAGAAAATCTTAAACACCTCTTCGTCAGCAATAAGTTGGCCGTCAGAAAATACAACACAGCGTTCAGTGTGCTCTAAAGCTAAGTACATATCATGTGTTATCAAAACGATTGTCTTGCCGTGTTCTTTGTTCAAGACATCGACAAATTGCATAATCTCTGTATAGTTACGATAGTCCTGCCCTGCCGTCGGTTCATCCATAATAATGACATCAGGCATTAAGACTAAAATAGATGCTACGGTAATCCTTTTCTTTTGCCCGTAGCTGACAGCATCCACCGGCCAATTGCGCATAGGATATAGATTACAAGCATTTAAAGCCGCAGTGGCTCGCTCCTGTATCTCGGAGGTAGGAAGATCACGCAGAGTCAAAGCCAGCTCGACTTCGTCTTTTGTATTGTCTTTGATTATCATCTGATTCGGGTTTTGCATTACATACCCGATTCGCTCACCTATCTCACGGATAGACAGATCAGAACAATCCTCCTCGTTAATATGAATCTTGCCTTCATTAGGCCTGATCACACCACAGATCAGCTTAGCTAAAGTTGACTTTCCCGCTCCGTTCTTACCCACAATTGAAATGCGCTCGCCTTTTTCAATAGTTAAAGAAACATCTTCTAGGACGTTTTCTTTTTCGTAAGCGAAATCAACATTCTCCACGCTCAAAATCTCAGAAGATTGAGTTCTTTCTGTTTTCCGTTGAATCTTGGAGAAAAACGCTCTTAACTGATCCTTCTGCTTCTCTGATAGATGAAGCTCTGAAACATCATCCAGTATTTGTCCCGGTTCAAACTCACAGCCTGCACGCTTCATTGCAGTAATATACAAGGGTTCCCGAATACCATATTTCTCTAAAAGGTCGGTACGAAGCAATTCATCCGGCTCCATATCCGCAACAATTCTGCCCTCATCCATCAGGATGATACGATCAAGATTACAGTGCAAAACATCTTCTAGACGATGCTCGATGATTAAGATGGTTCGTTTTCCTTCTTGATTTAAATTATCAATGAGCTCTACAGCAGACTTACTTGTTCTTGGATCTAAGGCAGCTAGCGGTTCGTCAAAGATCATGATATTGACATCATTGCCTAAGACACCCGCTATCGCCACCTTTTGCTTTTGGCCGCCCGACAAGTCGAACGGCACAGCTTTTATGAAATCAGCCATGCCGACAGTTGCAGCGTGCTCTTGCACGAGGGGTAACATTTCTTCTCTGGGCATGGCGATGTTTTCCATAGCAAAGGCTATATCCTCTCCCACGGAAAGACCTACAAATTGTGCGTCGCTATCCTGCAACACTGTACCTACATTTTGACTCAATTCAAAAATTGACAGTTCCTGTGTATCTTGTCCTTTGACACGTACACTTCCAGTGATAGTACCTTCGTACGAGAAAGGGATCAGCCCGTTGATGCAGTTTGCAAGAGTAGACTTGCCACTCCCTGAGCCGCCCAAAATCAAAACCTTTTCACCGGTAGCTATTTGCAAATTAATGTCATAAAGAGTGGGTTTTTGCTGTGATTTATATTGAAACCCAAAATTTACAAACTCAATTACTGCGTTATCCAACAAAACCCTCCCCTTATGCAATAGGACATAATAGAAACTATCATTACTGCCTCTGTCTATTCAATCTTACTTAGTATTCTTCACTCATATCTTCAGTTAAATTAGTCTTCGCAGCGTAACGCTTCGCTAAGAGCAAGAGTAGCGGAATGCCAACGACAATCAGAACCAGCGAGTTGCCGGCTGATGCGAAGAGTGCCTGTAGCAAGGTCACATTCAGGTCAGCTGCATAGAAAAAGTGCGAGAGAACCGGAGTAAGCAGTCCGAAAGCCACCACGTTTCCAACTACACAGAGCACTGAATAAATAACAGCCTGTTTAACAGTGAAAATACCTTCTTTGATGCGAACACCGTAAAGTGGCAAAAGAGCCACGAAAAATGCCATCACACCATTTCCTATAGACCAATCAAACCACATACCCCAGCCACCGATCAAATCGGCCAAGACATTACCGACGGCACAACTTACCACGGCCGGAAGTGTGCCAAAGAGTCCACCCACAATAACCGGAACGATCATTGCTGCTGAAAGTTGGGTATTAGAGAAAATCGGTATGCCACCATATACCATTAGAACTCCATATAGAGCTGCACCTATAGCGACTGCGACGATTGTTTTGGTGTTCCATTCACCGACAATCAGTTTTGATTTTTTTTCCTTTGTCATTGTTGTCTCCTTTTAACTTGTTTTACACCTGATGCCTATTTGTATAAAAATACCCCTTTTGTCTGCAAATCCTTTCGTCATTTAACTTGTTCACAAACTTGTTCAAAGCATAGCAATTAGTACTAAGTCTGTCAACGTACGTCTGATCAACTTGTGAACATTAACGTGTACTGCTATGATGACAGTAGTTTAAGCCCAAATGTTCGGAGTTATCTACTTATGAAAAACAATGTTTTCAGCAGCCACGTGCCTTCTTATGTAAGTATTTATAATGTACTTTACCGCGATATTATTAATAATGTCTATGTTGAAGACAGCATTCTACCAAGTGAAAATGTGTTGGCCAAAAAATACAACGTCAGTCGCAACACTTTGCGACAAGCTTTGGATATTTTGAGTGAGGATGGCTTGATTGTAAAGTCTCAAGGCAAAGGAACCGTAGTTGCTAAGCGTAATGTACATACACATAACAAACGAATTTTTAACCCAATGATAACTTTATGTAATGAGGAAATCAGCGATATTGAGGTTTATTACAATTATTCAAAACCTACTGACATCGCCAAAGCTCAACTCAGCCTTATCAAGAGTGACATTGTTATTGCCAGCGATCTGGTTTACAAAGTAGGTAAAACCGTTGTCGGCTATGCCTTTGTACAGGTTCCAACCAAGATGTTTGATTTTCTTGATGTCGACGTATCGCAGAAGAGCGGTATACATGACCTGCTCAACCAACAGATTTATGATGTAGCAGTCAGGCAAAGCCTCAGAATCCAAATGATCTCCGCAAACGAACAGGAAGCTATGTATCTGAAAGTGAAAGAGAGCACTCCGCTCTTAATGATCAAGTCAATTCTCTATCATGCCAACTACGGACCCTTTGCCCGCTGCAAATTTTATTTTATTCCAGAATGGTATAAGTTAAAGTTTACAATCTCAGCCCTTTAAGCAAGCATTTCCTAAGACAAAAAAACAGTCCCCGCAGCAGTAATAGCGGAGACTGTTATAATTTTACAAGATAATACAAAACAATACAATATTAATGACAATTTATTATCACAGCATTTAGCTGGTTCATCATTTCCTCAAGATCAAGCTCGTGCTTGTCGGCAATACTCTCCAGAGAATCAAATAGGTACGTGCAGAGCAAGCATGTTCCTATCTCTTCATCATAGCTACGCAAAATCTCCTCAGTCTCAGAATATTTATAGACTATATCAAGCGGGTTCATATCCTTACTAATCATTAACTGCCTTCTTTCTGCGGCGTCTCAGCCTAATTACGATAAATCTAATTAAAAGCACCAGCAATACCACAATGAGTAGGACCAAGAGGATAATTACGATAGCAATCGAATTTATTTGTCTGAAGATCCGGGTGAGGCTGAGGCTATCATCCAGAATTTTGCGATTTTGAGCTTGTGCGTACTCAGTAGGAATGGTGGGAACACCATCAACCTTTTCAAAGGATTGCATATACGAGGCAAGGGCGAACCATTCCTTGACTTCCCTGCCCTCGCTATCGTGCAGAATTGTATCATTGTAGTCAGTTACTATATTGCCGTCAGCATCCTTTAGCTCCAGAGACAAGAGCCCTTTGGACATATCCATAACTGCTCCCAACATCTGAGCAGAATATAGGTCTGCGACAATGCGATACAATTTGTCGTCCTGAATGTCCACAAGTTGGCCGTCGGAAGCTATCAATCTAACATCTGTCGCTCGATTGAAAATAATGCGGTTCGGATTGAATTGATAACTCAGGCCTGCAGAATAGAGCTGAGCAGATTCAAAGATTGGTGTAATAGATGCGTCAATCTCCGCCAAAGTCTTCAATTCTTTGCCGGTGAGATAAACACTAGCCAGTGGATAGCCGGGAATTCCGTCTGCCCCCATACCAAGAGACATAACTTCGTAGATATCGGAAATTGTCAACGGTCCCTGATTAAAGCTGGCTCGGATGATCCCTACAGGAACGACTGAAACATCGATCGGCACATGACTGTCGCCTTCGGCCTCTTTCGTCGCATAAATAATAGCATCGGAAATGAGGTTTCCTATGGCCTGGTCGGCATGGGTTTCATTCATCTCCCTCAAACCGGTAAAAAGATACGGATTGTAGGCAATAATCTGATCATGGCCATCAAAGCCGTAATCCTGCAAGAATTCATTCACATAAACTCTGTACTCATCGATTTGCTCCAGTGTATCTGCGTCAGCCGGAATTGTTTCATCTATTGCGATTAAATCGTAGTCCTTCAAATCCCAGCGGCCTGTCTCGCTCTGGACCAAATCAATCTTTCCAACATGGCCACCGTATTCACCACAGCTGACAATATAAGTTTCATTGACAACAATAGGCTCTTCAAGTAATGAATGTGTATGCCCGCTGACAATCACATCTATCTCAGGTACTTCCTTAGCAAGGATCTCATCTTCAGATACTTTCGAGTCAGCCCAGGTTCCGGAATGCGAGAGGCAGACGATTATATCGGGCTCTTCCTCTTCTTTGATTGTGCTGATGGTTTTCTTCGCCTGCTCAACGATGTTAGTAAAAACCACATCACTGTTAGGCGCACTCTTAGCAGCATCGTCGCCCAGCACACCAAAGAGGGCAACTCTGACATCGCCCTTTTCCATTATGAGATATTCTTTTGCACCGAAGTCTTGCATGCTTGATTCCAGCTGTTTAGCATTCGCACTGGGAGAATTGGCAAAGTCGATATTTGATATTACTATTTCCGGCGTACGTTCCTTGCTTTTGCGAGCAGAATCTAACATCTCAGCCAAACCCTGACTGCCATAATCAAATTCGTGATTGCCGAAAGTTGTTGCGTCATAACCTAAGCTGCCCAACATTCTTAATTCGATCGCCTGCTCGGTAAAAACACTTTGGTATAAAGTTCCCATGGAAAAATCACCGGCATCAACTATGAGGGTGTTCTGCTCTGCGCTGATGGCATCAAAAATCGTTTTCAGCTTCGCAAAACCTCCGACTTCCTTTCTTTCACCAGCGACCTCAAAGGCCTTGGTATCAAGATATGAATGCAGATCGTGAGTAAAGGCAAGTGTCAATTCTTTCGCATCAGTCTCCGCTAGGACCGGTGCGGCTAACACAAGCAATAAGATCAGGACAGCCAAACATAGAGATGAGTGTTTTTTCATTAAAGCCTCCAAAAATGAGTTTGTGCTACTTTCTTAGTCCTTGGTCTTGCCTTTTCCGGACGGTATAGTAGCCACAATACTGATGATCGCCAACAGGGTCAGGAAAATATTAAAGAACAAAGCTAGAGTCGCAGCATATCGGAGTGAAATATTATCTGTACGTCCTACGATATCCGTGTAAAACCCACCTTCACGCGCGAGTGGAGAATCACTAATGCCGGTAAAGATAGCTGAAGAAATGGCGATACCAATCGCCGCTCCTAAAGAAGCAGCCATTCTGTATATTCCTGAGGCTGAGCCGGATTTTTCTACAGAAATTGAAGACAAAGCCACATCAGCAGACGGTGTAGCATACAGACCGAGACCGATTCCGAAGAAGGTAAAACCGATAGTAGCCACTATGATGTAATCTGAGGTCATTATATTGGTAAAAGAGTTCATGAATATTCCGAGACCTGTAAAGGCGCTACCGAGAATCATAGGCAAGCGGGCGCCGCGTTTTTGCAGCATTTTCTCTCCCACCTTAATAGCGATCAAAATGCCCACTGCGTAACCAATTGTCAGATATCCTGCTTCTAGAGGACTTAAATCCGCCCCAATCTGCACCAAGGACAGAGCAACCGTCAACGAACCCGCAGTAGCATTGAGCATAAAGTTAGAAATAGTAGCTCCGGTGAAGGTCTTTTCCTTGAATAAATTCAAATCAATAAAAGCATTGTCTTTTTTCGCTTCGATTTTATAGAAAACTACAAGGGCCACAATAGTCAGCAAAGCCAATCCAATATTAAGAGGATGCAGCCAGCCTCTTTGCCCGCCCTGGCTGATCATAATGTTGATCGCTAATATACCAATTACAAAAGTAACTGCACCCGGGATGTCGTACGACTGTTTCGCTCTATCTGAAGCTTGCTTACTCTCAGGTACTTTGGCAATTAAAAAGAGAGCAACGATAGCGACTGCAATCGAGGCCCAATAGATCCAGCGCCAGCCAACAGTTGATGCCAGAAATCCACCGAAGAGGGAACTTAAAGCAGCTCCGCCCCAAGCACCAACAGAGTAAACGCTAACAGCCCTCTGTCGAGCTTCTCCTTCGAAATAAATCTTGGTCAGAGCTAGTGCATTAGGCAAAATACAAGCCGCTGATAGACCCTGCACGATCCTGCCTGCAAGAAGAAATACAGCGGTTCCTTGAGGAGATAGAGCTATCACCAAAGATCCGATCATGCTAAGGAAAAGCCCGATCCTCATTATTTTGAGCTTTCCGACTCTGTCTCCCAAAGAGCCGAAGACAACTATAAACAAGCCCGAAAATAAAGCTGTCAAACTTACCGCAGTATTAGTAAGCTCGACACTACTACCAAGGTCAAGACGTATGGTGGTAGCTGTGTTTAACATTGTCTGAGCAAAAAGACCAAAAGTAAATACAGACAATAATATGCCAATAAGTAATTTAGTATCCCCGCGATATTTGTGATTCAGTCCGTTAATCTCTGTCATTGTCATCTCCTATCATTAAGCTAACTCTTCTTCCTCTTCCCTAGAAAACCTAATAAGTAAACAAAAGCAAATTATAGCGACCTTTGCTAGTACATTTATATCACAAAAGATAAATAAATATAATTAAATTTGCTTCATATTATTGTTAATATTAGCATGTTTTCAAGAGTTTGACATTTATTAGTCTGGGCTCAGATCATAAAAAGCTCTCTATCCAGCTATATATTACGAATGAAATTTTGCTCCCTTGTTATAATTTTTGAACAAGGGTAGCCCCAGTTTATACGAAGATTTAACTAAGCAATATCGAAGGAGTCATATGAATAGCTTTTGCATACAAGATCTGACCGTTCGTGATGGCAATCAATCCCTGCTCGCAACTCGCATGGAACATAAGGATATTCTACTTCTAGCTTCCGCTTTAGACAAAGTAGGTTTTCATAGTATGGAGGTCTGGGGTGGTGCGACTTTTGACTCTTCTTACCGCTTCCTCAATCAGTCTGCTTGGGATAGCCTCCGTGCGATCCGCCAGGCAACTCCAAATACCAAACTCTCCATGCTTCTGCGTGGCCAAAACATCGTCGGTTATCGCCACTATGACAATGGCATTCTTGAACGTTTCATACGTTTGAGCATAGAAAACGGAATTGATATCATCCGCTGTTTCGATGCTCTCAACGATATTAATAACGTTTGCAATGCGTTCAAATACATTAAAGAGCATGGCGCCCACTTGCAAGCCGCTATCGCTTATACAGTTAGTAACGTCCACACAAACGAATATTACGTTGATCTAGTAAAGCAATATGAGGAACTGGGTGCAGATTCAATTTGCATCAAGGATATGGCAGGAATAATAACGCCTGATAACGCAAAAGAGCTTGTCTCTTGCCTCAAAGAAGAGACGGATCTGCCCATCAATCTACACTCTCATACCACAGGTGGCAATACTGCTCTAGTCATGCTCGAAGGCATAAAAGCCGGGGTTGACTGTGTTGACGGCTGTATTTCGCCTTTTTCAGGCGGGACATCTCACCTTGCCGTCGAGACACTTCTAGCTATTGCAGATCATCTGGGACGTCCCTACTCAATCAATATCGAAGCTCTATCCGAAGCCTACGAAATTGCTGACAAGCTGGCAGACAAATATATTGCTAGCGGCGACTATCGTACTCGTTCTTTAATCCCAAATCCTAAAATTTTGGAATATGAATTGCCCGGCGGTATGTTGTCGAATTTACTTAGCCAGCTAGAGGAGCAGAATGCTGCAGATCGTTTCAACGATGTCTTACAGGAAGTTCCACATGTACGTGAGGACATGGGTTGTCCTCCGCTTGTAACTCCTTTATCGCAGATGGTGGGCAGTCAAGCCGTACTAAATGTACAAACAGGCGAACGCTACAAGTTGAGTCCTAATGAAATAAAGACTTATCTTACCGGTGGTTACGGACGTCCTCCCGGAGAGGTTAATCAGGAAGTACGCACAAAAATTCTGGGGGGCGATCTGCCCTTTACGCCTACTAACCCGAATAAGCTCGAAAGTGAATATGAAAAGAACTACACTTATTTAGAAAACCTCTTGAGACGTAGTCCTTTAGAGGAAGAAGTTGTAGCTTATACTATTTTCCCCACTCCTGTTGAAGATTATCTGCGACGTAATCAAGCACAGCCAAGAGTGCAAGCACTTGTAAATGAGCCTCAAAAGAGAGATGACATTCCTACAGAAATGAAAACTTACCGTGTTTCACTAGAAGGCCAAGACTACATTGTGGAGCTGGAAGAACTAACTCCGGAGTAAAATAAACTTACTGATCACATCCGTTGATATTGCGACAAATCTAACTAATAGCCCATGTTAACCAACTGCCACTCACCTTCATCCGCTCGAGCAAAATGCCATTCCCAATTTGGATAAAGCCTGTCTCTCTCGCTTTCTTCCCAAGTACCTACACCGGGTTCAGGAGATCGAAAATCACTTAAGAGTAAGAGAAATTGGGTAAATTCAATATCCAAATTTTTCGCATCTGCTACTTGATTTGCACTTGAAATATTCTCATCGTTATTTTCTTCATCAGAGGTATAACTGATGCTAAGCAATTCAACTCCTTCCCAGGCACCTATCTCATCCTTAACAATTTTCATGCATTCTTCTATATCTGCTTTAGAATAGATTTCAGACTCTCCGAAATCTATTTCCACATCATCACTGGCTCCACAAGAAGAAAGAAAGATTAGAAAAACCAGCGTCAAAACAATTGCCCTTTTCATAATTTACTCCTTTCAATACACTTATCATTTCATGTACCCTATTGCTCATTTTTTAATATTCCTTTTAATTTTATTTTTATTCTTAAATTTTTCTCATAATTTCAAGAAAGACATTAATATAAAATCTGATGGCTAATGTACAAAATTTAATATGTTTAATTATAACAGCAATTTTGCACAATCTTTCTTTTTATAGTGCATGATGTCACCTAATGCTCAGGAGCTCGGTGCAACGTGTCGCAGAGCATAGTCAGGCCCTGTTTGTGATCATAGAGCAAGACTTCCTCAGAAGTTTCATGGAAGCTTTTCATTTCCTCTTCCAGCCCGGGTATATATGTGAGTTTAGACCAGTCAACCATTGTCAAATTAGTGCTACTTTTCACTGTAGTGGTCTCGTAAAAATTACTGTCATCAAGCTTCACTGTGGTGTAATTCGTTTCGTCCAACAGCCTGAACTGCTCCTTAGATAGAAGGTACTGTGAAACTCCCAATACAAGAATAGTGCTCAAAAGTGCCAATAGACAGATTAGCAGCACACTGCGCAAGAGGCGACGCCGGAAGAACCGCTGGCTTAACCAATTCATTTTTCATCTCCTGATTAAGGTAAATACTGATTCTAGTGGCGGTCTATATTAGT
>DIRG01000052.1:0-1987 GCA_002427475.1 Mageeibacillus sp. UBA5442
AAATCAGCACCGGCTTGCAAGGCTTCTTCAATCTGACGTAGACCCTCTATTAAGATCCAATTCGTCTTCTTGAGCTCGCGCGCACTGCCCTGAGCCATAAGCTTACGGTAAAGAATGTTTTTGTCGGAATCAATTGAACGCATAAAAGCAAAAAGAATGGGGAGTGTGTGCACTCCCCTTCTGATCTAGTCTTAAGCGCCTAGTGCTTCAGTGCTTCTTGAGCAACTGTGACTAAGCCGGCAAACGCCTCTTTATCATTAACAGCCAAGTCTGCCAACACCTTGCGGTCTAATCCGACACCTGCTGTAGACAGTCCGTTCATGAAACGGCTGTAAGACATACCGTTCTGACGGGCTTCAGCATTGATGCGGCTGATCCAGAGACGACGGAAATCACGCTTTTTGCGTCTACGATCGTTGTAGGCGTACTGGCCTGACTTCAATACAGCCTGATTGGCGACTTTGTATAACTTACTCTTGCGGCCAAAATAACCTTTAGCCTGCTTAATAATTTTTTTATGACGACGACGGGCTTTAGGACCCCTTTTAACTCTAGCCATAATAATCCCTCCTTAGTGGTTACGACTTATTTATAAGGTAATAATTTACGTAAACGTTTCTGATCGGAATCAGAAACTATCACTGACTTGCGCAATTGACGTTTACGTTTCGGCGCTTTCTTAGTCAGAATATGCTTCTTGAATGCTTTGTTGCGCCTGAACTTTCCCGTCCCCGTTTTTCTGAAGCGTTTCTTTGACGAGCTGTGTGATTTCTGCTTAGGCATAAAAATACCCCCTTCTGCTAATTGTTATCTAATGTCAGCCTGACTTAAGTGGAATTTTTCCTAAAATAAGCCGGGCGCAATTATCTTTGCTAATTCGCCTATCTCAAATTTGCTAAATTAATCGTGCAGTTATTTCTCTGTAATGGGCGCCAGGTACATAATCATATTCCGGCCTTCCGATTGCGGAGCTTTGTCAACTACACCGACTTCACTGACTGCGTCAGCAACTTTACGCATGACATCGAAGCCCTGGTCTCTGAAAGCCATCTCTCTACCACGAAAACGGATGACTACTTTAACGCGGTCGCCATTTTCCAAAAAGCGGACGGCATTTCTGACCTTGACATTAAAGTCATGCTCCTCTGTAGTTAGTTTAATTTGTACTTCTTTGACCTGAATTGTCTTCTGGTGCTTCTTGGCTTCACGTTTCTTCTTGTCCAAATCGAAAGTGTATTTACCGTAGTCCATCAATTTGGCTACCGGGTTTTCTTTGTTCGGTGACATCAGCACTAAATCTAATTCAGCTGCTTCAGCCCTGGAAAGAGCCTCTTCAAGAGAAACGACTCCTATCATTTCGCCATCTTCAGCGACAAGTCGGACTTCGGGAAAAGTAATTTCCCTGTTAATGAGATGACCTCTGCGGCTTTGTTGAGCGATAATCCTAACCTCCTTTGGTTTTTCGCATAAAAAAAAGCGGATTTTCTTCCGCTCACACACAACAGCATCCGTAGGATGTAGTCTCTGTAGACCTCTTTACCGAAGTTGGAGGTGAGAAGCGGAACTTCTACTTGTTATCGACTAGCAGTATACAAGGGCAGAGTGCTGACGTCAAGCACCCTGCCCCCGAAAAGTGAGCAAAGAAACAGTCTTATGCTGCTTTTCTCTTCTTACCGCTGCGATGATACAGCTTTTTAAAGATTTCACCTGCAACGAACGGAATCAAGATCAGCGTGAGTATTACACCCCAGTCACGCAGCTGCAAAGGAATAGTGTAGAAAGGATCGTTCATAAAGGGCAAATACACTACTGCTAAAGTAAGTCCTAAGGAGAGCAAGATCGCTTTGTTCAAGGTTGCGTTGGAGAAGAAACCCAAACTGAAAACTGAGTGTCGCTCCGATCTACTCGAGTATGCTCTTACCAGCTCTGCCAGAATCAAACAAATAAAGGCAAAGGTGTGTGCTCCCACTGACGGTTGAGTGCCTCT
>DIRG01000052.1:2255-7121 GCA_002427475.1 Mageeibacillus sp. UBA5442
GATTGAACAACTATCGAAGCTCGCATTTCTCTGTCCAATATTTTGGCATCAGCTTTACGAGGCGGCAATTTCATAATCCCCTCCTCTGCCCTCTCTTGACCCAAGGCCAAGGCCGGGAAGCTGTCCGTCACCAAGTTTAACCAGAGAAGCTGGATCGGCATCAAAGGCGTGTACTCAGGTCCCAAGATCATGTTAGTTATGAAAATGACCAGAATTTCGCCCACATTACACGAGAGTAGGAAACTAACTACCTTACGTATGTTGCTGTAGATAACCCTGCCTTCTTCAACAGCCCTGACAATAGTCGAGAAGTTGTCATCAGTCAGTATCATGTCGGACGCAGTTTTGGCAACTTCGGTGCCGGTAATACCCATAGCAACACCGATGTCGGCACGTTTCAGAGCCGGCGCATCATTGACACCGTCTCCAGTCATCGAAGATATGTGGCCTTCAGTCTTTAAAGCATCTACTATTTGCACCTTGTTCTCAGGAGAAACACGCGCGTAAACCGAAGTATGCTCTGAAGCTTCTGCCAATTCTTCTGGACTCATCTTATCCAAATCAGAACCGGATAAGACTTGATCGTCTTCTTGCCGCAGATTGAGGTCGTTGGCGATGGCGACAGCGGTTTCCTTATGGTCGCCTGTGATCATGACAACACGGATACCTGCCTCATGGCAGATACGGATACAGTCTTTAACTTCGGGACGTGCGGGATCGATCATGCCCATTAAGCCCACGAAAACCATATCCTCTTCCATACCCTCGAACTCTGCGTCATCATGCTGACGATAAGCGAAGGCCAGCACACGCAAAGCAGAGCGTGCGAGTCTGCTGTTGGTTTCGGTAATTTCCTGACGACGCTCTTCAGTTAAATCGATTACACCGTCAGCTGTTAATTCTTTATTGCATCGTTCCAAGATGCGGTCGGGAGCGCCTTTGGTTAGAGAAATGAACGGAGCATCAGGGAAACTCGTGACAGCGACAGACATCATTTTGCGGCCGGAGTCAAAAGGCTTCTCATCAACGCGTGGGTTCTCTTCGCGCACAACACTGACTTCTTTGGAACAGCCTTTGGCTGCTGCGGCCAACATCGCGCCTTCAGTCGGGTCTCCGATCATTTGGACTTCGCCATCTTCCGAACGCAATACAGCGTCGTTACACAAAATGCCGATCTCGAACAATCGATCCAGCACTGCCTGTGAAGAATCTGTATCTGCTTCGTCCGTACTACTGATTTCACCCTCATGCGAGTAACCGGTGCCACTTACGTCAAAGATACGACCATCAGCATAAAGCTTAGTAACGGTCATCTCGTTTTGAGTCAGCGTTCCTGTCTTGTCACTACAGATAGTATCGACGCTGCCTAGAGTTTCAACGGCCAAAAGACGCTTAACAATAGCGTTCTCGCGCGCCATGCGATTCATACCTAAGGACAGAACAATCGTGACAACAGCAGGCAGTCCTTCGGGGATAGCCGCTACAGCCAGAGCGACTGCAGTCATAAAGAGCTGTAAGGGATCGCCACCTTGGAATAATCCTACAACAAAGATTATTGCGACTACGGCTAGGGCTAAAATTCCCAAAACCTTGCCGAGACGGTTTAAATTCTGTTGTAAAGGAGTCTCTTCCTGTCTAATACTTGTAAGACTGGACGCTATGCGCCCAATTTCGGTTTTTTGTCCGGTGGATACAACTACGCCGACACCGCGACCATAGGTGATAGCGGTACTGCTATAGACGACGTTTAGGCGATCGCCTATGCCCAGAACTTCATCCGACATGAAATCAGCGTTCTTTTCGACAGGCACTGATTCGCCGGTCAACGCAGACTCATCAGACTGCATATTCTGGCTTTGAATGAGTCGGATATCCGCAGGAACAACGTTCCCTGCCTCCAACTGCACCAGATCCCCCGGCACCAGATCGGCGGCTGCAACTACTTGTAGCTTCCCGTCACGTATGACATGCGCTTCAGGAGCTGCCATCTTCTGCAGAGCTTCAACTGCTCTTTCCGCTTTTCCTTCTTGATAAACGCCTAGCAGCGCATTAATAATTACGATTGCCAGAATTACACTAGCATCCAAAATCTCTCCTAAAGAGCCCGAAATTATTGCTGCAATGATCAAAATAATGATCATGAAGTCCTTAAACTGATTCAAGAGTTTAATGAAGAAAGATTCTTTCTTCTCTTCAGCCAGTTCATTAGGACCGTATGTTTCCAGTAATTTTCTTGCAGTGTCTGAAGACAAACCTAGCGTTGGATCTGCCTCAAGCTTATTAACTACATCGTCTGAACTACTGATAGAGGCCTCTGCTAGAGTCAGTATAGAGTCTTGTGTCTCTTCCTGGCCCAGCATTTCTGCATTTTTCTTAGTCATCGGCTGCCTATATTTCCTCCATTTTTGTTTTGTTTACCCTTATTATTTCCATTTCCGGACTCATCTTCCGAAAGCTCCTCTTCGGGTAAAATCTCCAATAAAATCTGATCGATACGGCGATCATCCATTTTTAAAACTGTAAAACGAAGATTTTCAAATACAACGCTGGCATTTTCATCAGCCGAAGGTATTCTTCCCAATAAAGAAAGTACAAAACCTGCGATTGTATCGTAGTTATCATCCTCTTCAAGTTCGTCTAAAGCCTCGACATATCGTCCCGCTTCCTGCGGCGTCAGCAAACCACTCAAGATAAAGCTGCCGTCATCGTTCTCGATTACGTCGTTCTTCGGTGGGTCATACTCATCCTCAATCTCACCCACGATTTCTTCCAGCAGGTCCTCCATCGTTACCAGACCTTCCGTGCCGCCATACTCATCCACGACAATTGCCATGGATATATGTTTAGATTTCATCTCCCGAAATAATACATCAATTTGCTTACCTTCAGGTACGAAATATGCATTTCTCATTATCTTATGCAAATCAAATGATTCATCGCGCTCATCTTGAGGTACACGCATCAGGTCTTTAAGAAAAAGCGTGCCAACGATGTTGTCTAAGTCATCTTCGTAAACCGGGAAACGTGAAAAGTGCGCGTTCGCGGCAAAATTGACCGCCTCATCGTAAGTAGCATCTACAGATATCGCGCTGACCGATAGACGCGGGGTCATAATCTCTCCCACATCCTTATCATCAAAAGCGAAGATGTTGTCAATCAAGAATGCATCTTCTGCCGGCAGGTCCCCTGAATCCACCCCTACCTCTGCCAGAATACGAATCTCGTCCTCCGTGACAGTATCTTGGGTTTCTTTAGGATCAATACCCATAAGACGCAAGACTCCATTGGTGCTCCAGTTCAAAAGCTTTGTAAAGGGGCGAAAGATGAAGTCAAAGAAAATTAAAACAGGGACAACCTTCAAAGACATCTTCTCGGGGTTGCGCATGGCTAGACGTTTCGGAACCAGTTCTCCCAAAACCAGTGAGAAATATGACACCAGAATTGTTATAAGAACAAGGAACAGCGTTTGCAGCCATGGGTTTTGAAAGGTGGGATCAACAGCCAAGTAAAGGCGTGATGAGATCTTATCTGCAGCAAAAGCACTAGAAAGAAAACCCGCAAAGGTGATAGACACTTGAATTGTAGCCATAATTTGGCTCTTGTCTTCGACAATAGTCAATAGTTTTTTGGCAGCCGAATTACCTTCATCGGCCAGTTTTCTGATGCGATTGTCGTTTTGTGTAACGATTGCCATCTCTGATCCGGCAAAAAACCCGTTGATCAGGATTAAGATAAAAATTAGAATCAAATCAAAAGCCAAGGAACCGGATTGTGGCGGGATCGCTAAGTTTTGATTTGACAGTAAAACCCTCCAAAGAGGGCTAATACAGCCAGAACCGTCCAAGGATTATACCTCCTAAGTATTGCAGGAAATATTTTGCCTCAAAGGCAACAGTGACCTTCACTGTAAATATATTTTCCTCTCTCGCTAATTCGACGATGTGCCTATATTATCAAATGATTAGAACTGCTGCAAGAATCAGCTCATCAAATATTAGTTTTAATGTAACTTAATGACGCTTTGACTTATAGCAGTGTCTAGTGACCCATTAATTTTTTTCTGTTGACAAATACATTAATTTACTCTTATAATCTCTGAGTACTCAAACGCACCATTAGCTCAGTCGGTAGAGCAACTGACTCTTAATCAGTAGGTCTAGGGTTCGATCCCCTAATGGTGTACCAAAGCAAAGCCCCTGAAGCGACAAGGTTTCGGGGGTTTTTTTGATTTTACATCTGTCAAATGATTGGTCTTCTTCTCTATTCTTAGACTCAATATAATTATCCAAAATACTTAAAATTCACTTGATTCTGTCCACTCACTGATATATATTAGTAGTGTTTACATGATTAGAATGATTACAAAACGCACTGCAGCTACAAATTGAATGCTAATTGTGAGCAAAATATATGGAAGAATTAATACAAAAATTACAAGATAAAAACATTCGCCTCTCTCACCCGAGGCTCAAGGTGCTGGAATTTCTCGTCCAGAACCGAATCCATCCCAGTGTCGACGATATTTATGTTGAACTTCAAAAAGACATCCCAAGTTTATCCAAAGCAACGGTGTACAACACTCTACATTTGCTGGAAAAAGCAGGCTTGGTCAATGTTTTAACCATTGAAAACAATGAAAAGCGCTACGAAATTATTAGTGACGATCATGGACATTTCAAATGCATCTCCTGTAATAAAATTTTTGACTTTAGCCTTAACGTAGAAGAGATAAAATCAAGCGATCTCGCTGATTTTGAGATAAGAGAAAAAGACGTATATTTCAGAGGACTTTGTCCGAACTGTTTGGAATCTGGGGGAAGCAACTCTGAAAAATAAATATATAGGAGGTAATTAATGGTGAGTTAT
>DIRG01000092.1:0-6280 GCA_002427475.1 Mageeibacillus sp. UBA5442
GGCGGAGGTCGTAACAGCTAAAGCAGGGCAGGTGCCCAGAACTAGGACAAATAAAGGGTTCTCTTTAAGTAGTCCTTTTAATAACTCATATGAAAGTGATCTTTTCTTATTAGCCACAATTTCCTCCTATTCCAGACCCAGCATTTGGCTTACTGCTTCATTGGCGATGTTGATGCCTCTCAAAACAGCCTCGGCTGAGGTGGTCGCTCCACTGATGCCATCAACTTCAAAGTCGGAATCTCCGGACGTAGAGACAGTGCCGGAGGCATTGATTCCGATTAACTGGCCGGTGAAATCTTCCTCGGCAACCTTGGTTCCAAGGCCTGCTGTCTGTGATTGGGCATCTACCGTCAAGTTGAAGAGATTTCCTTCCAAGTCGTAGCCCAGCATGAGTCCGATTCTGCCACCCCCATATCCTAGGGGATTTGCTGCAATGAGAATACCTACGACTTCGTCCTCTTTTTCTGCCATATATACAGCTTCGATCGTGCTGACATCCGACAAGTCGACAGCATGTCCACCGGGGAGTGAAACACCGGCTTCGTCTAAGTCTTCAGCCGGGAAGCTGTCTGCGTCAGTGAAAATTATACTTTTGTTGACGTCTTCCATTAGTTGCTGCTGTTCAGCTCTGGCGTCAGCCGTTGTGTATTCAGTTAAAGCCAACAATGCGACGCTGACTATGGCGATGATAGTCAAAATAACAGCAGGCATTATGCCACGTTCGATGAACTTCATGCCTTCGTTAGCAGTCTTATTCGGCTTGTCTACGTTCTTTGCCATAGTTTCCTCCAATCGTTTTATGTGCGGTCCAGCGTTCGATATGCGGTGTAAGAATGTTCATTAAAAGTATTGAATAAGACACACCTTCCGGCATGCTGCTGTACATTCTCAAGAGGAAGGTAAGCACGCCGGCACCAAAGGCGAAAATTATTTTTCCCAAAATTGTCGTTGGCGAGGTTACATAGTCTGTAAGCATAAAGAAGGCTGCCAGTACTAAGGCACCACTTAGTAAATGGTGAAGAGGATCTCCGCCGACCAAGGCGATGAGGCCAACAGTCGTGCCCATATAAACTAGTGGAATCCAGAGGTCGATAATCCCGCGCAGTAAGAGATAAGCTGCACCAATTAGCAGAGCTAGAACACAAGTTTCACCGATACTTCCGGCATGGGTGCCCAGGAAAAGATCCAGGGTGGAAATCTCTCCGGCAGGCAAAGCTAGGGGAGTGGCGCTGCTGACGAGGTCGATCTGTGAGCTTGTTTCGACGATAGTCGCTTGAGAAGTTCCACCTGCAACATTTCCCCAGTAAGCATGTTGTGGCAAAACTGTGAAAGTATTTGTTTCAGTGGCAAAAGAAACGGCCAAGACAATACGTGCTGTAACTGCAGGATTAGCAAAGTTTCCGCCTAAGCCACCGAAAAGCTGTTTCACAAATACGATGGCGATGAAAGCGCCAAGTACAGTCATCCAGATCGGGTAGTTGGCCGGCAGTCCTGTCGCCAAGAGAATTCCTGTGACAACAGCTGAAAGGTCATTAATAGTTTGTTCCCGCTTCATTAACCTGCGGGTGAGCGCTTCAAAGATGACACTGCTGGCAATACTGACAGCATAAAGCAGCAAAGCGCGCCAACCAAAAATAATGACGGATGCGATTACAACCGGTATCAGTGCTAGAACTACGTCTAGCATGATGCGCTGTGTAGAAGAATTATCCCGGATATGAGGGGATGATGATACACGTAACATTAATTCATAGTCTCCTTAACTAAGCTAACTGATCTCTAATTTTGACCGCTCTGTCTGAGCAAAGTTTTGCCTATCCTTATGTTTTGTAGCAAGTAACGTTTTGAAGGACAGACATAAGTACAGCAGCCACATTCGATACAGTTCATTACATG
The DNA here is from genome assembly GCA_002427475.1 of Mageeibacillus sp. UBA5442. Lineage (GTDB taxonomy): Bacteria > Bacillota > Clostridia > Saccharofermentanales > DTU023 > DTU032. The sequence goes on from DIRG01000092.1 coordinate 1,897, forward strand.
ATATTGAGCCAACTTGTCGCAATCTTGGATGCGAGCAGCCATATCGAGCGTAGTGGGCATCAGCAGCATAGGGCAGGCCCTGGTGCATCGGCCGCATTGAATGCAGGCGATCTCGCTGGGCAAGGTGGCGTCTTTTTCATCTAACATGAGAATCGCGTTGTTGTGTTTGAGGATAGGACGGTTTAAGTCGTCAATGGCAACACCCATCATCGGCCCGCCCATGATCACTTTAGCCGCCTCTATTCTGCAGCCGCCGCTCTTTTCAACAACATCTACGATAGCTGCGCCGATCGGCACTTCCAAATTTGCAGGGCTTTGAACTGCGGAGCCGTCAATGGTAACGATCTTGCTTATCAGGGGCATGCCGGTCTCGAAATATTCGGCAACATAGCGGATGGTTCCGACGTTTTGCACGAGAACTCCGACATCTGCAGGTAGGCCACCTTCAGGGACTATGCGACCATTAAGGAGTCGTATCAGGACTTTTTCAGCACCGGTTGGGTATAAAGTCGGCAAGATCACAACGGAGATGCCCTTAGCCGGGTAATCCAGAGTACCTTTGACTTTGTTGATTTCCTTTTGCAAGACTCCGGCGACATCACGTTTATTATCTTCAATTCCAATAATTGCTTCCGGGATATTGAGATAGTGACAAGTTAGCATGATGCCTTTGATGATCTGTTTAGGATACTCCAGACAAATGCGATGATCAGAGGTTATATACGGTTCGCATTCGGCTGCATTTATAATTAAGGTGTCAATGACCTTGCCGGGGGGCGGTTGCATCTTTACATGGGTAGGGAAGGCTGCGCCGCCTAAGCCGACTAGACCGGCCGCTCTGACTGCCTTGATGAAATCCTCACGATCATGCACTTCCGGGGGACGCACTTCAGCAGAAACGCTTTCCCGCCCATCTGAATCAATGTTGACATACTCAGCATGAGTGCCGTCGCTGAGGATCTCTTTTTTGACAGATTTAACTGTGCCTGAAACGCTGGCGTGAACCGGTACGCTCCAGTCGCCTAGTGGCTCACCGATTCTTTGACCGATCTCGACTTGGTCTCCCTTTTTTACTAGGGATGTGCAACCGGGTCCTATTTGCATGTTTAAGGGGATGGATACAGTCTCAAAGCCGCTCAATTTCTTTATGGCCATGTTGGCTGTATTTTTGTTTTGACGGGGATGAACGCCCTGTAATTTCTTGGGCCATTTCAATCGCATCCTGAATTTACCTCCGAACCTCTTCGTGAAAAAACTCTCAGATGCAAAGTGTAGCATCCCTTGCACTGTGAGTTTCCTCTTAAATACTCTATCTTCAATAGAAGTAGAATAACATATCAGGGCTCCCTTTGTGCGTTTTACTTAGGCTTTGGTCATAAGAAAAACACTCTTTTCCTATATTGACAGGTCATTTACAAAATATTGATTGAAACTGACAATAAGCTCAGCGATCAGCAAGTAGCAGCAATGGCGTCTAAAATAATTTCGTGTAGAATGCTAATGGGAAAGGGACTGCTCTGAAGAGCAGTTAATGTTTTTTAGTGCGCAGTAAAAAAGTTGATTTATTAAACGGCCCGGTTACGTCTTCAATTGTAAGACTGGCTATGCCCATCATGGCAGGTTCGTTCCTCAGTCTGGCTTACACTCTGACCGATATGTTTTGGGTTGGAAGATTAGGTTCGCAGGCTGTCGCAGCAGTCGGTACCGGTGGTCTGCTGATGTGGGTTTCAGACGGCATCCTCAGCATTATGCGTATAGGAGGCCAAGTACATTGTGGGCAAGCGTACGGACGTGGAAAGATCGAGGAAGTGCGCTGTTTCGGCAGAGAATCGCTGCGTCTCGGCTTTCTGGCTGCTTTTCTGCTTTTTTTAGCGTATTTTCTCGCAGCCGATTCAATCATTTCTATCTTCAACTTCAATGAGATAGGTACTGCCAGGGATTCTATCGTCTATTTGAGGGCAATCAGCTTTGGACTTTTCGCTACTTACGGTAGCAGAATCTTGAGCGCCCTGCTTACAACTGTCGGTAACAGTAAATCTCCTTTTCTTGCTAACGGCATCGGCTTAATTGTGAATATGGTTTTAGATCCTCTATTGATTATTACTTTTAATCTGGGTGTGTTCGGAGCCGGTGTGGCAACTGTAATTGCTCAAGTTGTTATTCTTCTTATTCTCCTAGTGGTCGCGAAGAAGGATGATATTTTCCACAGTCTAAAACTTTTCTCAGAACCCATCGCCTGGAGCAATGTAAAGGATATCTTGCGCATCGGGCTTCCTGCGGGTGCCCAATCCTTGATCCGCTCAATAGTGACGATTGTGATTTCTCGTATGGTTGTGCGTTTCGGTGACTTAAGCGTCGCTGTGCAGCGCTTCGGCTCACAAGTAGAATCCATTTCTTGGCTGACCGCAGATGGTTTCGGTGCTGCAGTTAGTGCCTTTGTGGCGCAGAATTTCGGTGCAGGGCAGGGGAAAAGGATGAAAAAGGGATATTTCTCCGCTTCACTGACAGTGTTTATCATCTGTATTTTCACTACGGCAATCCTGTATTTCTTTGCTGCTGATATTACTGCTTTATTTATGAATGAGCCTGATGCTATTGCGGGCGGAAAATCTTACTTGCAGATCCTGTCAGCTTCTCAGATTCTGATGGGATTGGAGATAATCACCATCGCAGCGTTCTCTGCTCTCGGACAGACGCGCTTTACAGCAGTTGTTTCCGCAATATTTATCAGTGCGCGCATACCTCTGGGTGCCTGGCTTTCCGGAACTTCACTGGGCGTTGATGGTATCTGGTGGTCACTTACCATCTCTACCAATGTTGTGGCAGTGGTCTTTATCATCGCTTTCCTGAGATACATGCGACGACTGGAGCGGGAGAGGGTAATAGATTTTTCCTAGGAGACTAGCGGAAGTTTCTTGCATTAAAAGGAACCTACTTGCCAAGCACCAACAAAGTGACGCAATTGCTGTAATAGAGTTGACAAGGGGTCATTTCTCGGCTAGCATAATCAATGCTTAAATATGATCCTAAATTGCCTGAGTAGCTCAGTTGGCAGAGCAGCTGATTTGTAATCAGCAGGTCGGGGGTTCGAATCCGTCCTCAGGCTCCACAGTGAAAGCCCTTGAAACAGTATTGTGTCAAGGGCTTTTATTTATTTTCTGCATGCGCTCTTAACCCCAGACCCCCTGATTAAAAGTCAGATTAGTGCCTCGAGCTCTTCTTTCAATGTAAATTTCATGTAAATTTACCTAAAGCTACTCACTCAAGGACTTAAGCGTTTTCTTTTGCTGAAAAGAGCGAAAAGCACGCATTTACAGCACTTATGACACCCTTTGCCCGTCATACTTAACATAGAATTAACATGAATTTGCTTATTATTAAACCTGTGAGACGGAAGATGTGTATGCGATCAAAAATGAATCGCAGAAAGGATGAATTATGACAAAAACATTTAAAGGTAAAAACCTAATCCGCACCATCTTCCTATTTGTAGTAATACTATCTCTGGCCATCGCCAGCATCGCCTGTGACACACAAGAAGAGCCCGAGCCTAATGGTACTGATCCTCAGGTAGAGACTCCTGATAATACAGATGAACCCGAACCGGAGACACCTAGCGACGGTCTTGAAATTCATGTGTACACCAGAGACTCAGCTTCCGGAACACGTGAAGGCTTCGAATCTGTTATCGGTTTTGGAGGCGAACTAACTGACTTAGCTAGTGAAGTAGCTTCTAACGGTGAGATGGCCAACCAGGTCGGTAACGACAAATCTGGCGTAGGCTATGTTTCTCTCGTAACCAATTTCGAAGAAAATAATCTGAAGCCACTAGCTTACAATGGCGTTGCTCCTTCAGTTGAAGCGACAGTGAATGAAGAATACACACTTTCACGTCCCTTCGCCTATACCACTCGCGCCCCTGGCGACTATGAGAGTGATGATCAAGAAGCTATCGTGAAAGCTTTCGTTGCTTTCTTAACCGAATCCACAGAAGGTCTTGAAGCAGTAGCTGACGCCGGCGGCATCGTTGACGTCGAATCTGGAAAACCCTGGGACGAAGTTAAAGCAGATCATCCGATCGTTGATCAAGACAATAGTCATTTAACCATCAAAACCGGCGGCTCTACTTCAGTTGAAAAAGCTGTCCAAGCCGCACTAGAAACCTTCCAAGTACACGCAGGTAACGTTCAGTTCTCGCTAGACCAAACCGGTTCCAGTGACGGACACGCTCGTGTGCTCGGAGAAGAAAAAGACGGTCCGAATGCTTCTGATATCGGCTTTGCCTCCAGAAACTTCAAGGACACTGAAGACGTTACCGACGCAATCTACTCAGGCACCTTCTGCCAAGACGCTATCGTTGTAGTTGTCAATGCAGATAACGACT
>DIRG01000092.1:6477-8629 GCA_002427475.1 Mageeibacillus sp. UBA5442
TCTTACCAGGTTACCCGGAACGGCAGGAAATACTGCCGTTCCTTTCTGGTATGAGATGGCGTGCAGATCAAGGCACTTATGGTATAGGATTTATTATCATAAATACTTTGATTAGTTCGATTTTAGGCGGATTGCTGGCCTTGCCGCTGGCAGTTCTAACCGCAATAGTCATAGGTAGAATCGCTTCACCAAAGGTTAGTCAAGGACTGACTACGGTGGTAGAAACCTTGGCGGCTATACCTTCTGTCGTCTATGGTGTCTTCGCTGCAGGTAGGATTACCTCCTTAGTAGATAATTTAGCTTCGCTCTTCGGTATTACCACTTACGGCGGTAGCTCTCAGCTTGCTGTTATTATCCTACTGGCAATTATGACTTATCCTACGATGACTTCCCTCTCTATCTCCGGCATCAGAGCCGTACCTTTAACGCTTGATAGTGCCTCCTTAGCCTTAGGCGCTACTAAGATGGAGACTTATTTCAAAGTCGTTATACCAGGCGCCAGTTCTTCAATTGTGGCAGGTTTTTCTTTAGGATTGGGCAGAGCATTCGGAGAAGCCACTGCCGTTTCTATGGTGGCAGGCAATGCTCTTTTCGGACCTACTACATCTCTCTTTGATAGAACCAGAACTCTGACATCAACTATGCTGTCCGGCTTACACGAAACTACCGGTTTGGATTATGACATTCGGTTTTCGGTAGGTATTGTTTTGATGGCAATTATTTTGTTGACGAATGCTGCAATTTTTGGGCTCAAGCGGCGTTTTGACAAGAGAGCGCAGGGCGTATGACAAAAAAAAGAAGAATCAAAAACTTATTTCGCAGCGGTTCGACTTGGTTCGCTTCACTCCTGGTCACCTTTGTACTCTTGGCAGTAATTTCTTATATTTTTGCAAGTGGCTGGAGCACCTTCGATATATCAATGTTTAGTGGCAATTATTATGCTTCAAACATTTTGGCTAAAGCTGATGAAGACGTAGGAGCTGTCTCAGCCGGTGAATTTGAACGACCGGCACAAGTCGCTGCTGACGTTCCTTTTTCTGAAAATTACGGCTTTGCCATCCAAGACATAGTCAATCGCGAGAACAACAGAGTACAGAGTATTGTTTACGTTGATCCGGACTCGCCTCTGAAGCAAAATATGGTCATTGCTACAGCAGGAGCGACTCAAGGTAACATAGCTCCGTTTGAAGTTGAGGCGACTATTATCGTCATGGACGCTGTAGATCAAGCAGGCAACATAATTACTTTAGGACAGCGCAAAGGGCAGAGTGCAGAAGAGTTAGTCGCTGCCTTGGATGAAACCACAGGCATCCTAGGCTACCAAGCCCAGATCCCCGGAGGCGGCATCCGCGGTCCGATCATATCCACTGTGATCTTGATCGGAATGTCTATGCTATTAGCCATGCCGGTCGCCTTGGCAGCAGCCATTTATTTGCAACGCATTGCCAGTGATAACAAATTTACCCGTTTAATTCGTACCTCTATTAATCTGCTGGCAGGTGTCCCTAGCATTATATTCGGTATGATGGGCATAAGCGTAATCTTCCCGATAGTTAAAACCTTAGGAGTGGATGGTCTCTCATTACTCTTAGGTTCTTTAACTATGGCGATCATGTTGCTGCCGATTCTCATCCGTCAGTCGGAAGAAGCCTTGGCTTCAGTTCCTCCCTCTTATACGATGGCCAGCCTCGCCTTGGGCGCGACAGAAACCCAGACACTGTTCAAAGTTGTATTACCGGCTGCTTTCTCCGGTATCCTATCAGCCTTTCTGCTCGGCATCAGCCGCGTGATCGGCGAATCGGCTGCCTTAATCTTCACCATCGGCACCGCAGTGAATGAGGCACCCAACTTAACCTCGGGCGGTTCCACTTTGGCAGTCTTGATCTGGAACTTAATGGGCGGCGAGACACCGAACTTCCGCCTCGCTTCGGCTGTATCTCTAGTTATACTGGCCTTAGTACTGATTTTGAATATAACGGTCAAGATTATCGTTGGCCTGACACAGAATAAAAAAACTGAGAAGGTAGTATGAGCATAAAATTATTTAACAATTTAAGAAAAAACACCGACAAGCCCCAAACGGAAATTCTCCGTAATACGACTCCAATTGTCGACAGCGATATTGCTTTCAGCGTAAGAGATTTGAGTCTTT
>DIRG01000114.1:0-1527 GCA_002427475.1 Mageeibacillus sp. UBA5442
GGAATCAGTGGCGTCCAGATCGGCCCGGGAGCGACCTGATTGACTCGGATCTGCTTATCCGCGAGGTTAACTGCCAATGAACGCGTAAAGGAGCTAATGGCCCCCTTCGTCGCTGCATAATCGATATTCCCCGGACTTCCGCGGTAAGCGGTCACAGAGGAAGTGTTGATGATGCTGCTGCCGGGCTTTAGGTGGGGTAGGGCGGCCTTCACTAGGTAAAACATACTGAATACATTCGTTCTGAATGTTTGTTCCAGTTGATCGTTAGTGATGTCAAGAATACTGTCCTGAGGATGCTGTTCCCCGGCATTATTTACCAAGATATCCAAGCGCCCAAAGCGCTCAATGACAGCGTCGACCAGCTCTTGAACGAAGTCCGGATCGCGGATGTCACCATCGAGTGAATCGGCCTCTCCACCTAAGCGGTCTATGTCAAACATAGTTTGGCGCGCATCTTCACATTCTTCCTTATGTGTGATAAAAACCTTAGCCCCTTCCTTGGCATAGGCAACTGCCACAGCACGACCGATGCCACTGTCGCCGCCGGTAATAAGGGCGACTTTGCCTTTTAGTCGGTCGGCACCGGGGAAGTCGTCCTTATATATAGGTTTCGTTTCCATTAGAAACTCTTTTCCAGGTTGAGAGTTCAGTGTTTCAGGATCTATATCTGTGGGATAATCGTCCATGGGGGCGACTTTAGAATTGTTCATAAATGTCCCTCCTTTTAACGCTTTTAGAAAATCTAAGCTTCAATTTAAGTTGGAGACTCGTGCATTCTTTGCTTTATTTATAGCACGCGAGTATGGACTTTGCAGTATCGTGCAACACGTATTATTGTGGCCTGAGAGCGGGAAGCTCGCGGAGTCGCTCATGCAGCTTTAGCAATTATGTGTTTACTTGGTGGATTAGTCTTTCAATAAAATCGGCTGTGCTGTTGATTTCATCCTTGACTTGGGTGCGTAAGCCTGTCCTGATTGATAACATATTGGAAAGCTAGAAAGAAAAAATGTTCTAAATTCTGACGGGAAGAAAATTTGCATATGATCGGGAAGATTCCCCCTAGCTTGTAATAACAGTTATGCTCATAGATCTTTTGTGCCAAAATTCTCGCACAGTTGGTGCTAAAGGGAACGGTGTCACTGCTGTGAATTTGATATTTCCCGTTGATTATCTTCGAAAAAGTGCTCGGCGATAGGGAGATCATGCCGGCAAAATCCTTCTGAGTGTATCCCGCGATATTTAGTAGAGATTTTAATAGGGAACCTGTGTCCAAGTTCTACCTCCGAGCAAACGTCTGTTTGCTGTATTTCTCACATTATGGGATTAGTGGTTGCGGTGCTTTTTCTTTGCCTGCACTAAGAGTCTGTCGATATAATCGCTTGTGCTTATACCGGATTCAAGTGCAGCTTGCTTCAATTCGGGACCGATTAACTCGCTGGCGAATAAGTGGTACTTCACGCGCTTACTTGCAGGATGCATTAAGCTAACCAGGCTCAGGCCATCTTCGCAGAGAACGGAAAAACTGTT
>DIRG01000114.1:1774-2899 GCA_002427475.1 Mageeibacillus sp. UBA5442
GAAAACTGGATGCGCTCCTCAAGGCTAAGGTCCACGGTCAGGTAGTAGGGAACAATAACTTCCGCATTAAAGATGAAAGATTCCAAGGAGTCGGCCGACATATAAACGTAGGCCTCATCTTTCAGCATATTGTCGAATAGGTCGCCGATTTGTTTATTGCCTTGTTCAGGCATAGAGCCTGCCGGAGGTGTGGCTAGCATGGTTTTGAGCTTTTCATCCAATGCGAAGGATTGAGTTTCATCTCGCCGTCCATTGAAATAGTCTTGAATGTTGTCATGGTTAAAACTCATTTGTTTCGCACTCTTGAACAAATCGTTAACCAGTTGGCTAAAGTGTTCGAGCTCGGATCTGTTGCAAATTACCGTCAACTGAGGCGTGCCGTCGATCTGCTTGTCGTAGAGCATGATGAACTTGTCTTCCAAAAGCAAGAAGGGCTTTGATGAGTCGACTTTGACCTGCCAGCGGTAGAAATCGGAATAGAGCTCGGACTCGAAGAGGCTTTCCAAAATATTTGCTTTGTACTCCTGAGACAGCGTCTTGAAATGATCCTGGTCGAATAGTTGGTGGAAAATAATTTCGCGCTTCATTTCCGCCGGCAAGATGATGAGCTTATCCAGAAGCGAGGCGTAATGACCAAAAAATTGTTGTAAGGATGAATAGAAAACGAGACGGTCGCGTTTATCTGCCTTGAGGTAGTCGGAGAGAATAATGCTCGTCATATAGAGAACTTGCTTATTGCCGGAATAGTACTTGTTGTTATGGCTTAAGCCTGATGGGTCACCGTTGGCGTCTCTATCTTGCTCAATCGTGTACTGAAAAGCCGAATAAAGAAAATCGTTGAGATCGTATCTGGAGCTAAAATCGAAAATGACAGGGAAGATATCTCTGAATTTGAAATAGCAATTGTTCTCAAAAACCTCATCCGCAATAATCCGGGCAGCTTGTTCGCTGAAAGAGTTTGCCTCTACAGAACTAACAAGTAATTTGCCACTAATGATCTTGCTAATTTTGCTCGGTGAGGTATACATGCGCTCAGCAAAGCTCTTCTGTTTTAAATTAGCTATATCAAGTAAGGCTTTTAGTAAATCTCCAGTTGTCATAAATTAGCCTCCTAGTCAGTTCTAG
>DIRG01000100.1:0-7963 GCA_002427475.1 Mageeibacillus sp. UBA5442
GGATCCGTTGGCGCGGACTGCCAAGCCAACGGAGGCAGTGGTTTTCCCCTTGCCATCTCCGGCATACAGATGAATTTTGCCTAGGTTCTCACGTATAGCTCTCATTTCAGATTCCTTTCAGACTTAGGAACATCCAGTCGTCTCACCGCAGTCTAGACAGACTTTGCAGGTACCGTTGCGGACCATGCGTGTTCCTGAACAGTTAGAGCAGGTGGAGCCGTCGTAAAGACGCTCACCGTTCTTCGCTGCCTCGCTGGCGTTTTCATGGATGTACTCATCCATGCTGATCTGGGTCGGTTCAACGATTTTGCCCTTGGCTTCGCTGCCGTCAGGCTTGACCTGAACACGTGTGTAATCTCCGGTCTCGATATCGATCACTTTACTGATCAGGTCCGAAACGGACGTACAGTATTTAATATATGGATGTCGTTGTACGAAGCCGTAAGGCTCAAACTTCTGGCCGCGCAGCATCTTCGAGATCGATTCAGGCTCAATACCATACTGTAACATGACCGATATTGTCTTGGACAGAGAATTGAGCAAACCGGTGATCAATGTACCTTCGCGGTCGGTAGTCATGAACAATTCTACGACTTGGCCCTCGGCGTCGCGGTTCACCGTGATGTAAACCTTGACATCTTCAATCTGGGCCGGATGCGTCACACCGCTACGTATACCATCCGGTTTGACACGCTCATGCACGCGGGGACCGGCTAGTGCTTCCTCACATTCTGCCAAGGATTCGCCTGTCGTCTCGGCATAATTCAGTAATTGCTGATAAGACATTTCGTCTAAGGGTACGTCGCTGCGTACTTCTGTGCCTAGGCGCAAATTTAGGGGCTGCGTAAACTTAGAACCGTCACGGTAAAGTGTAATTCCTTTGATACCCAGCTTCCAGGATATCAGCACGACATCGGCAAAGTCTTGGACCGTTGCGTCGTTAGGTAGGTTAACCGTTTTGGAAATGGCGCCGGAAATCAATGGCGAAATGGCTGCGACCATCTTGACGTGGCCAAGATAATGGATATAACGTTCTCCCGTTCCGCACAGGTTGGCGGTATCGAAGACTGCCAGATCTTCATCACGGAGATGGGGTGCGCCTTCAATTTTCCCATCAAGGATCATGCCGCTTTCATCTTCTCGCAAAATGTAATCCTTAATATCTTTGCGTTCTGCTTCCGAGTAACCTAAGGCTTTAAGACCATTATCTACCACCGGGTTGACCAGTTTCATGAAGCCGCCGCCGGAGAGCTTTTTGTAAGTTACATGTGAGAAAAAAGGCTCGATACTTGTAGACGCGCAATCCATTGCAAAGGAGATGGTGCCGGTCGGAGCCATGACGGAAACCTGAGCGTTGCGATAGCCATGCTCCGCACCTACGCTCTCGGCCTGCTCCCAACTTTCCTTAACCTGATCACTCAGATCCGCCAAGCCTAAGTCCTGCAAGGTTTCGTGCGAGAGAATAGGCAGGTCGTAGCCTAAATCTTCCGGCGCATCTTGACGAACTCCAGCAGCGCGGCTGTGGTTGCGAATAACTCGCTGCATATATGTTTTATTTTTGTCGTAATGTTTGAAGGGACCACAACGACGAGCCATCTCCGCCGAAACGCGGTAACTCTGACCGGTTATTAGGCCGGAGAGCGCAGCTCCGATCTGACGTGCTTCGTCGGAATCGTAAGGCAGGCCGAGCGACATCAGCAGTGCTGCGAGGTTGGCCATACCCAAACCGGTAGCACGGAAAGCCCAGGTTTTGCGGGCTATAGCTTCGGTCGGAAATTGTCCCCAGTGGATCGAGGCTTCGAGTACAAATTGGCTGAGGTTGATCATGTGCGTGAATGAGGCAACATCAAAATATTCAGTTTCGTTATCATAAAAACGGAGAACATTAATAGAGGCCAAGTTGCAGCTGCTGTCGTCGAGGAAGGCATACTCACCACAGGGATTGGTCGCGTTGATCCGATTGTGTTTGGCTCCGTATTCGCCGTCTTCGCCCGCGGGGCAGGTGTGCCAAGCGTTGAAGGTATCGTCGAATTGCGGAGCTGGGTCCGCACAACGCCATGCCGACTGATTAAATAATTCCCACAATGATTTCACAGAGACTTCGCGATTTACATTACTGTCTACGCGTCCGCGTAGCTTAAACTTTACGTCCTCTTTGCGATCGAGTGAGTCTACTTGCTTCATGAACTCGTCGCTGAAACGAACGGAATTGTTGGAGTTTTGGCCCGAGACCGTCACATAAGCTTCGCCGTCGATATCTGCATCGTAACCCATCTTTGCTAGGGCGATGACTTTGTCTTCTTCTTTGGCTTTCCAAGACATAAAGGTTTCGATTTCGGGATGATCTATATCGAGGCTGACCATTTTGGCGGCGCGGCGAGTAGTTCCTCCGGATTTGATGGCGCCGGCATTGCGGTCAAGGCCTTTGAGGAAACTCATCAGACCCGATGAGTGGCCGCCGCCTGAGAGAGCTTCACCTTCTGCTCTAATACCGGAGAAATTTGTACCGGTTCCGGAGCCGCCTTTGAATAATTTGGTCTCAGTGACATAAGCCTCCGAGATGGAATGCGGTCCCATTAATTTATCTTCAATCGAGAGGATGAAACAAGCAGAAGCCTGCGAGCGAGTATAACTATCGTCCGACTGCACAACTTCGTCTTTTTCCTCGTCGTAATAGAAGAGGGCGTTGTCGCTGCCGCTGATGTCATATTTCAGTTTCAGTCCGGTATTGAACCACTGAGGAGAATTGGGGGCAAACATTTGCGCCAAGAGGGCGTAGATGATCTCGTCGTACAAAATCTCATATTCCGACTGGTCAATCATGCCCTCGTCCAGGAGAGAGGCCAACCAGAAGGAAACCATGCGGTCTGTGACCTGGCGCATAGAGTGTTCATGGCCGCGGTCTGTCGGGACGCCGGCTTTGCGGAAATACTTGCTGGCGATAATATCACAGGATTGTTGCGAGTAGTGTACGGGGAATTCAAGATCTCGCATATCGCAGATAACGCGCCCTGTCTTGTGGTCTTGCAAGTAGACATCAACCTTATGCCACTCAAAAAGATCAAATACCGACTTATCACTATCCTCTAATTCTGTAGTAAAATGTCGTTTAATGTATTGCTTATCCATCTCCATCATCTTCACCTCGTAAAATAAAAATACGCTATATAGTGCCTTGTTTTAGATAATACCACTACATGTTGTGGTTCTACAGTAGAGATATTGCAATTCCGAGCAATGTAACGTGATTGTAACAATTGGAATTTTTGAAAAATTTTACTACTCAGGGTATCTTTTTACTAACAATAAACAGATTTCAATGGCGATATGATGAAGACTGTGCCCTCAGTAGCTTTGTGGTTTTTTTCGTTGTAAAAACTTACAAGGTGTCTTATAATGTCATGGTAATTGTGCCTAATTATAATATTGATACTTATACATGTGTACTATGGTTCAGATAAAAATTTAAGAATAATTAAAGAGAGGTCTAAACAGTGGGTATTGAAGAACAAAGCACTACTTTTAACGAATTTGATAATCTAATCACGGTCGTGATCCACGCCATTCAGGGACGTGGCATGCATGATGGGGAGCCTTTGACAGAAAAGGACAAGAAGGATATCAAAGTACTCCTAAGCGAGTGCCGTGGTATCGCCAACAAAGTATCGCGCTGTCTCAATACGCAAATCAACCGAGCTGAATTATCCTCTTTGATGCGCAGATACGAGGTCAACAAACCCTTCAAAGTCAGCCCCATGCTTTATGAATTTCTCGATGCTAATTTGCATGTTTATGATTTATCAGATGGAGATTATGACTTCACCGTCACTCCGTTGACCATTGGCTGGCGCGAGATTGATGAGAAGGGACTAACTAATTATGACGATATCCTGAATGAAATCTTGCCACGCGTCGGCGCAGAACACGTCGAGCTTGTCCCCGAGACATCATCCGTCATTCTCAAAATCCCGAATATGCGCCTGGACCATGGTGCTTCCTACAGAGGTTATACCCTCCATTACATCAAGGAGCATCTCCAGAGGAGCGGCGTTACGAGCGGATACATCAATATGGGCGGCAACCTCTACATGATCGGTCGCAAACCCGACGGCACCTCTTGGCGGACCAGCATAATTAATCATCTGGATGACGGCAAACCGATCGGCATAATTGAACTGGAGAACAAGGCCATTGCCAGTGCAACGGTCGACGAACGCGGCTATGTCAAGGGAACTCGCCTCTATCGTCATCTGATCAATCCTTATACAGGCAAAAAGCGTGAGTCCGGCCTCTTCAGCGTTACCTGCGTGTCCGACTCTCCTTGGGTAGCGGATATCCTGACTACGGTCCTTTTCCTGATCGGTTTGGAGCGCGGCGAGAAGTTTATGAAAGAACTCTCGAAAGAGATGGGTGTTTACATTGCTTATTCCGCAGTCAACAATGATGGAGAGGTCTTTCTTAGCCCTAGCCTAGAATTTGTTCCCGTTGAGGATCTCTAATGAACTCAGACTCAGAACTGTTCCAGCCTGAGTCTATCCAGTCTTACCGGGATGTAGCTTTATTCTGTATAGAAAAGCTAGAAGCTAATAATTACGAAGCATATGTCGTGGGCGGTACCGTCCGCGACATTGTTTTAGGCCGTGAAATTTCCGATCTTGACCTCGCAACTTCTGCGCAGCCGCAGGAAGTGCATGAGGTCTTTTCAACTTTCAGAGTTTTGGATACCGGCATTAGGCATGGAACCGTCACGCTGCTAATCCCCGTAGAGGGTAAGGCAAATTTCCAAGTGGAAATCACCACCTATCGTCTAGAATCTACCTACAGCGATGCACGCCGTCCCGATCGTGTGGAATTTACAACTTCCATAGAAGAGGATCTGGCTCGTCGTGATCTGACAATAAACGCCATGGCTTGGCATCCTCGGCGCGGGCTGCAGGACCCTTACGGCGGACAAGCAGATTTAAAGGCGGAACTGCTCAGGGCCGTGGGCGCACCTGAAGAGAGGTTCGAGGAAGACGCTCTGCGTATCTTGCGCACGCTGCGTTTCGCCGCTGAGCTCGGCTTTAAGATCGAGGAGGCAACGGACCGATCCTTGCGGGAAAAGCAGGAGCGCCTAAAACTCATTGCTGTTGAGAGATTGCAGGTAGAGTTTTTCCGCCTGATCACAGCGGCGTATGCGCCGCGGGTCCTCGACAAGTATTGGCAGGTGATCGCGGTCTTCCTTCCCGAATTCAATAAATTCGCAGACAGTGCCTTGAGGACAAAATATTTACCGCAGTTGGCTTCGCTGCCGCCGCTTCCGGCCGAGCGTTTAGCTTATCTGGTGGCAGTTTTTTATCTGCATGGAGATGTGGGTGCACCTGTGAAACGGACGGGGCTTCCGGCCGCCTCCCTCTGCCGAGATTTGAAATGTTCGAAAAAACTGAGCGACGAAATCTTCGTCTTAAGTAAGTACAGTGCGCGGTCTATCCAGGCTGATAGGGTCTCCGTTGATGCGGCCCGACAGGAGCTGGACTCGGTCGGCCGGAGTTTTAAAGAGATTCTCGAGATAAAGCGGCTTCTGGGACGGACCCGGGAGGAGGAGCTGGAGGAGATGGAGCAGATTGATCAGGAACTGAGCGCTGCCGGACTCTTGGGCATTAAATCGCTTACGCTTGATGGTCGGGATTTGCTTGAACTTGGTTTCAAAGGCGAGGCTATCGGAGAAGCCCTCAATAAACTCTATACAGCTGTCCTCTGTGAGAGTCTAGCTAATGAAAAGGATGCTTTGCTAGAACGCGCTGAGTCGTACCGGAGATCCGGCAACTAAAGCTCTAGTTCTCCTTCTGCAGTAAAATCATCATCGTCGTCTTCCTCGCTCTGTTCATCAGAATCGCAGGGGTCTGTCGACTTGGCCAGCTTATCCTGCTTGGCTCTTTCTCTATTTTCCAGATACTGAACATAAAAGGCGGAGCTGAGCATGTAGATGCTGCCTTGGATTTCGCGAGGGCTAAGTAGCTGTCCCAAGATAACCGTGCCGCCGATTGCGGCGAAAACGGCCTCTAAGCTCATGATCATGGAAGCGACGGTGGGCTGGCTGTCTCTTTGTGCGATGATCTGCAAGGTGAAGGCCACACCGCAAGAAAAGATACCCGCGTAGAGTATCGTTGGCAGGGCGGCGCTGATCAGCGGGGGAGCCAGGCTTTCGAAAAGAAGGGCTGGTACAAAGGACAATACGGCGGAAATTAGAAACTGGGCGGCGCTGAGCGCGATCGGATCGACGTCCTTGGCGTATTTCGCAATGGCGATGATGTGGAAGCTATATCCTAGTGCGCCAAGTAGCAAGAGCAAGTCTGAGGTGGAGAAGCTGCCGGTATCTGCAAAGGTCATCAGGAATAGTCCTGCCACGGCGATTGCGACAGCGATCCAATGGCGGAAACCAACCTTTTTGCCGAAGATCTGGCTAATGATCGGGACAAAAACTATATAGAGGCTGGTGATGAAGCCCGCTTTGCCGGCGCTTGCTGTCTGTAGGGCGTACTGTTGCAAAGAGCTGGAAGCAAAGAGGAGTAGGCCGATGATGAGGGCTGCTTTAAAGAATTTGCGATCGAGCTGCGGCTTGCGCATGATCAGTAGGGGAAGCAAAACCAGAACCCCGATGGTGTAGCGCAGTGCATTGAAGGCGAAGGGACCGATATGCTCCATGCCGGCCGACTGGGCGACAAAAGTTAAACCCCACAAGAGGGCTGTCAAGAGAAGAAGTAAATGTGCTTTTTTGCTTTTTTCCACTATGGTTCCTTCTTAGTGTTGCCTTAGCGGCGTATTAATTGCAGTGTGCCTGATTTGTCTCCGGCGATTGTTAGGCGACTTCCGTCGAGGAGAAAGCTGGCTTCTTCTCTGATGGTCTCGCCTAGTTGTGTCGTGGACAAGCTGAGCCTGTTTTCGGAGATGAATTCATATTTAATGTTTAGTGTGCGGTATCTGATTATTTCGTATTCGCTGTCCGCATCGTCTTCTGAAGCACGTGGTATTTCGGCTGATATTTCAATCTCTCCGTTCGAACGGAACTCTAGGAGGGTCGTGCCCTTGCCTTGGCTGACATCCATGTCTCCGCTTTCGAGAACCCACAAACCCAGCAAAGGGTTTTCTTCCTTCTGGCAGGCAACAGGTAGCAGCAGAAAAGAGAGCAGCAGGAACAGCGTGAGGATTAGTGCGGGCTTCTGTTTGCGTTTTCTATGCTTCACTCAATATTCTTCCAGTCTCAAAAATTTCCAACCTTATCTGCATGCATACCATAATAACAAAGCTGGACGAGAAACGTGCTAGGTTCAGAAACGTGCCTGGCACAAAAGTTAACTTGTGGTACAGAAATGCTTGATTAAGTTCAGATTCGTGCCTGGCACGAAAATAAACTGCAGTTGGAGCAGAGAGGCTTTTTGCGGCAATTGTTTTTGCAGTGCTCAACGATCAGCGCATGCGCCTCTTGTAGCCAACACAGCTCGGAGCTTGTCCCGAGATTGACTTCGTTGTCCTCGTAGGGGCGCGCGTCCTTGACCAGCTGTTCCAAATTGGCGCGAAGTGACTCGTAGCTGCGAGGCACTTCGTAACCCAGTCGCAAGAGCAGTCTGCGCGTATATGCATCGATCAGAAACACAGGCTTCTGCGCAGCATAAAGGACAATGGAGTCGCAGGTCTCGGGGCCGACCCCCTTTATGGCAAGCAACTCTGATCGCAAATCATCAAGCGGCATTGAGTGCAGCCTTTGTGTGTCTTCACCATGGGAGACGAACCAATGCGCTAAAGCAAATAGGCGAGGAGTTTTTTGGTTGAAAAATCCTGAAGGCCGAATCCAAGTTTTTATCTCTTCCGGATTCTGCTCAAGTAGCCAGCCTGCAGTAAATCTGCTCGCTCCTGCCGCTTCCTTCAGATTAGTCAAGGCCATCTCAACATTAGTCCAAGCAGTATTTTGTGTCAGAATTGCACC
>DIRG01000100.1:8302-10439 GCA_002427475.1 Mageeibacillus sp. UBA5442
CCCTTAAAGCGGGAAGAGTACGGTTGATAACCAAATCACGAATATGAGGGTAACAGCGCAAAGAATCGTCGTCAACAAGACAACCTGTGACGCAAAATCCGCTTCATTGTCGTTGGCGGATGCAATTAAAGCCGTATTCACCGCAGTGGGCAGCGCAGACGAGATGAATAGCGCTCTTGCCATCACGCCGCTAATCCCTAAAAGCTCAATCAAAAGCAGCGCTATAAGCGGGCTGCCGACAAGCCTGAGCAAAGCCGCAACCCACACATCACGTTTGCCTAAGGTAAACTTCGTGTAGGAAAGCTGCACGCCCAACGCAATAATGGACATCATTATCAGTGAGTTGCTGCTGATCTCCAAAGCCGACCAGAAAAAGGCCTGAGTAAGATCGTAGGGTATCTGTTTAAGTAGCAGCACTAAAGGTACAACGTAGGTCATGGGCATTCGCAAGATTATGCTCAGCGCATCTCGAGCCGACGTCTTGGCGCGAGCGGCATTGTAATAACTAACCGTATGAGTCAGGATGTTTTGCACCACAAAAACAACGATCTGTATCGACAGCGCCAGATCTAGCCAGGGGGTCGCGCCTTTGATCAGGTAGCGGCCACTCGCAAAAACCAGAGTTATCAGTGGAATTCCGATATTACCTGCATTGAAGTACGACACAGAGTTTTGGAATGCCATCCGCAACGCAGTCTGTTGACCTAAAAGCCGGGACACTACGTTCGAAACAATCAGCAAAGCAATTAGCAAAAGCACGCTGAAAAGCACTATCAACAACTGATCATTGCCGAAGTCCGTATTGTACAGCTGGACAAGAGCAAACGACGGCATTGTCACGTAGAAAATAATATTGCTTAAAGTCCCGACATCCATCTTGAATTTGCGACCCAGTATCAGACCGGCCAAAATCAAGAGGAACAGCGGGACAATATTATAAAGAAAAATATGTAATGCAGGATGCACTATTTAGTCTCCTCGCTCTCGAAAGCGATAATAGCACCGTTACATCTCAGGTAGGCGGTAAGCTGACGTATTTAATTCACGCCTTTGTTTTTAGTATCTTCTGCCAAAAGCTCTCTCATAGATATCCGGATATTCATAGTGCGAGTTCGTTTCCCAAGCAGTATTTGCCACCCAGTATGGGTTTCGGAGCAGTTCTCTGCCCAAAGCGACTAAGTCCGCGCGCCCATTGGCCAAGATTTCCTCTACCATTTCTCTGTTCCTGATAAGCCCGACAGCAATCACCGGAACGTCACACTCTTTCTTTATAGTTTCAGCAAAAGGTACCTGATAGCCCGGATGTACTTCTATCTTTGCCTCAGCAATGCCGCCCGAACTTATGTGGAACAGATCTACGTATTTTTTGGCCATGCTCACTACTTCCACGGTCTCTGCCAGATTTGTGCCACCCGGCAAATAGTCGCTGGCGGAAAGGCGTAGTAGCAAAGCTTTTTCCTGCGGCCAGACTTCTCGGACAGCCTCCAGAACTTCGAGCAGGAAACGAGCGCGGTTTTGCAGGTTCCCACCATATTCATCTTGTCGTTTGTTGGATATCGGCGACAAGAATGTACTGAGAAGATAACCGTGCGCGCCATGAATCTCAATGGCATCAAAGCCTGCGGCATCTGCTCTTTTTGCCCCATCGCAGAAGGCCTGCTTAACTTCAGCCATGTCTTCATGCGTCATCTCGCGAGGGGTACGATATATTTCATCAGAGGCACAGGCGCTGGGAGAGATAGTGTAGTCTTGCTTTTCGCCTTCGGCTTCACTTTTGCGACCTGCATGATTCAGCTGCAAGGCCATTAAGGCACCTTCACTATGGCAGGCATCGACGATTCGCTTCAATCCTGCGACATGAGCGTTATCCCAGATGCCCAGACAATTATCCGTAATTCGACCATTAGGCATGACGCCGGTGGCCTCCATAATAATTAAGGATGTCCCACCGATTGCGCGGCTACTGTAATGCACTAGGTGTCTATCTTTGACGTAACCATCAGTTTCAGCGGTAAACAAACACATGGGTGGCATCACTATTCTGTTTTTCAGTTTGAGATTTTTCAGTTCAAAAGGTTCAAAAGTATGCATATCTTCTCCTTCTTCGTTTCGGGTTCCTTCTCGCCTAATGGAGCTG
>DIRG01000031.1:0-1310 GCA_002427475.1 Mageeibacillus sp. UBA5442
ATGAATCCGGACGACAAAGCCGCTCTGGAAGCAGCTTTACGCATCAAAGACGAGAGTGGTGCTACCGTTGTCGGTCTTTGATGCGTAAAGCTGCTTCCAGAGCGGCTTTGTCGTCCGGATTCATGATAGAAGGAACGCCTTCTCGCATCAGAGTTCCGGTCTCGGGGTTGATACGCACTTCATTGGTATCTGGAACCTGTTTTATACATACAATAATTTTCATATCTTTCCCCCTAGCCCAATAAACTTCCGCCGACAACCATTTGCATGACTTCGGAAGTACCTTCATAAATCTCTGTAATCTTGGCGTCGCGCATCATACGCTCGACGTCGTAATCCTGAATGTAACCGTAACCTCCATGCAATTGCACGGCCAGGCTGGTGACATAATTTGCAGTGCGGCTTGCCTTAAGTTTTGCCATAGCCGCTTCATAGGAATAACGGCCGCCGGAATCTTTTTTCTCTGCTGCCAGATATGTCAGATAGCGGGATGCCTCTATTTCAGTTGCCATATTGGCGAGTTGAAATTGCGTATTCTGGAACTTAGAGATGGGACGTCCAAACTGCTTGCGTTCCTTGACGTAAGCTATAGTCTTATCCAGAGCTCCCTGCGCGATACCTACAGCTTGCGCTGCGATGCCGATGCGTCCGCCATCCAAAGTACCCATGGCCAGACCAAAGCCCTTACCTTCTTTACCCAGCAGATTCTCTTTGGGAATGCGGCAGTCAGTAAAGATCAACTCCCGCGTCGATGAACCTCGGATTCCCATTTTCTTTTCAGCGAGACCAAAGTCGAAACCGGGCGTGCCTTTTTCCACAATAAAAGCGGAGATACCACGAGTTCCCTGGCTTGAGTCCGTCATAGCGAAGACAACATAAGTGTCCGCCACTCCGGCATTGGTGATGAAAATTTTTGATCCGTTGAGAATGTACTCATCACCATCCAAAACTGCTGTCGTCTTCTGACTGCCGGCGTCAGTTCCTGCAGCCGGCTCCGTCAAAGCGAAAGCGCCGAGTTTGCCACCTGAAATAAGAGGACGTAAGTATTTCTCCTTTTGCTCAGCTGTGCCTTTGCTGTCAATAGCTCCTGCAGCTAAGGATGTGTGAGCTGATACGATTACACCTGTGGTGCCACATACGCGCGACAGCTCTTCCACTGCCAAAACATAGGTTAATGTGTCACAGCCCTGGCCGCCATATTCCTTGGAAAAAGGAATACCCATGAAACCATATTTCTGCATTTTTTCAACTGTTTCACTTGGGAAGCGGTGATTTTCGTCGATTTCTCTGGCCAGCGGCTCAACTTCATT
>DIRG01000031.1:1535-9925 GCA_002427475.1 Mageeibacillus sp. UBA5442
TCAACCTCTAAATCCTCGCAACGCCTGAATCTCTAGCTGCCTGAGCGACAGCGGTGGCGACTGCGTCAGCCACATTCTTATCCAAAGCACTGGGTAAAATATTCTCTTCATGCAATTCATTTGCAGGAATATAATCCGCTATAGCTGCAGCCGCAGCAAGCTTCATTTCTTCATTGATATCACTGGCTCGCACCGACAGCGCGCCTTTGAAAATCCCCGGGAAAACGGATACGTTATTAATCTGATTGGCGAAATCTGAGCGTCCCGTTCCGATAATGCGCACACCGGCCTCTTTAGCCACATCCGGCATAATCTCCGGTTCAGGATTGGCCAGCGCGAAAACGATCGGATCCGTATTCATCGACTTAATCATCTCCGCTGTCAGCACATTGGGCCCGGAAACCCCGATAAAAATATCGGCCCCTTTGATAACATCTGCCAACGTACCCTTTTCCAAATGAGGATTTGTGATCTCCGCCAGCTTGATGTAAGAATCACGCATGCCGGCAACACCCTTGCAAATTGCACCTTGTCTGCCGCAAGCGATTTGATTGTTGGACCCTGCAGTTTGCAACAATTTGATAATGGCAACCCCGGCTGATCCGGCTCCGTTGACAACTATTTTCAGCTCACTTAATTCCTTACCGACTATTTTGACCGCATTCAGCACTGCCGCCAAAACAATAACCGCGGTACCATGCTGGTCATCATGAAAAACCGGGATATCGAGCTCTCTCTTTAATCTCTCTTCTATTTCAAAACAACGAGGTGCCGAAATATCTTCCAGGTTGATCCCCCCGAAGCCGGGTGAAATCAACTTCACTGTTTCAACAATAGTATCGACATCTTGAGAATCTAGAGCAATGGGAAAGGCGTCCACATCGCCGAATTCTTTAAAAAGAACCGCCTTACCTTCCATAACAGGAAGGGCAGCCTTAGCGCCAATATTTCCCAAGCCCAACACTGCACTACCATCTGTGACAACCGCAACCAGATTACCTTTGCTCGTGTATTTGTAAACATCGTCCGGTTCTTTTGCGATCTTACGACAAGGCGCCGCCACTCCAGGTGTATAAGCAGTACTGAGATCTTCATTAGTTTCAACTTTAACTTTAGAGACGACCTCAATCTTGCCCCGATGCTCTTCATGCATTTTCAGGCTTAACTCAGAATAATCCATACTATCTTCTCCCTTTTAATTATTACAACTCCTATAATAAACCTTTAAGTATTAACTTGCCAGACAACAGTGTTTAGCCTCTTTGGACAAGCATCTATGCTCAATACTCCTTCAGGCTGATTTCTCCTGAGGAAATTTCTTGTAGTTTGCCGCCTTCGAAATAAAGCAAGGAGCCATTGTCCGAAATATCTTCAACCAAAATGTGCTTACCTGTGTCCAAAACGACCTCTCTCCCGATTATAAAGCAGCGTTTGCGATAATCTTCCAGATAAGTTCGCGCAGGTAATTGACTAATAATCTCTCCAATTTCGTTAGTGATGTCTACTATCAGAGCATTCCGATTGATACTGAGGCTGCCGTCGGTGACTGCACCGGCTATTTCAGCGATGTCCTCAGGAAAGCCCTCTTCCGGTGGCAAAAGATTAACTCCGATACCAAGCACTAGAGAAATATTCTGCCCGGACTCAGGTTCTCTGATGGCTTCAGTCAAAATCCCACAGACTTTACGCCCTTGATAGAATAAGTCGTTGACCCACTTAATCCCTATTTCTATAGCAAAAGTCCTCTCCAAAACTCTAGCAGTAGCAACCGCTGCCATCGTTGTCACTAAGACCGGAGTTTCCTTTTTCCCCCAGGGAAAAGCTAGCGAGAAATAAAGGCCACCGGCAGGTGAATAAAAGCTTCGCTCCCGACGTCCGCGCCCTCTCGTCTGGGCTGCCGCAGCTATCAAATATTTCCCTCCGGCGCTAAGCTCTTGTTTGGCTAGATTGTTTGTTGATTCGACTTCATCATAAAGCAAAACTTCAGTACCGTCCCAAAAGGAAGACAGTGCGCTTTTGATGGCGAATTGAGAGAGTTCCATAGTCAAAGTATGAAATCGAGGAAATGGATTGTCAACACTAAGATCAGTAACGGCTGCGATTAGTTAATGATGGAGTAGATGTTGGTGCTTTTCTAAACTGAGACAGCTGCTCGAAGGCATAAGAAATCTCAATTAAAACAGCTTCACTAAAGGGTCTGCCAGCAATTTCCAATCCAAGAGGTACTCCGATTGGCGCAGTGTTTGCAGGCGCAAAACCGGCGGGAACTGTTATCGAGGGAAAACCTGTCACTGAACAAAGTACTCCGTTGCGTTGCTGCTGCTTTTCTCCGATTTTGCAGACCAACTGCAATTGATGCGGGTATACTATTGCGTCAAGTTTCTCGTCAGCCATGATCTTCATTATTCTCGTTTTCACCTCTCCTTGGCGGATAAGTTTACGATTGTATGTAGGAGTTCCAACATACACTTGCAGTGCTTTCCTCAAACCACCTTCTATACTTGGATGATACTTTCCGCTTTCGAGAATATCTTCTATTGAATGAACCGGAGCGTCAGCTCTAAGTTGAGACAAATAGGCATTAAGATCCGTCTTCAGATCTTCAAAATGTACGCTTACCTCTTGCTCTAAGTAGTCCGTTTTGATCGCATCTTCAATCTCTATAAGTGTTGCTCCACCTTGTTCAAAAACATGCAAAGCCTCTTCTATTGTCTGCTTCACGGACTCATCAGCCGTTTCTTTGCCGAAAAAGCTACGTAAGACACCTATTCGCTTACCTGTGAGTCCTTCTTTGTTCAGAAAAGATAAATAGCTTTCAGGCTGTTGGCCGACACTCCAAGCTGTCTCAACGTCGTTCGGATCATATCCAGCGATGACATCCAGAGTGCGGACACAATCCTCGACACTACGACAAATAGGTCCCGCCGTATCTTGAGTTCCACTATAAGGAACAATGCCAGCACGGCTTACGAGACCCAAGCTAGGCCTGATACCTACGACATTACAGGCTGAAACAGGACTTCTAATTGAGTTGATAGTATCTGTACCAATCCCGATTATGCCCATATTAGCTGCGATCGCTGCAGCCGTTCCACCGGATGAACCTCCGGGTGTCCTAGTCAAGTCGTAGGGATTTACAGTTTGTCCTAAGATTGAGCTGATAGTTTCTCCTGAGATCGCAAGCTCATGCAAATTTACTTTCGCTAGAATAATTGCACCTGCTTGGCGCAGTCTTTCTGCAACAAAAGCATCTTCATCAGGAATAAACCCTTCCAAAGATTTAGATCCGGCAGTTGTCGCTAGATCAAATGTTTGAATATTGTCTTTAAGCAGGACAGGGATGCCGTGCAACGGGCCGGCAAATTCGCCCTTTTCCTTAAGTAGTAGACGTGGGCGATGCAAACTCAGAAGGTGTGCCAGAACTTT
Organism: Mageeibacillus sp. UBA5442; assembly: GCA_002427475.1. GTDB lineage: Bacteria > Bacillota > Clostridia > Saccharofermentanales > DTU023 > DTU032. The sequence continues at coordinate 4,962 of DIRG01000031.1, forward strand.
CCGTACTTAACGCAGCCTGTTGATCGGCACTCAGTTCTTCGACTTCAACGTGATACTCAACGCCATCAACTACAATTCGAAAGAATTTACTCATTTATACAACCTCTTCTAATCTTTTTAGTGTATCTGCTCGATCCGCTGCTTTGAATCAAGACCGCGATTTTCCATTGCGCTCAATTTTTTTGATAACAAAATTTCTATCTTGGCCCAAATAAGTTGTCACGGCAGCTGCAATAATGGCAGCTGTTTTGTCATCCGCCTTTGCACCCGCCATCGCTGTCTTCTCAGTCAGTCTGTCCGGGCCGCTTTGAGCCGGTAAAGCATTTTCTGTATCTTTTTTGCGATTTAAAATGAAGGCCACGAGGTCGATTATGTAAGAGATAAGTAAAAGCACGACAAATACGACTAGCATTGAGAATAACGATATTATGATTGCGTCTACAAAAGCCAGATCCTGAAAGCCCATAAGTTCGTCTCCTTAGAAGCAAATATCCGTGTCAAAGCTCTGTGGCTAATACATTCTTACGATCACATATAAATTTATTCTAAATACAATAATCTTGTAAGTACTGTGATCATTCTGTAACATCGTGACTGATCGCAGAAAACAGAAAAGGTCTGCACATAGCAGACCAAAAAACTTCACCCCCATTGGAGAGAGATTCAACGGGGGTTAGCAAATGCAAGGAGGATCCTTTATTTATTTTTGGTCGAGAAAAACAGTACAACCTCTCTCAGAAGATTCTATAGCTCCAAAAACAGCACGCATAGATTTGAGAACTTCTTGCCCTGATATCGAGGGCGGTTCATTGTTAACGATTGATTTAATAAAAAGATCGATAATGCCGGACTTTGTCTGGTCATCATTAGTTTGAATTCGATCGGTGACATAGTACTCTTTCTCACCATCAGATCTATGAATCTCTATCGTATAATCTGAATCAGTATAGATTTTCATAATGCCGGTCGTTCCGTAAATTATAGTACTATTGTCTTCTTGCCCATTGAAAGTCCAGCTTGCGTGCATTGTCCCCAACGCACCTCCAGATAGCTTATAAATACAAAAGGCATTATCATCAAGTTCGATAAATTTATCATCGGAACTTTTTTTATTGAGAGTATCTAATTTGGCAGTAACCTCTACAATAGTCTGACCTGTTAAATAGTGAATCAAGTCAGTCTTATGTATGCCCAAATCAGCCATCGCTCCTATACCGGCCATTTCCTTATCAAAAAACCAAGTATTGCTACCAGGATCAACGCTCCATTTTTCAGGACCATTATGGCCGAACTTGGTGTCGAAGGTAATGATGTCACCAATAAGACCTCTCTCAATTAATTCACGTGCACGAACGTGAGCTTTGGCTAAGCGCTGATTTTGACCAATCATCAGAAATTTGCCTGAACGCTCCGCTGCAGCAACCATGGACTCACATTCAGCTAAGTTCATAGCCATTGGTTTCTCACAAAGAACATGTTTGCCGCTTTCAAGAGCAGCGATTGTTATCTCTGCATGAGTCCAATTCGGTGTGCAAACACTTACTGCATCGATACTGCTATCTTCCAACATGCTTTGCCACGAAGAATATGACTTCCCACCATAATGATCAGAAAAGGCTTCGCTACGTTCATTATTCAGATCATAATATGCGACTAGCTCGACATTAGGATTGGTGGAGTATTCAGGAATATGTCTTACCAAGGAAATTTTGCCACATCCAATAACACCAATATTTATCATTTTTGTCTCCTTATAGTCATTCTTCATTTTTATTAAAAAGTAACGCCGGAACGAAGAATAATATTCGCATAAGGTGTCGTCTCTCCAGTGCGGACAACAGCGATGGATTGATCGCTTAGCAACTTAAATTCTTCATGCTGAACATAAACAAGTTTAGTTTCAGGAAATCTCTCCAAAATCTTACTGTGAAGTTCAGGAGAAGCTTCAACAATTTCATCAGCTAAAATTATCTCTTCCACACAGAATTCACTTAATACGGCGTCCAGGACTTCTATGAAAGAAGGAACACCTTGCGTAACAGCAAGGTCAATTTTTTCAACATTAAGCGAGACGGGTAGTCCTGCGTCTCCTATTGTAAGTGTCTGAGTATGACCCAGACTTGCTATTGCATAGCTTAAATCACTATTCAGTAATGTACCTTTTTTCATAAAACGACTCCTTTTAAGATTAGTCAACCACCAGAATATCCGGTCTTTCCAATACTAGATCATCATAATTATATCTAAGCATCGGGAATGATACTGGTCGGGTAATCATAATTGGTCCAGTATTTGTAACGATAAAACTATCTTCTGATTTGGTGCCATCAACTACAGGATTGAAACAATAAGCCTGATTTTCTTTGATCACATTGTGATTAGTAGGAGTAATCATGTACTCTCTTGGCCAATACCCCTGACAGCCCCCCTGCCCATGTTTATCAAACATCGTCGGGTAGCCTTTATTCACATAAGCCTGCTTAAGGGTATCATAGAGAACTTTCTCGTCGACCCCTACTGCAGCTTTTGCAATTGTGTCGTTTTCCATTTCACAACAATCACGATACTGTTGCAAGAATTCAGCTGATGGTTTTCCGAAATATACCATCCGGCTGGTGGTCACAACCAAACCTTTGTAGCGGCCGTTGATCGATACCAATAGGTTATTTTCTAATTTTTTGTCTGTTGGGAGGGCGTGTCGATATTTGTCCGCTCTTTCGTCGACAGAAACAAGATGCATTATCTGTTCAATGTTGTGCGGCCACAAAGCAGCTGAAATCCCACCTGCGATCTCATACTCGGTCATACCTGGACGTACTGTAGCCAGATAATCCTCCAATGCCCCGCTCATTACGGTACCAAGATGAAGATAACGTGCAATCTCATTGTCTGTTAGCTGCCAACGAAGTGGAGCAATCCAATCAGCTCTTGCAGGAATATCTTCGACACTACTATCTGAAACTATTTTATTTACGTCAGGCACAATGTTTTGAATAATGCTGAGTAGTTGGTCCTCTTGCCAAGGATAGACATGAAGCTCAAAGCCAAGTTCTGGCAAGTATTCCTCGTCAATCAATCGGGCTTCTTCAATCACATTGCAAAGTGCATGATTGCCATAATTTCTTGTTATCAAAATAGCAACTGCTCCCTCATCGAAGCAATTGGCCACGAAATTTTTCCCACCTGCCGTTATCCAACTATAGTTTGGATGCTTTCTCAATAACACTGCATCCATGGAGCGTTCATCCAGCATTTCGTGGATCCGCTGAATCTTTATATCAATTTCTTTCTTCCTGCCTTCAAGAGAAAGGTCTTCTACATACTTATTCTCGATCACCGTGCTACACCTCTTATATGTTTTGAATTCACTTATTTTCTCGGGTCAATAAGGATCTCGACTCCTTCACCTTTTCTTAGCAAATCTATGCCGTCTAAGGTATCTTCTAGAGGCAAAGTATGAGTGATTAGTTTTTCCAGATCCAGAACACCACTTTCCAAAACTTTAACCGCTTTAGGGAAGCTGGCATTAGCTAGCCAAGTACCTTGCACGCGTATTTCGCTTTGAGTTATTTTGCTCTGAACAACAGAAGGCACTGCATTACCATTCACACCAAAGAGAAGAACTGTGCCCCCTTTACGGGTGCAATTAATTGCCTGCATCATTTCGCTGCCAACTACTTCAATGCTGTAGTCTGCTCCGATTTCCGTGTGCTCAGTAACAAAAGAGCTAAGGTCTGTTTCTCTCGGGTCTACGGCAAAGTCTGCTCCAACTTCGAGTGCATATTGGCGACGCAGTTCGCTCGGTTCAGACACAATAATGGGTGAGGCACCTGCGGCTTTTGCCATTTGAACAAACATAAGGCCGATAGTACCGGCACCGATTACTACGACACTGTCAGATGGTTGAATTCTGATCTTTTCAGTCCCATTGAGTAAACAAGCGAGTGGTTCTGCGAATGCAGCAACGCCAGCAGGAACATCTTCAGATATTTTAAATACAACTTTTTCGCTAGTGCGAACAATTTCTGCAAATCCGCCATCAACGTCGATTCCCATAGCTTCAATGTTTTCACAGAAATTGGGTAAATTATTTTTGCAATAAGAGCATGCTCCGCAGTAATCGTTTGGATTAACAACGACTCGATCTCCAAGCTTTACTGTTGTAACCTCTTCGCCAACCTCTATTATTTTCCCGACCAATTCGTGTCCAAGGATTGTTCCTTTTGTAGCTATATAACCTGGCGGGTCATTCATAATGTGAACATCTGTTCCACAAATACTGCATAATTCAACCTCAATCAATACATGATCGGGTCTCTCGATCTGAGGACGTTCTACTTTCTTAATAGACAATACTCCTACATCTTCAAATACTGCTGCTCTCATAATATGCTCCTGTTCTATTTATCTTGATGCTTATATTCAACCGGCTCTTTTGATGCTTTTAGGTTCGCCCTCTGAACATCTCGTCTTTGAGTTAGTCGATTAGTATAGTAGCCAACCGCTACACTGATAATGAGTAAAATACCGTAAGTGGAACTGCGGACGAAGCTGCTTATGCGCATGAAGTTAAATCCTGAGTCTAACATTTGGATGGCAAATACCGATAGGAAAATATTCATGATGCGACCTTTTCCACCCAAAGGTGAAATGCCCGCTAGGACTGATGCCAGCATCGCTTGAATTACATAACTGGTCCCGTAATCATATTTGGCTGAATTAGTGCGTGCCAAAATTATGATTCCAGCCAAAGCTCCCAGCAAAGAAGCTAACAGGTAAGTTTTGAATACAGTTCCGACGTTATCAATGCCGGAGTAATAACTGGCCTTTCGGTTTGAACCAAACCACTGTGTTTTCAAGCCGTATGGAGTGCGGTGGATAATAATAGCTACAAAGATTAAGGCTATTAAAAATATGAGCAATGGAATTGGAACGACGCCAAACAACTTCCCACCGCCTATGTA
>DIRG01000087.1 GCA_002427475.1 Mageeibacillus sp. UBA5442
AGGAGGAAAAAATGGAAGAAGTAATGATTCGTTTGAGAATGAGCAACGCAGATGCTCACTATGGTGGAGGTCTAGTAGACGGAGCGCGCATAACGCAGTTGTTCGGCGATATTGCCACCGAACTATTGATCTGTCGCGACGGAGATGAAGGTCTGTTTGTCGCTTACGATTCTGTTGAGTTCACGGCGCCGGTTGTTGCAGGGGATTTCATCGAGGCGACGGGACGCATTGTCTCGGAGGGGAATACTTCCCGCAAGATGACTTTCGAAGCTTACAAAGTGATCCGCTCGCGTCCCGACATTTCCGATTCAGCTGCAGAGGTTTTGGAAAAGCCGATTCTAGTTTGTATGGCTAGCGGCACCTGTGTCGTGCCCGCTGACAGACAGCGCAATAACGAAGAAGATTAGAGGAGATTTTAATGAGGAAAGAATTAGCCAACAAAGTTATTATCACTGCTGCCATCAGCGGTGCTGAAGTAACTCAAGAGATGAACCCCTCGGTCCCGTATACAGTGGAAGAGTTTGTCCGCGAAGCCAAGTCGGCCTACGACGCCGGCGCTGCAGTTATTCATCTGCATGTGCGCGAAGATGACGGGACACCTACTCAAGACCGGGATCGTTTTGCTGAAATCATTGATGCGATCAAGGCGGAGTGCACCGACGTTATTATCCAGCCTTCCACCGGTGGAGCGACCGGCATGACGGCGGACGAACGCCTGCAGCCGACCGAGCTCAAGCCGGAGATGGCCAGCCTAGACTGCGGCACCCTCAACTTCGGTGGCGACGAAATTTTCATCAACACCGAGAATATGATTATCGAATTTGCAGCCCGCATGCGCGAGCGCAACATTATGCCCGAGCTTGAGGTTTTTGATAAGAGCATGATCGACATGGCCATGCGTTTACACAAAAAAGGTCATATTGACGCACCGCTGCACTTCAATTTGGTTCTAGGCGTTAACGGCGGCATCAGCGCCACACCGCGCGATCTCTTGTTTCTAGTCGAATCCTTGCCTGAGGGAGCCACGTTCACGGTGTCTGCAATGGGTCGTCATCAGCTGACATTGAATGTCATGAGCATGTTAATGGGCGGGCATGTCCGCACCGGTTTCGAAGACAACCTGATGCTAGATCGTGGAGTCATGGCAGAAAGCAACGGCATCTTAGTAGAACGCTTAGTCCGTATTGCGAAAGAACTTAACTTGGAAATTGCTACACCGGACGAGGCCCGCGAGATCATGGGCTTGCCTGTTAAAAAATAATTAGGGGGACAGTAAATATATGGCAATGGGAAATAAGTATGGCAGTCACCGTGTGATCGAGCCCAAAGGTTTGCTGCCGCAAGCGGCTCAGAAGATTGATAACAGCATGGAGATTTTTGACAACGAAATCCTGATCGATGTCACAGCCTTGAATATCGACTCGGCCAGCTTTCACCAATTGTGGGACGAAGCGCAGGCGGACGAAGAAGCTTTGAAGGCAAAGATTATAGAGATAGTAAATGAGCGTGGGAAGATGCAAAACCCGGTCACAGGGTCAGGCGGCATGCTGATGGGTGGGGTCGCCGAAATCGGTTCAGCTCTCGCCGGACGTGACCTAGCTGTGGGCGATCGCATCGCTACCTTGGTTTCGCTTTCCCTTACCCCTCTGAAGATTGAGGAAATCACCGCGGTGCATCCCGAGATCGAGCGGGTTGAGATCAAGGGTCAAGCCATTCTCTTCGAGAGTGGCATCTACGCGAAACTACCGAACGACATGAGCGAAAACCTGGCCCTAGCTGCCCTCGACGTCTGTGGTGCTCCTGCCCAGACGGCTCATATTGTCAACGCGAACGATTCCGTTCTCATCCTCGGTGCCGGCGGCAAAAGCGGTCTGCTCTGCGCCTACGAGGCCATGCGTCGCGTCGGCCCCTGCGGCAGAGTTGTCGGCATGAGCCGCAACGATCGTCCCCAGGCTACGCTTTTGGACAATAATCTCGTACATGAATTCTTCGTGGCAGACGCCCGCAACCCGGTCGAAGTCATGGAGAGAGCACTAGCAGCCAACGGCGGCAAAGAATATGACGTCTGCATCAACGTGGTTAATATTGAAGGCAGCGAAATGTCTTCAATCCTGCCCGTGCGTGAGGGAGGTCTGGTTTACTTCTTCAGCATGGCGACCAGCTTCACCCGTGCAGCTCTCGGAGCCGAAGGAATTGGCAAAGACCTCACCATGATGGTGGGCAACGGTTACAGCAAAAACCATGCTGAAATCACCTTGGACATCCTGCGTCAGAGTGATGCTCTGCGCAAAATTTTTGAGGAAAATTATTTATAGAACGAACTATAAATAGAAAGGACAGATTGTGAAAGCTGAAGATAAATATATTAATAAAGAAGATCAGCTCAGAAGACGGGAACTCTTCGCAGACGTTTCCGATGAACAGTGGAACGACTGGCACTGGCAGGTTCGCAATCGCATTACGACAGTAGAGGAGCTGCAAAAACACCTCCCCTTGGACGCAAAAGCGTCCGCAGGTGTGTATGAGGCCTTGGAACATTTCCGTATGGCAATTACACCTTATTACCTGACTTTAATCGATCCGGATGATCCTTACGATCCAGTGCGTCTACAAGCCGTGCCGCATCAGATGGAAGCAGTGCGCAAAGAAGAAGATCTGCTGGACCCCTTGGAGGAAGATGCTGATTCACCTGTTCCGGGGCTCACACATCGCTATCCCGATCGCGTGCTTTTTTTAATCACAGACATGTGCTCCATGTACTGCCGTCACTGCACCAGAAGGCGTCTGGCGGGACAAAAAGACGGAGCGCGCAGCATCAGTGAGATTGACGCTTGCATCGATTACATCCGCAGCAAACCCATGATCCGTGACGTGGTGCTTTCCGGCGGTGACGCACTCCTGATGGATGAGGAGCGTCTGGAATATATCATTGCTAACTTGCGCGAGATCGATCATGTAGAAATCATTCGCCTCGGCACCCGCACTCCGGTGGTGATGCCTCAACGCATTACGCAAGAGCTCTGCGCTATGTTGAAGAAGTACCATCCCATTTGGCTTAACACCCACTTCAATCATCCGCAGGAAATTACTGAAGATAGTCGACGCGCCTGTGAACTCTTAAACAATTCCGGTATTCCGGTCAGCAACCAGTCCGTTCTGCTGCGCGGAGTTAACGATTGTGTTCACGTCCAACGCAAGCTGGTGAACGGGCTCGTCTACATTCGCGTCCGTCCCTATTACCTCTATCAGTGTGACCTCTCGCTGGGGATAAGCCATTTCCGCACTCCCGTCAGCAAAGGCATCGAGATTATTGAGGCGCTACGCGGACACACTACGGGCTTTGCGGTGCCCACTTTTGTCGTGGACGCACCGGGCGGCGGTGGGAAGATTCCTGTCTCCCCTAATTATCAAATATCGCAAAATCCGGATCATATGGTCTTGCGCAATTACGAAGGCGTGATCACGAGCTATAAGGAACCGAGTGAGTATAGCGCCGACTGCCACTGTCCTGTGTGCAGCGGTGAAGAAAAAGTCGAGCACATCGGCGTCCTGCGCCTCTTGACGGGCCAGGATCTGAATATAGTTCCGCAAAAGCTGCTCCGGAAAGAAAAAATTGAGGAAGGCGTTAGATACGAGTAAGTGAGGAAACCTTCTGCAGCCGAATTGATTGAACTGACGGGACTGGATGATTTAAACTCTCTGGCCATTATCGGTCTGTCCAAAAACGCCGGTAAAACCACGAGCTTAAATCATCTGATCCGAGCCTGGACTGAAGCAAAGCGCGAACGCGCCCTGGCTCTGACTTCTGTCGGTCGCGACGGCGAGGCGGAAGATCTCGTTTCGGGTATCTGCAAGCCCCGAATCTACCTGACAAAAGGCCATCTGTTAGCGACGTCAGTTGCTTCATTGAAGCGCTGTGACACTTTGATCGACATCAGGGAACTGAGCGGCATCCGCTCAGCTCTAGGTGAAATCGTCATCGGCAGAAGTCTGAGCGACGGCTATGTTGAGTTGGCTGGACCTGCCGTAGCTTCAGAGCTCAAGCAGTGCGAAAAGCTATTGCGCGCTGAAGAGCCCGACTGCCTGTTCATCGTGGATGGAGCGCTCTCGCGGCGCTCGCCTGCCGGCGGTGGAGTCACCGAAGCTGTGGTGCTCGCCGTCTCTTATGGACAATCGGCATCCGCCTCTGTCTTCTTGGAGCGAGTAGAGCACGCAGTCAAGCTGCTTAACTTGCCCGTGGTGGCGGCGACTGACGCCGAGCTAATCAAGGCCGAGATTGAGCGCGACGAAATGCTGCGCCTACTGGCTCTAGATAACGACGGTAATCAGGTGCGCGGTTTTCGGGCCGAGAGCCTCCTCGGTGAAAAGGGACGCTTGGCGGAATTTTATCGACTTAACGATCGGCTCTTGTTTCTGCGCGGAGCTATCACGGAGCGGATCATGGCGGATCTACTGAAATTGAGTAATCTGGAGGGCTTGAAGGTCGTGGTGGAAGATGCCAGTCGGCTTTTTATAGGGAGAAAAACAATACGCCAGATCGATGCGGCCGGAATCGACTTAAAAGTACTCTATCCCCTGTCCTTACGGCTGATTACTTTTAACCCGCATATGTCGGACGGATCTCCCGTTGACCATCCGGGGATTTTAGACGAACTGCGCAGAGTGTTGACGGTTCCTGTCTTGGATTTGGGGGCGGCATTGGTATGACGAAGACTAATGTGATTTCGCGAGGAGCTGGAGGGCAAAACTGTGATTTGTACAGAAGCTGAAAAAAGGCAGCTAGGTATCGATCAGATTCTGGAAGCCTGCGTTTGCCGTTCGCCCCAGGGGCGTGCCCTTAAGGCGCGGCGGGAGTTTTTCTCAGCTGAAAAACGGGAGGACTTGCGCGAGGAATTCCAGGCTATCACTGCCATTCGCGACTCCCTGCGCGAACTTGCCTCCGACTGGCGTCAGATCGAAAGCATTCTAGGGCGTTTTCGCAATATTGAGGGAACAGTGCGCGGACTAGAACACGGTCGCCAGCTGGATGAAATCGAGCTCTTTGAACTCAAGCGCTGCTTCTCGCTATTGCGGCAGATCAATACTGCTGAGACGGCCCTCGCAGCCGCCGGCGTCAAGATTGAGGAGCAAACAGCTGCTGCAGATTTACTCAATCCTCCGGGTAGCGTGAGCAGAGGTTTTCACGTTTACAGTGCATACTCAAGCGAGCTCAGCGCGATCAGGAAGCAAAAACGTCGCTTGGAAACGCAGATTTTGTCTGCCGAGGGCGAAGATAGACAAAAGCTGCTCTCAGAGCGCTCTCTGCTAGTAACGGCAGAGCGGCAGGAGGAAGCCAAGCAAATCGGGCGTCTAGTTCGAGAGCTACAAACACACGTCGACCCCTTGCGTCGCAACCTGGCTGCCGTGGCTAGGCTGGATTTCCGCTTGGCCAAAGCGAGATTGGCGGAGAATTGGGCGGCGCCACTTCCCGAAATCAGCAATGCCGGAGAAGCTGCCTGCATTGAAGGCGGCTGGCACCCTTTGCTACGCAGCAAGCTGGAGACTAAAGGAGTCGAGTTTACGCGCCAATCAATCCATCTAGAGCAGGGCTCAACCGTGATCAGTGGCCTTAACATGGGTGGCAAGTCGGTTGCGCTGCAAACCTTTTTGCTCTGCCTCTATTTGCTGCAGCTGGGCTACTGCCCTCCTTGCGAGGCTATCAGCTCGCCTTTGTATGATTTTTTCATCTATATGGCAGAAAATCCCGGCAACGTAAGCTCCGGGCTCTCTTCTTTCGGCATGGAAGCCGCACGCTTGCGAGAATACTTCCGCCTGATCGACAAAGGACAAGCCCTGCTTGTTATGGACGAGCCCTGTCGTGGTACGAATCCGCACGAGGCCACGGCCATTGTTCGCGCGATCTGCCAGATCTATAGCGACACGGATTCAACTTTATTGCTGGCGAGCCATTACGAGATCCCGCCGTCCAGAGCTGTTTACCATTATCAGATACGTGGCATGGGCGCTGTGACAGAAAAAGACGCAGCTCAGTTGAAACTCAATCTGGACAACATTGAAGCTAGTGGAAGTAGCGCAAAGAAAGAGAAACTTCCTACCGCCGCCTGCTCCTACACTAAGGAAGATCTGGAGGCGGTCAGGCGGATCAGTCAGCTGATGGATTATCGGCTGGTCAAGGTAGAAGACGAAGTGATCATGCCGGCAGGCGCCATCCGGATCGCCGAATTGATGGGAGTCGCCGAGGATGCGCTGGACGTAATGCGCCGAGAGTACTCAGAGCTGGAAGGCGAAGAAAAACAAATAACAAATAACGAGGAGAATTAATGGCTGAACTAAGATTGGATTGGGAAAAGGTAGAACGTGCTCGGGCGGCGGCCGCAGAAATCGCAGCTGATACCGAGGAAAAACTATCAGGCCATACGACAGTGACTGTGGAGCGTGCGATTGCGCGACTCTTTGGTGTTGACGGCGTTGACGCTCATGATGTCCCGCTACCGAACAGGCTGGTGGAAGTCTTGTTGGAAAAGGAACTTCTTGGGCACGGAGCAGCTTACTATATTGGGCGGGCAGCTCTCGCTGAGGGACTTAGCCCGCAGCAGTTTGCGGAGGCAGTGGCCGACGACAGAATCGATCCTGCTCGTCTTAAGCCGGTCGACCGCTTCGAACTAAAATTGTGGATTGATCAGACGGCTGATCGAAGCATGGAGAAGATCAGGGACAATCGACTTAAGCGCGAGGCTGAACTGGAGCGCTACGGCGAGCACGGCGGACCTCTCCTCTACGTCATCGTGGCGACGGGCAATATCTATGAAGATATTGTGCAAGCTCAAGCAGCAGTTAAACAAGGCGCAGATATCATCGCCGTAATCCGCAGCACCGGCCAGAGTCTGCTCGACTACGTGCCTTACGGAGCGAGCACTGAAGGTTTCGGCGGCACGATGGCCACACAGGAAAACTTCCGCCTCATGCGCGCCGCTTTAGACGAGAGCGGTGCAGAAGTTGGGCGTTACATCCGTCTTTGCAATTACTGTTCTGGCCTCTGCATGCCGGAAATCGCCGTCATGGGGGCGCTGGAAAGGCTCGACGTGATGCTGAACGATGCACTCTACGGCATCCTTTTCCGCGATATCAATATGCAAAGAACCCTGATAGACCAAAGCTTCTCGCGCATGATCAACGGCGCCGCTGGCATCATTATCAATACCGGCGAAGACAATTACCTGACCACCGCCGATGCCTACGAGGAAGCACATACTGTCCTGGCTTCGCAATTTATTAACGAGCAATTTGCCAAAAAGGCCGGTATGCCGGAAGAACAAATGGGTCTGGGGCACGCCTTCGAGATGGACCCGGAGTTTGAGAATTCCTTTGTCTACGAGCTGGCACAAGCACAGATGGCGCGCCAGATTTTCCCTCATGCGCCTTTGAAATATATGCCGCCCACCAAATTCAAGACCGGCAATATTTTTCAAAGCCACGTCCAAGACACCCTGTTTAACATGATTGCAGTGCTGAGCAAGCAGAAGATCCACCTGCTGGGCATGCTGACCGAGGCGATTCATACGCCCTTCATGTCCGACCGTGCGCTGGCGCTGGAGAATGCGCGCTACGTTGCTCGCAGCATGGCTGCTCTGGCCGACGATCTTGAAATAAAAGAGGGCGGTCTGATGGAACAGCGGGCGGATTTCGTTCTCAGCAAGGCGCTTGATTTGCTGCAAAACATCCAGGCAGACGGCATTTTCCACACCTTAGCGGAAGGAAAATTTGCAGGCATAAGGCGCGATCCGGACGGAGGCAAGGGACTGGACGGAGTGCTGGCTCAAGAAGAGGGTTATTACAATCCCTTCATCAAACTGTGCTTAGATGAAGAAGCAGAAATCGCGGCAGCTTTATTAGAAAAACGGGAGGAGCGAAATGCATAAGTCGGAGCAGGATGAGCAAAGAGTCCAAGTAGATTTATCTCGTCTCAAGCCGTACGGGGATACCATGAACGACGGGAAGGTGCAGCTGTCTTTCACCTTGCCGATTCCCGACGACGAAAGAGGCCTGGAAGCGGCCAAGGAGATAGTGCTGGCAATGGGCTTGGCCGATCCGATTATCACCTGGCACGAGGCCATTGATGATAATTTCACCTTTTACGTTGCGTACGGCTCCCTGGAATATTCAATCGACTACAACGCGATTCAGGTAGAGACGGTCGCCGTGGACGTCATGAGCATGGAAGAGACCGACGACTTTATCCGCCGTCATTTCGGACGCAAAATCAGGGTCATCGGCGCCAGCACGGGAACGGATGCCCACACGGTCGGCATTGACGCCATTATGAACATGAAGGGTTACGCCGGCCACTTCGGGCTCGAACGTTATGCGATGGTCGAGGCTAAGAACCTGGGGAGTCAGGTTTTGAATGAAGACTTTATCAGGGCAGCGCTTGATTTCGATGCCGACGTGCTTTTGGTGTCGCAGACAGTCACCCAAAAGAATGTACATGTGCAAAACCTGACGGAGCTAGTGGAGCTGCTGGAGGCTGAGGGGCTGCGGAAACGCTTCCTTCTGATTATCGGCGGACCTCGCATCAACCATGAATTGGCCAAAGAACTCGGCGCAGATGCCGGATTCGGGCCAAGCAAGTATGCCGACGATGTCGCCAGCTACTTTTGTAAAGAGTTATTGGAACGCAAAGAGACAGGACAGTGATCTGCTTTGCAGAGATGCGCAGAAAAGCGAAGTGAGACATTCTCATTTTTAAATAAAGAATTTGAAAAAACCACAATGCGGAAGCAGACGAAAAGAGAGGATAAAATGCGATCAAAAATTACCGCTTTTGATGAAATAGTCAAGAGCATACACGATGGAATGCAGATTATGATCGGCGGTTTCCTGGCTGATGGCACGCCGGAGCTGCTGATTGACGCGGTGATCGAGAGTGGTGCGAAAGACCTCACCATCATCGCCAATGACACGGGTGTGCCCGGTCGTGGCATCTCCCGACTAATCGACACGGATCAGGTAGTTAAGGTTATCACTACACACGTCGGCCTTAACCCGAAAACAATTGAGAGATCAATCGAAGGTTCACTGGAATTAGTGCTGGTTCCTCAAGGCACGCTGGCGGAGCAGATCCGCTGCGGCGGAGCCGGGCTCGGCGGAGCCCTTACACAAACCGGCCTCGGTACAGAAGTCGCCAAGGGCAAGCAGGTCATAGAGATTCAAGGGAAACCCTATCTCTTGGAAGAGGCCATGCGCGCTGACTTGGCTTTGTTGAATGCTGCCATCTCCGATGAGTTCGGCAACTCCTTCTACGAGGGCACCTGCAAAAACTTCAACGTAGTCATGGCGTATGCGGCAGACCTGGTTGTCGTCGAATGCGATCAGTTAGTCGAGATCGGCGAGCTGAATCCTAGCACTGTTGAGACCTCAGGCATCCTAGTGGATCATTTGATTAAAGGAGCTAAATGTGAGTAATAATATTTCGATCAAAGATCTTATTGCAAAAAAGGCAGCCGCGGAATTGTTCGACGGTGCCGTCGTCAACCTTGGCATCGGTCTACCCGAATTGGTTGCCAATTACATTCCCGAAGACATGGAGGTCATCCTGCAATCTGAGAATGGAATCCTCGGAATGGGTGCTCATGTATCCGAACCTGCCGATGAGCACAATTGTTTTAACGCAGGTGGTAAGTGTGTGGCTTTGAAAAAGGGCAGCATGCTCTTCGACAGCGCCACCTCCTTTATGTTTATCCGCGGCGGGCACGTTGATGTAGCTATACTCGGCGCTCTGCAAGTAGATCAGGAAGGTTCCTTGGCCAGCCATGAAATTCCGGGCAAATTCATCCCGGGCATGGGCGGTGCTATGGACCTGGCTGCAGGAGCCAAAAAGCTAATCATCGCTACCTCGCATACGCAGAAGGGCAGGCCCAAGCTGTTCGAAAAAATAAGCTTCCCGGCCACGGCCGTTAAGTGTGTAGATACGATTATTACCGAGCTCTGTGTAATCGATGTTATTGACGAGAGGTTCGTCGTGCGGGAAATGTCCCCGGACATCAGTAGAGATGAGCTCCAAGAGCTGACAGCAGCGCCTCTGCTTTTTAAAGATTAAAAAATCGCGAGATAAGGACAATACAGACATAGAAAAATTGATAGACAGAAATACCAAATAAAAGTGAGTGTGATGAATGAAAGTTTTCTTAGTAGGAACAGGAACAATGGGAGCGGGCATAGCGCAAATCTTTGCCCAGTTCGGACACGAAGTTTATATGTATGACCGCGACATGAGCTTTGTCGAGCGCGGTCATGGAATGGTAGAAAAACAACTTACACGCCAGCAAGAGAAAGGCCGCATGACGCAAGAAGAAGTCACTGAGACCATGGGCTTGCTCAAGAAGACCGACTCATTGGAAGCGGCGGGCGATTGCGATATGTTGATCGAGGCAATCTTTGAAGATATGACTGCCAAGCGGGATCTTTTTGGCAAGCTGGATGAGATTTGCCGGGATGATTGTCTCTTTTGCAGCAACACCTCCTCCCTTTCCATCACAGAAATGGCGCACGGTTTGAAACATGAGGCAAACTTCCTCGGTTTTCACTTTTTTAACCCGGCACCGATTATGAAATTGGTGGAGATTGTTCGGGGCGCCAATACGTCTCCTGAAAGCATTGAGCGCGCCAAGGAAA
>DIRG01000010.1 GCA_002427475.1 Mageeibacillus sp. UBA5442
TAAGTCACGAGAGTCTTGAAAGGTGCTTAAACATCCATCATTCTTGAGGTGACAGTAGTTAGTGATACTATGAAAAAGCGGCTAACCACTGGGTCAAAAAGTAAATAACGAATGTAAAAGACTAGCTGATTTCCAAGTCAGTCCGCCAACTCTGATATGTCGAGACGGAAACGGGCGAATACAATTTATTGGCGCAACTTCTTTCTGATAATTCGCATTTTCCACTTCGAGTTTCCTTGTTTGATGGTAAAACGAAAGGCTCAAATCTGTTTTCTGTACGTGAATTTGGAAATAACTGCTTGCTCTATACGCTTGATGACCTGTTACGTTATGGAGATGTTCTTAATTTAATTCATGCTGATGAGACAGAAAGAGTTGTTGAACGTAAGGATATTCCATTATTTGATAATAAAGCCTTTCGAGAAGCAATAATTAATGCGGTGCTTCATAACTATTGGGTTGGAGGCAATGAACCTATGGTATCAGTATTCTCCGATCGAATTGAGATTTTATCGAGAGGAACCCTTGCTCCGGCACAGACTATGGAGGTTTTTTTTCACGGAGAATCGATTCCTGTAAATGACAAGCTTTCAGAAATCTTCCTGCAGCTACATATCAGTGAAAAATCCGGCAGAGTAGTTCCTAAAATTATCGAAACTTATGGAAAGGATGCTTTCTCATTCAGAGAGAATTCAATAGTTGTAACCATCCCGTTTAATAGAATTCAGACAGTTGGGAATAAAGTTGGGATTAAGGTTGGGGATCCTGATAGCAGAAAGAAACTAAATCCGCGAAGGCAGAAAATACTATCTGAGATGCGCGATAATCCGAATATCACGATTGCAGAATTGGCTTCATTCTTTTCTATTAGCGAAACTGCTATAGAGAATAATTTAGCTTTTCTACGCGAAAACGGATATATAGTAAGGGTCGGTTCAAAGAAAACTGGTTATTGGAAAGTTATTGATTGACGAAAATCCAAGTAGAATAATAATACCTAAGCGTAAATCAGATGTTACAAAGTTCAATTTGCTGTTAAACACAAATGAGCCGACTCTACAAGCGTATAAACAGAACTGTATAGAATCACCCTGATGTCACACAAATGATATATTCCCGAAATCCCCATTTAATGGGCTTTCTTCGTTGGGAAAAGGCGAATTTTTGCTTGATATAATCACTACGAAAACGATACAAGCTAATTTTGCTTCTGATGGACGATTTAAGGAGGGGGCAAATGTTTCGGAGGGGGTGCATAACCAAAGACCAGTGATACTGGCTTATATCTGTAACAGATTGGCAGCGTGAATGGATACACTGCTTTTTTATCTGAAACTAAAAGATTTTTTTAAAAAATACAACGCAACTAAATTTTTCCGGTGTATATAAGTGAAGGCCTTTTAAATTCATAAGAAGGAAGGTGTTAGGCGTGGAGGACGATAAAATTATCGAGTTGTTCTGGAAACGTTCTGAGGCTGCTCTAACCGAAACCGAACGCAATTATTCTAAATACTGCTACTCAATTGCCTTTGGCATTTTGAGGTGCCATGAAGACGCCGAGGAATGCGTCAACGACACACTCGCAAGAGCGTGGAACGCAATACCGCCCGCTCGTCCTTCAATGCTTCGTACCTTCCTCGGCAAGATCACCCGCAATCTTTCTCTCAATGCTTTGGAAAAGATGAACGCCGAAAAGCGTAATTTCGGTCAAGTCCCGTTGGTTCTCTCCGAACTTAATGAATGTTTATCAGCTTCCTATTTTGAACCTGAACAGCAAATCGAGGAGGAAGCTATCGTGCAAGCTGTAAACAGGTTCTTAGCTAGGCTCGATCCAGAACAGCAGAAGGTGTTTATCAGACGTTATTGGTACGTAAGTAGTATTAAAGAAATAGCGGGTGATTTCAAAATGAGTGAAAGCAAGGTCAAATCTATCCTTTTCAGGCTTCGAAAGAAACTGAAAAGAGAACTTGAGAAAGAAGATATTTGGTTATGAAAAGCAAACAGCTAATGAAAGCCATCGGTGGCATAGAGGACAAATATATTGAAGCCGCAGATCCAAGCCATGGAATGGCCTACTCTACGATTTCAGCTAAAAAGCCGTTAAAGATTTGGAGATTCGCTCCGATTGCAGCGTCCCTCGTGCTTATTGTTGCACTAGCTGCAGTATTCGGTAACAACCCGTCATGGTTCAATCATGCAGACAATAACAGCGGTGTTATTATTTCTGACGATTCTGATAATATCTCGCCGATTGCCTCTGACAACACCCAGACCAATCTGAATGGTACAGAAAAGACTATACCTTCTGTGCAAACCGCTCTTGTTATCAATAGCTTGACCGGGGCACCGGGAGCAACAAGCGATATTGGCCTTTTGTGGGACGATGCTGTATCCAAAACGCCTGGGCAGTTGCAAGAATACTACGGTACGAACATATATCCTAAGGTGTTACCTGCCGGTTTTAGAAAAGATATGATTGTGGACGATTCCTCCTACGGAAACTTCTGGATATTCCAGACGGCGAATAGGGGAATTTATTACGACCAGAATACCATTCTCTATGAGTCTGAAGCCGCTGTCGCAGTTCACGAACAGCAAGGATATCGTGATTATTCGCTGCCAAGCATTACTGTGACGGTCAGCAAAGAATATGCTATCCATTGGGATGTTCTGCTCGAAGGATTATCCGAAGCACCATTGAAGGCATCATCCATCAATGGCCACGACTTAACCGTATGCAAATTTGCGGATGACTACGGTGAGCATTATGTTGCTTACTTCACCAAAGATGGCGTGAACTTTGAGATTATGGGTAACCTCATATCCCAAGATGAATTTACCAAAACAGTAACCGGGTATTTTGCGGATTAAGGGCTAACATAGGGCCAAGCGGAAAGCAACACGGGAACGCCTCCCGCGGGGCTTTCCGTTTGGCCGGTTAGGCCATTATGTCCCTTCCGTCCTTGAAGGTGAATCGCACATCGTCTTTATCATAAACAGTGGCGTAGTCCACAAGGCTGCACCGGAGCTTTTCGTCAAATTCAGTAAGGAGCGCGTCTTGCATGCGGAGGGCATGGAGGAAAGCGTTAATTGTACTGAGCCTTGTTCGCTTGTCGGTGATTTCTTCTGTAACCGCTGTATGGCGAGCCTTGGCAAGGTCAAAG
>DIRG01000002.1:0-1043 GCA_002427475.1 Mageeibacillus sp. UBA5442
TGGGGAGGGGTTGTCGGGCATACTGCGCCGCACCATTAGCGGTACGTCAAACTCGTCTTTACCGTCATCCTCAAAACCCTGGCGTAGCCAAAACTGCCTGCAGGCTTCAGTCATGACGTTGACCGTGTAATATTGCGCACCGTCCGCTTTGGTGTGCTCAAGTAATTTCTCGAAACAACGACTGCCTGTTCCTTGATTGCGGAATTCCGGGAAGATCCAAAAATCGAGGATATAGCATTTCCCGAATGCGCCTCGGTAGATGGTGAAGTGACTTGCCCCGACCTTTGTCCCGTTTTCGAAAAGATAAACTAAGTGGTGTTCATCTTTTTCCAGCAGCATTTCTTCCCGAATCGCCCCACGATACACAGGGCCACGGTAGTACTCGCGATCACCGACGCCTCTGACCACGCCGAAAACGTCATTGGTCAAGTGCTCCCAATGCAATTTCCAGAAATCGTCAATTTCTTCAACGGAGATTTTTTTGATTTCGATCATCTTTATTGTCCTGTCTGTTTCTTGTAATTACGGCGCATCATGGCGGAAGCTTGGGTGAGGCCGTGTTTTTCATAAAAACCTACGATTTTTTCATCGCAGAGCAAATCAATCATATAGAAATCGTTCAGCTTTTGGATTGCGAGTCTCATGAGTTCGCTGCCGATGCCTTGCTCGCGGTAAGCCGGGATCACCTCGAGCAGGGGGATATAGGCTGAAAGCACGCCATCGCTGATGATGTTGACGAAAGCGACAATTTGCGAGGTTTCGTCGTCTATAGCCACGATAGATTTAAAACTGTTCTTAAGGATCTTTCTGTGCGTCGTCTTATCCGGATGCTGCGGCCAGCCTTCGAAAAAACCATCTGCCAGCTCGAGCTCATCCAGCGCCGGATAATATTCTCGGTAGTGAATCATAATCCGCCCTCCGCTTTATTCTCCGATTATTTTGACTAAGACACGCTTGGGTCTTTTGCCGTCAAATTCTCCGTAAAAAACCTGCTCCCAGGTGCCCAGATCGAGCCTGCCGTTTGTGATCGCTACGACTACTTC
>DIRG01000002.1:1344-2773 GCA_002427475.1 Mageeibacillus sp. UBA5442
CCTGCTTCATCGTCGTTGATGAAAACGCTCGCTGTTATATGCATGGGGTTGCAAAGCAGCAAACCCTCCTTGATACCGCTGTCGTACAAACAGTCTTCAATTTGCGGTGTGATATTGATGAAGGCTCGTCGAGTTCTTGTGTTAAAGGTTAATTCCCTTCGAAACGATTTCATAATCTCCTCCTAGCTTGCTTCGTCGGCTTATGGTCAGTGATAGGGTGTGATGTACTTGCTGTGGCTTAAGTTTATTTACTCTCTTAAATCTAGTATATAGTCAATTTAGTTGATTTTCGTGCCTGGCACGAAAATCAACTTGCGAGGCAAAAATTAGTAAGAGAAAATTTTACCTTTACCAATAAAATGCACTCCGGATTCGTCATAGTTAGTGAAAGGGGTAATTACATGGATAGTGAGACCTTGCAATTAAAGTTCATGGCTTTACAAAATGGCGATATTGTAGCGTTTGAAGAAATCTACACTCATTTAAAGGTGCCGATGTATACGATCATCTTACGTATTACTAGGGATTGGTCGTTGTCAGAGGACATATTACAAGAGGTTTTTCTCAAACTGTATCAGTCGCCGCCCACATCCCCGATCAGAAACCCTCGCGCATATTTGTTCCAGATGGCGCGCAATCTGGCAATTGATAACGTGAGGAAATTACCGCAGTACGCCGATTTGGAAAGTGTAGAGAACATTGTGTACAGCCCCGCTTACGATTTTTCAACGAAAATGGATATTGAAGATGCAATCAAGACCCTGACTTTGCAAGAAAATCAAATTGTGTCCTTACATATCAATGGTGGGTTTAAGTTCCGCGAAATTGCCGAAATAATGGATATGCCGCTGGGAACAGTTCTCTGGAAAAACCGAAAGGCAATGAAGCATTTACGTTCAATTTTATCTGGAGGTGCAATATGAAAATAATGAAAGTAATGATAAGTATAGTAGTAATTCTTGCGTCCTTTTTGTTCGTCTCGACGGGTGTTTTAGCTGTTGAAACGTTAAATGACTCTATCCTTATCGTAGAAGAGCCATCTACTGACGCTCAAATTGGAGCTTATGATGAAGAAGAAATCATTGACGACGAAAATATACTGCAGGAAAAAGCAGCAGATGGTGATATAGAAGGTGAGGAGCCTAGGCCTCTTTCTGACGGAAAGTTTGAACATATCACTGACTTGTATCTACACTGGGAAATGAACGGATACCCGGATTATGTCGGTTTTGTTTTTAGCACAGATGGTACAGGCAATAATCTTACAGTTCTTCTTGTTGATGAAACAGCTGAAGAACAGATCCGTAGCAGCTTGCTTAGTGAGGCCGGCTTATCTTTTGGAAGAGCAGAATACTCCTACAATGAGTTGCTTGCGGTTTCCAATGAAATTTCGGCAGGCGGACAGTTTTATCATGTCGGAATTGGTTGG
>DIRG01000002.1:2963-5290 GCA_002427475.1 Mageeibacillus sp. UBA5442
GGGAGGTTTCCGGTTTCGGGCCTAGCGGAAAAGAACCGCGAATTATAGTCGGTGTAGATGAAAGTATTGCTGCTGAACAGACAGAAAAGCTAAAGCAAGCTTATGGCGATATGGTTGTAGTACAAGTTAGCGACGAGCCTGTGCTTGATGCAGAACAAATTAGCAAAAAGCCTTCACTCTTGTGGCTGCTGCCGGCTCTCACAATTGTTCTTGTCGGTCTTCTGTTTTTGTTATATCGCAGACAGTCATCTCTTGCTATGCAAACAAATACAGGTTCTGTTGTTACAGGCTCAAGTTCTGTGAGCAGGAAACAAGTGATAGAGGCAGTCAAAGACAGCGAAGTTGAGCCAAGTGAAGAAGTTCTGAAATCTATCTTGCATAAGCTTGACGAAGATAAGGACTAAGTTGATTTTCGTGCCTGGCACGAAAATCAACTTGTGACGTGAAACACACAAAAAAAGCCGCGCTAAGCGGCTTTTTGCTTTTTAGTGTGTACACTGCCTTAACGCCTCAACCATCCTCAGCACTTCAGCGCCTCAGCAGTTTAGCCTATCGCAGCCTATTCTGCTTCCAAAATCTCCATGAACTCTTCGCCCGTTATGGTCTCTTTCTCAAAGAGATGATCTGCCAGTTCTTCTAGCTTAGTGCGATTCTCGCTAAGAATATTGAAGGCCTTATCATACTGCTCTCTAATGATGTTTACTACAGCCTTATCTATATGCTTCTGGGTTTCAGCAGAGCACGTAGTTGTGCTGCCGCCACCGAGGTATTGACTATCCTGTTTTTCCAAGGCGACCATGCCGAAGTTTTCATCCATGCCATAGCGTGTGACCATAGATCTGGCAATTTCGGTAGCTTTCTCAATGTCGTTGGAGGCGCCAGTAGTAATGGAGCCGAAAATCAATTCCTCCGCAGCGCGACCGCCAGTCAGCGTCGCTATGTGATTCTCCAGCTCCGTTTTACTGAGTAGATAACGATCCTCTTCCTGAACTTGCATCGTGTAACCGAGAGCTCCGGAGGTGCGAGGCACAATCGTGATCTTCTGCACCGGCGCGGTGTGCGTCTGCTCGGCTGCGACCAAAGCATGGCCGATCTCGTGATAAGCAACTATGCGTTTTTCCTTCTCAGTCATGATGGCGTTTTTCTTGATTTGACCTGCGATGACGACCTCTATACTTTCTTCAAGATCCTCTTGAGTGACGATTTTGCGTCCCTCACGCACTGCGCACAAAGCACCTTCGTTAATAATGTTGGCCAGATCGGCACCGGAGGCACCAGAGGCCATGCGAGCTACTTGAGTGTAATTAATGTTAGGATCAGTGTTTACCTTAGAGGCGTGTACTTTGAGGATAGCTTCGCGACCTTGCAGATCCGGCAGTTCGACATTGACACGGCGGTCAAAGCGGCCCGGACGTAAGAGGGCAGGATCCAAAGATTCAGGCCTGTTAGTCGCAGCTAGGATGATCACGCCGGTATTGTCTTCGAAACCGTCCATCTCCGTCAAAAGCTGGTTCAAGGTTTGCTCGCGTTCGTCGTTGGTGCTTAGCCTGCCACTACGACTTTGGCCAATAGCGTCAATCTCGTCAATGAAAACGATACAAGGAGCTTTTTCTTTGGCTTGCTTGAAAAGATCACGTACCTTATGTGCGCCCATGCCGACGAACATCTGGACAAACTCAGAACCTGAGATGGAAAAGAAGGGAACTTTGGCTTCTCCGGCCAAGGCCTTAGCTAGCATAGTCTTTCCTGTACCGGGAGGGCCGACCAAGAGCACGCCCTTCGGCATTTTTGCTCCGACTTCGCGATAGCGTTCCGGATTATGCAAGTAATCTACGATTTCAGCCAAACTCTCTTTGGCCTCGTCGACACCGGCAACATCCGAAAAACGTATACCTTCTTCAGAGGGCACATAAACCCTGGCATTGCTCTCTCCGAAAGATAGGGCGTTCTTGCCGCCACCTGCCTGTTGCGCCACCTTTTTGGAAACAGCTCTACCGATTAGACCAAGGATCACAAAGGGTAAAACCCAAGTCAGTAAAAAGCTTAAGATAGGGGAAGCCTGCTGGATGATTTCACCAGTAAAGGAGACGCCGGCTCCAGTTAAACGTTCAATTAAGTCAGGATCTTGGATCATCCCTGTTCTGTAGACTGCTTCGTCGTGGTCGGAAAATAGAATACTGTTTTCCGTTTCGCTGACCTCAGCTTTATCGACCTTGCCTTCTTCGACCATCTGCATGAAGGTGCTGTAGTCGACTTCTTTGATCTGTCTTTCGGCGATTATGGGCATCAATAAAGCGTTGAAAAGCATGATTGCCAAAAAGACAATC
>DIRG01000002.1:5512-8416 GCA_002427475.1 Mageeibacillus sp. UBA5442
CGGCACAAATTCTGTGCCTGGCACGAAAATGAACCTGGCACGAAAATCAACTTAGTCGATCGCGGGCCGTAGATAACATCAGCTTGAGGCGATTTTCCTGGTTGACTTTGCTAGCTCCGGGGTCGTAGTCCACTGCGACGATGTTAATGTCGGGATTTCTTTCCTTGATGGGACGCATCATGCCCTTGCCGCAAACATGATTCGGCAGACAACCAAAAGGCTGAACACAGACAATATTCTTTATTCCACTATCAGCTAGCTCCAGCATCTCGGCAGTAAGCAGCCAGCCTTCACCCATTTTGACGCCGGGACTAATATAACCCTCGTTCAAAGCAACTACATGCTCGAAAGGACAGGGCGCATCAAAGCTACCCTCTTCCTCCAAGAGAGCGATCAGGCCACGCTTTTTCTTACAGAGATACTTATAGGCAATCTTGCTGCCCCAAAACACGAGACCACCACGACCATAGAACTTTTGATCAACGATGCCGTTATAGGCACAATAAGTTAAAAAATCAAGCAGACCGGGCGTAGTGACTTCAGCTCCTTCTTCATTGAGGAAATCGACCAGCTTATTATTACCCAACGGCGCATATTTGACATAGATTTCACCGACAATCCCCACCTTGACCGCATTGCGTTTTTCCTTCGGGATCTTGGCAAAATCTCTGATTATTTCACGAGAAATATCTTTACTATGGCGCATGATCAGACTGCTGTCCGACCCGATACTATCGCCCAAACGCCTGATCCACTCATCTTCCAGAGCATCAGCCTCGCCGGCAGTGATCTCGTAAGGCTTAGTCTGATTGACCAGGGTCCACAAGAGATCGCCATACAAGACCGCATCCAACAGACCAAGCAGCTGTTTGATACTGAGCTTAAAGCCCGAATGATCTTCCAAATCAGAAAAGCTGAATGAAATCACCGGCACATAATCAAAGCCGGCCTTGGCAAGAGCCTTGCGCAACAAGGAAATGTAGTTAGAAGCGCGGCAACCGCCACCTGTCTGAAAGTAGATCAGTGCAGTCTTATGCGGATCGTACTTGCCCGACTTCAAAGCGTCGAGGAACTGCCCGATCACCAAAATAGCCGGATAACAGGCATCATTATGCACATAACGTAAACCCAGCTCCGTAATTTCCGGACCTTCAGTTTCCAGAAGCTCCATATGATAACCATATGTATTCATAAAATTACAGATCAGCTTGAAATGAGAAGGAAGCATGTTCGGCACTAAAATGGTGTAATCATCCTTCATCTCCTCCGTGAACTCTATATAGTATTTATTAGTTGCTGCCATCTTTAGCCTCCAATGCACCAATTAAGCTGCGCAGGCGGATGCGAACCGCACCCAGATTGCTGATATCGTCGATTTTTATTTGCGTGTAGAGCTTGCCCCGGTTTTCCAAGATAGAGCGGACCTCGTCGCTGGTAATCGCGTCGACGCCGCAACCGAAGGAGAAGAGCTGCACTAGCTCAACATTCTCGTTTTCAGCAGCGAAAAGCGCAGCCCTATACAGTCGTGCGTGATATGTCCACTGATTGAGCACGCGCGTGTCTATCTTTTCCGCCAGATCACAAACGGAGTCTTCGCTCACGACAACAAAGCCCAGCGAAGTAGCGAGGCGATCTATGCCGTGGCTGATTTCGGGATCAACATGATAGGGCCGTCCCGCCAAGACCAGAACTCTGTGATCATTTTCCTCGGCATAAGCCAGCGCATCGCGCCCGGCCTGTCGCACTTCCTCTTTATATTCTTCAAAAGCGGCAAACCCGGCACGCACCGCTTTGCGCAGCTCGGATCTTGTAATCGTCGGATCAATCTCTTGGAGATTGCTATACAAGGTGCGCGTCAAAGCCCGTTCGCCATTGATATTAAGATAAGGATAGAAAAACTTAGCCTCTGCCAGTGAATCCATATTCCCATTGATGGTTTCGCCATAATAAGCAACGATGGGGCAGTTGTAGTAATTATCGCCCGCCTTTTCATTCACGTTGTAGGTCAGACTAGGATAAAAAATGAGATCAATTCCTTGATCGAGCAACTCTTCTACATGCCCGTGCATTATCTTCGCCGGATAGCAAATCGTGTCGGAAGGAATAGAGAATTGACCCCGCTCGTAAGTTTCGCGCGTAGATAGTTGAGAAAAAACCACTTCGTAGCCAAGCCTTGTGAACAGCTCTAACCATAAGGGCGCCTGCTCATAAATGACCAAGGACATCGGAATCCCGATCTTGCCCCGAGGCCCGGGCCGGCCCTGCATCTTCTTGTAATAATCGCGTTTCCATTCGTAGAGATTGGGCAGCTTCTTTTCGTCCTTCACGCCCAAAGGCCGCTGACACTGGTTACCTGAAATGAAACGGCTACCGTCCGCGAAAGTATTAATAGTCAGGCTGCAATTGTTCGAGCAAAACTTACAATTGCTGCTTCTCGACTTATGCGAGAAATTATCCAACTGTTCCAGGTCCAAAAGGCTGCTGCTTTCACAATTGTCCATCGCATAAAGCGCTGCACCGAAAGCACCCATCAGGCCGGCGATGGCCGGGCGCACGACGTCGCGTCCCATTTCCAGCTCGAAAGCGCGCAAGACAGCGTCGTTGAGCAAGGTTCCGCCCTGAACGACGATATGCTCTCCTAAATCGTCAGGAGAGGCGGCGCGGATGACTTTGTAGATCGCGTTTTTGACTACGCTGATGGAAAGTCCCGCGGAAATATCTTCAATCTTGGCGCCGTCCTTTTGCGCCTGCTTGATCGATGAGTTCATGAAAACCGTACAACGAGAACCGAGGTCTACAGGTGATCTACTCTTGATTCCGACTTGGGCGAATTCATCCACTGCGAAACCCATGGAATGAGCGAAGGTTTCGAGGAAGGAGCCGCAGCCGGAGGAGCAGGCTTCG
>DIRG01000002.1:8594-11910 GCA_002427475.1 Mageeibacillus sp. UBA5442
GCAGCCGGAGGAGCAGGCTTCGTTCAGCATGATGGAATCGATGGCGCCGTTTTTGATATAAAAGCATTTTATATCTTGGCCACCTATATCAAGGATAAAGTCGACTTCAGGCTCAAAATGTTGTGCTGCAGTAAAGTGGGCAATGGTTTCAACTAGACCCATGTCGGCCCGGAAAGCATTCTTAATCAGTGCTTCGCCGTAACCTGTAGTTGCAACTCCGCAAATTTCGATGCGATCGGCGCAAAGACTTCTGATCTGTTTCAACTGCTCCAAAACGATTTGCACCGGGGAACCCTTGTTGACGTCATAGTAACTGTAAAGCAGCTCTTTGGCTTCAGAGATCAAAACCAGTTTAGTAGTGGTACTGCCGCTGTCGATGCCGAGCCAAGCACGACCTGAATATTCTTCAATCGGAATGCTTGCAACTGTGTGTTGGGCATGACGATCATGAAAGGTCGCATACTCCTCATCGCTATTGAATAAAGCAGCAATATGCGCTCTTTCTTCAGTTTTATGTTGGCTGCCCTCAACGAGCTTTTCAACCATCTCCTGATAAGAAATCGCTTCGTTGGCTGCACTGTAAATGGCCGCACCGCGCGCTACCGAAAAGCGGGCGCAGTCAGGTAGGTATCCGGTCTCTTCGGTAAGGTCCAGTGTCTCACGGAAACGGCGGCGTAAACCTTTGCAGTAATACAAAGGGCCTCCAAGGAAGACAACCTTGCCTCCGATGGAGCGCCCCTGAGCCAATCCCGTGATGGTCTGGCTGACTACCGCTTGATAGATAGAATTAGCCACGTCGCTTTTGGTCGCACCTTGATTGAAGAGTGCCTGCACGTCTGTCTTAGCAAAAACCCCACAACGGGAAGCGATCGGGTAGAGGCGTGTCGCCTCTAATGAGGCGGCATCCATCTCAGCGATGCTCATGTCGAGTAAAGAAGCCATTTGATCAATGAAGGCGCCTGTGCCGCCTGCGCAGGTACCGTTCATTCGTGCGTCGGTACCGCCTTCGAAGAACAGAACTTTTGCATCTTCGCCGCCGAGCTCAATAACCACGCTGGCATCAGGGATGTCGCGCTGGATAAACTGGCCTGTGGCGTAGACTTCCTGCACAAAGGGCAAACCGGAGGCTTCGGACACACCTAAGCCCGCTGATCCGGAAATGGCCATAGTAAAAGGCGCTTCCTCTAGAAGCGTCTGGATGGACTTGAGCATTTCTAAAGTTGTTCCCAAAGCTTCAGAAAAATGCCGCTCATAGCGTTCGTATTCAATTTTGTTATCTACCGTGAAAACTATCTTGGCTGTGGTTGAACCGATGTCAATACCCAGAGCACGGTTGCATTTATTTATATTCATGTATTTCCAGTCTACTTCATGACTGTAATCTCCCATCGCCAATTATAAGAGGCTCTGGCGCAAGTGTCAAAAGATAAGTAGAGCCCCTGTCAATTGGAACTAAATGATGTAGGATAGGGGGGTGAGTTATTGGACGTTTTTTTTAACTGTTTTTAAAATAAGTGCCATCACCTTTGGTGGTGGTTACACGATTGTGCCTGTCCTCAAAGATGAATTCTGCAACAAAAGGCAATGTGTCAGCGAAGAAGAGATGCTGGACATTGTTGCCTTAGGGCAAAGCGCTCCCGGCCCGATTGCCGTCGGCGTGTCTCTGCTCTTAGGCTACAAGTTGAAAGGCCGTGGCGGGGCGCTTCTGGGCGTTCTCGCTGCTATCTTACCGCCGATCATTATGATCTCGATCATCTCCTTCTTTTATGAAGCCTTTGCCTCCAATTATTGGGTGCGCGCGGCTCTGCGCGGTATGAGCGGGGCCATAGCTGCTGTGATGCTGTTGGCGGTTGTCTCCATGGCCCAACAGGTCCTGAGAAAACACAAAGTATTCTCACTGATTCTACTTGTGAGCGCCTTTGTCCTGGCTTGGTTTACGAGCATAAACACCGCAGTACTAATCCTCATGTTCGCTCTAATCGGCATTGTGGTTTTTTCGCTGAAAGGGCGAGAGGAAAAAGGTGACGAATCATGATTCTATGGGAGCTGTTTATCGCTTTTCTGGAAGTTGGAGCTACTGCCTTCGGCGGAGGCTATGCGGCCTTGCCCATCATTCAGGATGTCATCGTAGAAAGACACCACTGGCTGACAATGACAGAGATGACTGACGTCCTCGCCCTGTCACAAGTGACACCCGGGCCGATCGCTATTAATTCGGCGACCTTTGTTGGCTTAAAACTCGCAGGCCTTCCCGGTGCAATCGTGGCGTCGATCGCAACTGTGCTACCACAGGTGCTGTTGCTCTTTATCTTCAGTGCCTTCTTTTTTAGCGGTCGTAAGTTAACATTAGTTGATCGAGCTCTCGAGGGATTACGCCCCGGCGTTGTGGGATTGATTGGAGCGGCCGCGCTGAGTATTGTGATCACGTCGGTCTTTGCGGGCAGCGCATTTATGAGCTTGGACATGATAGCCCTTGCAGGCTTTTTGGTCGCATTAGTACTACGCTATGTGAAGCTGGATGTTTTCACTGTGGTAGCTCTCGGTGCCCTAGTGGGTCTGCTCGGTGGCGTGGCAGAGCGTTTTTTGATCTGAGAACTTGCTAGAGTTTGAAGTTTTTATACTACACGGAGAATGTTGAAATCTTATTAACAGCGCGTGTCATAAACAGAAATTACAACTTAGTCCAAATCATGTAAAATGTTTATGAGTTTCGTGACTTTGACTAATCAAGCATTCGCCAAAGTTAGCCATGGAGGTAAAAAATGAAAGTTATTTGTGTAGAGAACGATCAGGCCGTAGGCATAGAAGCGGCTCGTTACATTTCAGCGTTAATCAGGCTCAAGCCAAACTGTAATTTAGGCTTAGCCACGGGTACGACCCCTATCTCGACTTATAACGAATTAGTGCGGATGCACTTGGAAGAAGCTTTGGATTTCTCCCAGGTGTCAACCTTCAACCTAGACGAGTATATCGGCTTGGGAGCGGAGCATCCTCAGAGCTACGCCTATTTCATGGACAAGTACCTATTATCCAAAATTAATATTAAGAGGGAGAATACACATATTCCGAATGGCAAGACTCTCTCTGTTAACAAAACTTGTACTGCCTATGATAAAAAAATTGAGAAAAGCGGCGGGCTTGACCTTCAGCTCTTGGGGATTGGTGTCAACGGTCATATCGGCTTTAATGAGCCGGGCAAAATTGTGGCAGAGACACATAAGATTGAATTAAGTGAAGAGACGATCGATTCTAATAGCCGGTTTTTTGAGAAGAAGGAAGATGTTCCCCGGACAGCGATCACTACAGGAATGCGCTC
>DIRG01000002.1:12138-12500 GCA_002427475.1 Mageeibacillus sp. UBA5442
GCGGTTCACGCTTTAATCCATGGTGAGATTACAGCTGATGTGCCGGCTTCTCTCCTGCAATTACATCCTAGAATGACTGTGATAGTTGATCGGGCAGCAATGGGCGAATCAAGTTTTCCCCACTCGCTGTTCTCTTCTGATTAGGAGGATTTAATGAGCTCGAAAATTCTCGTCGTAGATGACGAGCAAAATATTGTAGATATAATAAAATCCAATTTGGAGCGGGAGGGCTATGAGGTCCTAGTCGCTTTCGATGGAGAACAGGCCGTTGAAATGTGCAAGACGAAGGGCCCCGACTTGGTGCTGCTCGACTGCATGATGCCGGGTATGGACGGTTTTGACGTCTGTAAAACTATCCGCCG
>DIRG01000046.1:0-2313 GCA_002427475.1 Mageeibacillus sp. UBA5442
TCGAGTGATAGAGATTCCGATGCTAAGGGTGCCGGTTGCGCTAAGTGTAGAAACGTAGACAGTTAGAGCACACCCTTGTCGCAAGTATCTTGCTATGTACCCTGATATACCGAACGATCCATCCGATCCTCCTGCAAAGTCGTCTGAGCCCCCTCTCAAAAGGGCCGATGAACTGATGGATTTAGCCGACCGCCTAGATGGAAATATAATTCTAGTAGGTTATTCATTCATGTCCATGGATGATGATCCGGCCGAGTCGGGCCCTATATTAAATTTTATCTATTCTGCAAAGACTGATCTGTTTGCAGCTGATCTTACTATCTTAGGCTAGGCTCAAGGTCAGATATCTATGTCTATTTTCAGTGTGAGGACATTGAGGCAGCGAGAACATACCTGAGTTCTGAAATGAAGTCGACCTCCTTTGACTCAGTAGAGCGTTATGATAAGCAATATCAGTCAGCATATTATTTTGAATCTATGACTAAGGGTCCACCTTACATAATCTCCGTAGTCTTTATGGCCGCTATCTTACTGATTATTCTTGCGCTTTTTTCACTGGAGGTGATAGAGGCAACACAAAAGATTGGCGTACGTAAAACCCTGGATCATAGTACAAAACATAGTTTCTCGTTTACTGTATCGCATAGCTTTGGTTGTCTTGCTTGTGTTTGCTATCTTTACAGTCGTTAGCTTATTGCTCATTGTGAAAAACTGGAATCGCTTGACTTTGACATTTGTCGGAATGCTAGCGGTGTTGCTGCTCGCTCTAATTATTGTCGCGCTTATGTGAAGCGTATTAATCCTGTGGTAAGTGCTAAACGCCAGAGTTCTATTGGCTTTTTTCTAAATTTCGGTTCGATTATGAAAATAATTTTAGTACTTCTTCTGGGTACACAGCTCCTAGCTCTCTTTCCAAATCTTGTTTGGGTTTGGAGTGCATGGAGAGCAGAACAAGTGTATAGCGAATATTTAGAGCTGGAATTAGCTGAGGAATGTCCGGAACACCGGCAATAATACACGGAAAGCATGTTTAAAGTAGCTTTAGATGAAAAAGAAAATTCTCTAGAGTATCTTTATGCTGCCTCGTTGCCCGCAGGCTCAAAACGGGAAACCTTTGATGAAAAAGGTGAATTATCTCTGATTACGCTTGCTCAAGCGCTCGGCGATTCAACCTACCAGGTGACTCTGAAGAACAAAATACTTGATCTAAGTGAAGAAGAAATTCGCTTCACAGAACCACCGAGACGGGTACGATACTTGTGCCAGAGAATGTTGATCTAAGAGTACTAGATCTTAACTGGTCTTTCAGGGACATTTGGACAGCCTTTCCACAAATTTCAATTCGCTCTGACAGTCGCTACTTATGGATGGCTATTTTCCCCATAGTAGTTTTTGTTGTGCAAAGTGCGCACAATGAAGAAGTTTTCGCTACGGATCGCGACAAGTTGCTGCACCTGCGCTATCGCATGGCGTTCCCTTCCTGCGTCGTTATGGCGAACTATGGGTCCGTACGGCTGTTCCGTATCTTATTGTTCACATAATTTACCTACTATTCCCATCTCTGATTCATTCGCTATTTTTAATTGCCTACGAGGGTGCCATCTTAGATGACGACAAGACTGATCTGAGTTTAAAGTTATTTGGACAGCTATTTGGAGCTTTGTTGATTCTTGATCTACTATTACATGCCGGTGTCATACGTTGCTTACAAAAAAAGAGCGTGACACGCCTCAAAGGAGAAAGATAACTAATTAAGCAGGGTAAGACGACTGTGATCGGCACGCATGATGCTCAATATGAGTTGAAACTCATGATAGTCACTGATTTTTGACAACCTTTATTTAATATGTTAAGTTGTGTATAAATATGATCCTTTCAACATAAAATACATACAACTGCACTAGCCGAGACCAAAAATGCAACTGTGAGAACACAGTAAAGGTAAACTACCACGAAAGTAATTCCAAAAGAAAGGATTGTACAATGAAAAAAATAGTTATTGTTTTCTTGTCAGTACTCTTATTCCTCTCCATACTGGCAATCCCTAGAGCAGTAGAAGCAGTTCAATACAAGATGAATATTCCAGGCTCTAGAAACCTAGAAAATGGATACGCAGAAAACTGGTATCGAATCGCTGATGGGAAAATCAAACTTTATGTGGAAGCAGGACACACAGGCAACAACAACTATGTTGTCGGAAGTGTTATTGAACGCAATAAAACTACGCTCCTTAGCGCTTCCGCAAGTAAGAAAACTACTGTTGTAAAAGGACCTTACCAGACAAGTAGCCTACATGATTTGTCGGCCTATTGT